>JAKLKW010000142.1 GCA_023150455.1 Alphaproteobacteria bacterium | reverse complement strand
ATATGACCGACAAGATCCTCATCCTCGACTTCGGCTCCCAGGTCACGCAGCTGATCGCGCGCCGCCTGCGCGAGGCGGGCGTCTACTGCGAGATCCATCCTTTCAACCGCATGGACGACGCGGCGATCCGCGCCTTCGCGCCCAAGGCGGTCATCCTCTCCGGCGGACCCGCCTCGGTGACGGAGACGCACACGCCGCGCGCGCCGGTCACGGTGTTCGAGATGGGCGTGCCGGTGCTCGGCATCTGCTACGGCCAGCAAGCCATGTGCGCGCAGCTCGGCGGCACGGTCGAGACCAGCGACCACCGCGAGTTCGGCCGCGCCGACGTCGAGGTCAAGGAGCCGAGCCCGCTGTTCGAGGGCGTGTGGCGGAAGGGCGAGCGCTATCCCGTGTGGATGAGCCACGGCGACCGCGTCACCAGGCTGCCGCCCGGCTTCAAGCCGGTCGGCACCAGCCCGGGCGCGCCCTTCGCCATCCTCGCCGACGAGGCGCGGCGCTTCTACGGCGTCATGTTCCATCCCGAGGTCGTGCACACGCCCGACGGCGGCAGGCTGCTCGAGACCTTCGCCAAGCGCATCGCTGGCTGCACCGGCGACTGGACCATGAAGGCCTTCCGCGCGCATGCGATCCAGGCGATCCGCGCCCAGGTGGGCAAGGGCAAGGTGATCTGCGGGCTGTCGGGCGGAGTCGACTCCTCGGTCGCGGCCGTGCTGATCCACGAGGCGATCGGCGACCAGCTCACCTGCATCCTGGTCGACCACGGGCTGATGCGCGAGGGCGAGGCCGCGGAGGTCGTCGACCTGTTCCGCGGCCACTACAACATCCCGCTGGTGCACCGCGACGCCTCCGCCCTGTTCCTCGAGCGCCTTGCCGGCGTCGCCGACCCCGAGGAGAAACGCAAGGTCATCGGCGCCACCTTCATCGACGTGTTCGACGAGGAGGCGCACAGGATCGGCGGCGCCGCGTTCCTGGCCCAGGGCACGCTCTATCCCGACGTGATCGAATCCGTCTCCTTCGCCGGCGGCCCGTCCGTCACGATCAAGTCGCACCACAACGTGGGCGGCCTGCCCGAGCGCATGAAGCTGAAGCTGGTCGAGCCGCTGCGCGAGCTGTTCAAGGACGAGGTGCGCGCACTCGGCCGCGAGCTCGGCCTGCCCGAGAGCCTCGTCGGCCGCCATCCGTTCCCCGGCCCCGGCCTCGCCATCCGCATTCCCGGCCCGGTCGACGGCGGCAAGCTCGCGATCCTGCGCAAGGCCGACGCGATCTATCTCGACGAGATCCGCAAGGCGGGCCTGTACGACCGGATCTGGCAGGCCTTCGCCGTGCTGCTGCCGGTGCGCTCGGTCGGCGTCATGGGCGACGGCCGCACCTACGACCACGTGCTGGCCCTGCGCGCCGTCACCTCGACCGACGGCATGACCGCCGACTCCTACGCCTTCCCGCACGATTTCCTGGCGCGCGTGGCCACCCGCATCATCAACCAGGTGCGCGGCATCAACCGCGTCGTCTACGACGTCACGTCGAAGCCGCCGGGCACGATCGAGTGGGAGTGAGGGGGCGCAGGCGGCCAGGATCGATCGGGTGTTCGGCACAGGCTTGCCAGGGCGGTCGCCTTACAGTAAAGTAAGGTAGAACCATTGGGCAGCCGGCAATGACGACAGCCACGCTCACCAGCAAAGGCCAGATCACGATACCTGCGGCCGTGCGTGAAGCCTTGGGCGTCGACGCAGGCGACCGCGTCGAGTTCGTCGAGATCGCACCGGGCCGGTACGAGTTCATCGCCGCCACGAGGTCCGTGACGGCCTTGAAGGGCATGTTCGGCAAGCCGCGAAAGTCGGTTTCGATCGAAGACATGAATGCCGCCATCGCGCGGCGCGGCGCATCCGCCAAGGACTCGGGCCGTTGATCGGATTGGATACCAACGTCCTGGTGCGCTACATCATGCAGGACGACGCGCGGCAGTCGCCGCAGGCGACGCGGCTCGTGGAGTCGTTGTCGGTCGGCTCGCCGGGCTTCGTTCCTCTGGTCTCGGTGGTGGAGCTGGCATGGGTCCTTTCCTCGGCGTATGACCTGGATCGCACGCAGCTCGTGCTGGCCTTCGAGGGCTTGTTGCGAACCAAGGAGATCGTCGTCGAGCGGGCGGAGACGGTCTGGAAGGCCGTGCGCGCGTTTCAAGCCGGGAGCGCAGACTTTGCCGATTGCCTGATCGAGCGCTCGGCCGCGGCGGCAGGGTGCGAACGGACGATGACGTTCGATCGCGGCGCCGCGAAGGGCTGCGGCATGGTGCTGGTGGGTTGATCGCCCGCCACCCGTGCGCAGCGTCGACGTGATGGGCGCCGGCCGCGCCTACGACCACGTGCTGGCGCCGCGCGCCGTCACCTCGAGCGACGGCATGACGGCGGACTTCCATGCCTTCCCGCACGATTTCCTGGCGCGCGTGGCCACCCGCATCATCAACCAGGTGCGCGGCATCAACCGCGTCGTCTGCGGCGTCACCTCAAGAGTTCGGCGCGATCGAGTGGGAGCAGGGCGGCGACTATTCTACGCCGGTGGGCTAGGATGACGTTCCGGGCATTCGGCCCGACAATCCGGGAGCCGGCATGAGCACCTCATCAAGGCACGAGGAGTCCAGGGCCGCGGAGCGGGCGATGGCCTGGTACGGCTGGGGCTCGCCGGTCGGCCTCGCCATCTTCCTCGTGGCGCTCAGCATTCTCCTTGTGGCCGCGGGCACGCTGGTGCTGCTCGTCCGCCTCGCGATCTTCGGGCTCTGGGCGCGATGAGCGGCTTGCCAGGTTCCTGCCATTGCGGCGCGGTGCGCTTCCGCATCGACGCGGCCATCGCGGAGCTCACCACCTGCGACTGCTCGCTCTGCGTCAAGCGCAACGCCGTGATGGCGAAGGTGCCGGAGCAGGCGCTGACGGTCCTGGACGGCGAGGCCGCGCTGACGCTCTACCAGTGGAACACGCGCCGGGCAAAGCACTATTTCTGCAATCGCTGCGGCATCTACGTGTTCCACCGCAAGCGCGCGGCGCCCGACCATTTCGGCGTCAACGTCTTCTGCCTGGACTGCTTCGACCCGCGATCGGTCCCCGTGCGCGCGACCGACGGCGTCGGCATGACGATCGTCGACCCGGCCGCCCGGCCGGAGTGGCCGGGGCCGCGCGGCGGGTAGGCCGCCCGCCGGGTTTGACCTGATTCCGCCGTCTGCCTAGCGTCTGCGGTCGGTAGGTCATTCAGGAACGTGACGTGACCGCTTCCCCGGATCGCTGCACGCCGTCCACCGGCGCGTCCTCCCCCTGGTTCTCGCCCGAGCACGAGCTGCTGCGCGCGCAGGTGCGCCGCTTCGTGGAAGAGGAGATCAAGCCCCGTGCCGACGCGTGGGAGCGCGACGGGTTCGTGCCGCGCGAGGTGCTGCGGCGCATGGGGAGCCTCGGGTTCCTCGGCATCCGCTACCCTGCCGCGTGCGGCGGCGCGGACATGGACACGCTGGCGACCATGGTGCTGGCGGAGGAGCTCGGGCGGTCGACCTATTCCGGCGTCGCCATCACCGTGCTGGTGCACACCGACATGGCCTCGCCGCACCTGTTCAACGCCGGCAGCGCGGCGCAGAAGGCGAAATGGATGCCGCGCGTGGTCGCCGGCGAGACGATCATGGCGATCGCCGTCACCGAGCCCGATGCCGGCTCGGACGTGAAGGGCATCCGCACCAGGGCGCGGCGCGTCGGCGACTCGTACCGGCTCGACGGCGCCAAGACGTACATCACCAACGGCGTGCATGCCGACCTCTATTGCGTGGCGGCCAAGACCGATGCCGCTTCCCCGGCGAGCCGCGCCATCACCATGTTCCTGGTCGAGAAGGGCGCGCCCGGCTTCCGCGTCGCCCGGGCGCTCGACAAGCATGGCTGGCGCTCGTCCGACACGGCGGAGCTCGTGTTCGAGGACTGCACCGTGCCGGCGGACGCGGTGCTCGGCGCGGAGGGGCGCGGCTTCTACGCCATCATGAGGAACTTCCAGAACGAGCGGCTGGTGCTGGGCGCCATGGCGATGGGCGAGGCGCAGGCCGCGCTCGATCTGACGCTCGACTACGTCCGTACGCGCAAGGCGTTCGGCGCGCCGCTCTACGAGAAGCAGGCGGTCCGCCAGCGCCTGGCGATGCTGTCGGCGAAGGTCGAGGCCGGACGCCAGCTCGTCTGCGCCGCGGCCTGGCGCGACGCGCAGGGGCACGAGGTCACCAAGGAAGTGTCGATGGTGAAGGCCTATTGCGGCGAGCTGGTGAACGAGGTGATGTACGACTGCCTGCAGTTCCACGGCGGCTTCGGCTACATGCGCGGCAGCGCGATCGAGCGCCTGGCGCGCGACGCGCGCATCCAGTCGATCGGCGGCGGCGCGACCGAGGTCATGCTCGAGGAAGTCGCCAAGCGGCTGTGATCAGGCCGCGCGGGCGCCGCGGGCGTCAGGCTCGGGCCGTCGGCGGTGCTCCTGGAAGACGGCGCCGACGGGAATCTCGATCAGCCCATCGGCCGTCCGCGCGATGAACAGCGCGTCCATGCCGCGCTTCATGGCCAGCGCGGCGCCATCGGCTTGCCCGAGAACGAGCAGCGCGGTCGCCCATGCGTCGGCGTCGATGCAACGCCGGGCGACGACCGAGACCGATGCGATCGCGTTGCTTGCCGGTCCGCCGCGCGACCGGTCCATCGTGTGGGAAAACCGCGTCTGTCCCACATCCACCCAGTGCCGGTAGTCGCCCGAGGTGGCGACGGCCGCATCCCGCAGCGCGATCACCCCGATCGGGCTGCGCGCGTCGTAGTCCGGCTTCTCGACCGCCACGACCCACGGCGCGCCGTCCGGCCTGCAGCCGCGCGCCTTCAGCTCGCCATCCAGGCCGACGAGCGCATGGTCGATGCCGTGCGCCTGGAGCACGTCCATCATCTGGTCGACGCCGAAGCCCTTGGCGATGCCCGACAGGTCGAGCTTCAGCGACGCGTGCTTGCGCGCGCGCAACGCCGCCGCGTCCAGCTCCAGCACCTCGTGCGCCGGCGGCCGCTCCCGGCGCAGAAGGCTTCGGATCGCCGCGGCGTCGGGCGCCGTCCCGGCGGAACCGAAGCCCCATGCATCCACCAGATCGCCCAGGCCGATATCGAACGCGCCGCCCGATGCGCGTCCGACCTCGAGCCCCCTGGCCAGGACGAACATCAGCTCGTCGGGCACATGCACCCATGCTCCGGGCGCGGCCCTGTTGAGGCGCATCAGGTCGCTGTCCGGTTTCCACGTCGACATCTGGCGATCGACGCGATCGACGGTGTCGGCCAGCGCCGCCTGCAGCGCCGCGATATCGGCGCCGCCGCCGGCGTAGAGCAGCGCCGACCAGCGCGTGCCCATCGTGGCGCCGTTGAGCGCCTGGCGTTTCGGGTCAGTAGACATCTTCGGCATACCTTCCCTGGGCCTTCAGCATGGCGGGCTCGAGGCCGATGGGTGTCAGCACGGCCGTCAGCGCGTCCCTGACGCAAGCGGCCATGTCGCGCCCGCCGCAGACCATGATCTGTGCGCCGTCGGCGATCATCCGGCGCAGCGCTGCCGCATCCTGGCGCAACCGGTCCTGCACGTAGACGCGGCCGGCGACGCGCGAGAAGGCGGTGTGCAGGCTGGTCAGTCGCCGGTCGTCGAGCCACCGGCCGATCTCGTCGCGATAGAGGAAATCCGAGGCCGGATCCCGGGCGCCGAAATAGAGATGCATCGGACGGGCGCCGGTGTTGGCGCGGATGAAGCCGGCCAGCGGCCCGACGCCCGTGCCGGCGCCGATCAGGATCAACGGCGCGCGGCCGCGCGCGGGACGGAAGCCGGGGTTCGGCCTGACGAAGGCCTCGATGGCGTCGCCCGGCTGCAATCCGTGCAGATGGCCCGAGCACAGCCCGCCGGGATGCTTGCGCACGCATATCTCGACGACGCCGTCCGCGGTCGAGGTCGCCAGCGAGTAGTAGCGCGGCACCGCCGAGCCCGGCGGCAGCACGCCGACCAGGTCGCCCGCGGCGAAACGCGGCCACGCGCGTCCGGCCAGGCGGGCCGGCAGGCTGCTCCTGGGCACCGCGAAGCGGAGAACGCTGGTAGGCGCCTGCACCTCGGTGCCGTAGTCGGTGCGGGAGACCAGGGTGAGGGCGTGGGTCCGGGGCCGGACGGCCGCATGCTGCAGCGTCACTTCTTCGCCCATGGCCCGCGACAGGTTCTCGCCCCAGCGGGCGAATTCCTGGGCCGACTGGCGGTCGATCGTCTCCAGCGGCATCAGCTTCGCCCAGCCCTTGCGGGCCAGCGCCCGGTCGACCTCTTGCGCGTAGCCGCAGAACTGCGGGAACTGCCGGTCGCCGAAGCCCAGGATCGCGACGGGGAAGGCGGGCGGCGTCGCGATCGCCTCGATCCGCTTCAGGAAGGACCTGGCCGTGGCCGGCGCCGCGCCGTCGCCGTAGGTGGCGGTCAGCACGAACATGCGTCTTGCCGCGCGATAGGACGGCGCGACCCCGTCCATCGGCGCGGTGTGCACCTTGTGGCCCGCGGCGACCAGCGCCTCGTGCAGCGTGCGGGCAAAGCCCCAGGTGCTGCCGCCTTCGCTGCCGACGAGGATCACCGTATCCGCCGCCTGCACGCCGGCGTTGCCGGCGATGCGCGGGCAGACGCGGCGGCGGACCCACCAGACGACCGCACCGGTTCCGCCCAGGACGGGCACGCTCAGCGCCGCCAGCCCGAGGATCAGGCCGAGCCACCACAGCCCCTTCCCGGTGTGCAGCATGTAGACGAGCTCGTAGACCTGCCGGTCGAATCCATGATCCTGCCAGGCCAGCATCCGCCCGGTCACCCGGTCGATGACCCCTTCGCCCGTCGCGGTCTTCAGGCCGAAGACATCGGTCGGATCGCCGGCATCGGGAAAGGTCAGCTGGCGCAGCTCGGCCAGATCGATCCCTTGCAGCGCCGCGATGCGGTCGACCGGCAGGGTCCGGCCGCCGCCCGACCTGGCGGACAAGGCAGGGGATGGCGACATCCCATCGGGGATCAACTCGAACGTCGTCAGCGACATGTAGATGCCGGTGACGGCGGACAGCACCAGCCCGGCAACCGCCAGCCGGCCCAGATCGACATGCAGGCGCTGCGTGAAGGAGCCGCGCGCGCGGCCGAGCAGATGACACCAGCCGCCCATGCGCCGCGCCGTCATCTGCAGCCCCGACAGCGACAGCACCAGCATGGCCAGCGCCCCCGCGCCCGCCGCCATGCGCCCGCCATCGCCCAGGAAGAACGACCGATGCAGGTTGGTCATCCAGCGCTCGAACGCCGAGGGGGCGTAGCCGCCGACCGCCTGGCCGCTGGCAGGGTCGACCACGGCGGACATCGGGCGGTCATTCTCGAAGTAGAAAGCGATGACCTTGCCCGATGCGGTGTGCCGGATCTGCTCGACCCCCGGATAGTTGGCGGCGATCCGCCCGGCCAGCTCGGCAACGCCGATCCGGCCCTCGGATGCGATCACCGTTCCGGCCCGGTCGAGCGCGGGCAGGACCGACAGCACCGACCCGCCGAGGGCCAGGACGCCGACCACGACGGCGGCAACAAGGCCCGGGAACTTGTGAAGCTGGCGCAGCATGGGATGCGTCCTCGGCGGCCGGGGCCTAGGCGGCCGCTGATCCGGCCGCCGACTCGAATGGTTGCGCGCGGATCAACGCGCGCTAGAAGCCGTAGGTGAAGGACCGGATGTAGCGGCGGCCGGCCACGGGCTTGCCGGCGCCGGCGGCCGTCAGCGGCACGATCACCTCGGACGGGCTGTCGCGCATTTTTTCGGCTGCGGCGTCGATGTGCAGCTTGTAGCCGGCGTCGAACAGCGCATCGGCAAGGTCGAGCGTGACTTTGAGCGATCGGCCCGCGCCGACGCTGGCGCCGGTGATTCCATTGATCTCGTTCAGGTTGCCGCCGGACCCGCGCGTCCAGTCGCCGAGATTGCCGTAGTACTTGGACTTGTCGCCCGCCATCCACAGCGTGCCCTTGTAGGCGCCTGCCGCATCGGTGACGTACAGCGCGAGATAGGCGCCGTTGCCGCCGTAGTCGTTGAGCGTCGTGGTCAGGGTGACCGGACGGGCCATGGCCAGACCGGGCAGGGTCAACGCCGTGGTCACGGCGAGAGCGGCGAGAAGCGGTTTCATCGTGTGCGTCTCCGGAACTGCGTTGTCGCGACGCCCACGCTATGGACGGCGGCTGTCGCGATCCTGAAGGCCGGGCGGATTCTGCTTCAGCCTGTCGTCAGCTTCGGCCCTGCGCCAAAGCCAAACGCCCCGCGCGGGGCGGGGCGTCTGGAAACAGGCTCGAGCCGGCGTCGGGTGGCGTCACTGCACCTCGACCTTGGGCGCCGAGCGATTCTTGAAAAGACCGTTGTCGGGCGGGGCGACGGTGCCGGTGGGGGCCGCATTGTTGCCGGTGCCGGCGGGCGCTGCGTTCTTCGCGCCGCGGCGGCGGTCCTTGCGGTCTTCGTATTCCACTTCGACGATGGCCAGCGATCCGGGATCGACTTTCGCCTCGATCTCGCGGCCATTCTCGTCGCGGCCCTTGATCTCGTAGCATCCGTCATCCGTCTTGATCCGGCGCACGGTCCAGCCCCGCGCCTCCGCCATCTTCCTGACCGCGTCGCGCGGCTGCCAGTTGGCCATCGGCACGAAGCAGTCTTTGTCGCCCGCCATGGCCATGCCCGCACCCAGCGGACCCAGCAGAATGGTGGCAATCAGGACCATCGTTTTCATCGCGCGTGCTCCGCTACGGGGATTTGGCGCCTTTCTTGACATTCGAACCTGACGGAGACCTGAAGGCGACGGCGTTTTTCCCTTCAGGTGGCCGTCAGTTCCGCACCGTACTAGGCTCGGGCCGGAAGAAACGGGGTCGGCCGATGCGCGTGCTGCTGGTGGAAGACGATGCGATCCTCGGTGCCGCGGTGCGCGACCAGATCGCCGCCGACGGTCATTCGGTGGACTGGGTCACGCGGCTCGACGCCGCGGCCGATCACGTCGCCAGCGCGGCCTACGACCTCGTCCTGCTGGACCTGATGCTGCCGGACGGGCGCGGAATCGGCTTCCTGCGCGACCGCCGGGCGAAGGGCGACGTCACGCCGGTGATCATCCTGACCGCGCTCGACCAGATATCCGACCGGATCGAGGGGCTGAATGCGGGCGCCGACGACTACATGGTCAAGCCGTTCGATCTGTCGGAGCTTTCGGCGCGCCTGAACGCCGTCGCGCGGCGCTATTCCGGCAACCCGAACCCGCTGGTCGAGATCGGCGACCTGCGGATCGACCTGGCCACGAGGTCGATCACACGTGCCGGGAAGAACGTCGCCTTGACCGCGCGCGAGTGGGCCCTGTTCGAAGCCCTCGTGCAGCGCCCCGGCCAGCTCTTGTCCAAGGCGCAGCTGGAAGAGCGGCTCTACTCCTTCAGCGACGAGGTGGAAAGCAACACGATCGAGGTGCATGTCAGCCGCCTGCGCAAGAAGCTTGGCCACGGCATCATCGAGACGGTCCGCGGCGTCGGCTATCGGCTCGGGACCGCATCATGAAGGCTCCGCGCAGCCTGCAGTGGCGGCTGTCGCTGGGGCTGGGCGCGGGATTTGCGCTGTTGTGGTTCGTCGCGGCGCTGGTGACGGCGCAGAAGCTGCGCCACGAGATGGACGAGGTGTTCGACAGCGCGCTCGAGGAAACCGCCCAGCGCATCCTTCCGCTCGCCGTGATCGACATCGTCAGCCGCGAGGAGGAGGGCGTCGCGCAGCGCGTGGCCACGCTGCGCCCGCACGACGAGTATTTCACCTACGTCGTGCGGGACGCGGCCGGGAAGGTGCTGCTGCGCTCGCACCAAGCGGACGACGCCGTGTTTCCGCCCTTTGCCGGGATGGGCTTCGTCGATACGCCGACGCATCGCGTCTACTTCGATGCCGCGCTGCAAGGCACCGTCACCATCGCGGTGGCCGAGCCTCTGGCGCACCGGCGCGCGGCCGCGAACGAGGCGTTCCGTGGCCTCGCCCTGCCGCTCGGTCTCCTCGTCCCGCTCAGCCTCATCGGCGTCTGGGCGGTCGTGCGCGCGTCGGTGGCGCCGATCCATGCATTGCGCAAGGGGATCGAGGCGCGCGGCAGCGCGGACCTGGCCCCGGTCGCGGCCGCGGGATTGCCGTCCGAGATCGAACCCGTCGCCCAGGCGGTGAACCATCTGCTCGACCGGCTGCGCCGCACGCTCGAGGCCGAGCGCAGCTTCGCCGCCAATTCCGCCCACGAGCTGCGCACGCCGGTCGCCGCCGCCCTGGCGCAGACGCAGCGGCTGATGGCGGAGACGACGGACGCGGCGGCACGCGACCGCGGCCGGCAGATCGAGGCGGCGCTGCAGCGCCTGTCGCGTCTGTCGGAGAAGCTGATGCAACTGGCGAAGGCGGAGGGCGGGCGCCTGCGCTCCGACCAGGCGATCGACATCGCGCCGATCCTTCGGCTGGTGGTCGACGAACTGGGGCAGGGATGCGCCGACCGGATCGAGCTGCGCATCCCGGCCGCGCCGATCCTGTCCGACATCGATCCGGACGCCTTTGCCATCCTGGCGCGAAACCTGGTCGAAAACGCCCTGAAGCATGGGACGCCGGAGCAGCCGGTGCGCGTCGCGCTGGCCCCGGACGGCGAGCTGACCGTGGTCAACGGCGGGCCGGCTGTCCCGTCGGAGTTGCTCGCCCGCCTGTGCCGGCCGTTCCAGCGCGGCCGTACCGCCGCAAGCGGCACCGGCCTCGGGCTCGCCATTGCCACGGCGATCGCGTCCGGCGCGGGCGGAGCGCTCACGCTGACGTCTCCCTTGCCGGGTCAGGCGAGCGGCTTCGAGGCGAGGTTCCGCGCCAACAGACCATCCTAGGGCAGCGTCGCGATCCGATCCTTTGGCGCGGGCCGATGCCGCCCGGCTGCGCCGCGAACGCGACCCTGGACTTCAATACGGATCGCCCGTATCTCGACTGGTCCGCGCGGCATGAATCAGGGCGAGGTTGCACGATGGCGAAGGCCGGGTCCGTCACGATCTACGGGATCAAGAACTGCGACACCATGAAGAAGGCACGCGCGTGGCTCGACCGGCACGGCATCGCCTGCGACTTCCACGACTACAAGACCGCCGGCATCGACCGCGCGAAGCTGGAGGGATGGGCGCGCGCGGTCGGCTGGGAGACGCTGCTCAATCGCGCCGGCACGACCTTCCGCAAGCTGCCGGAGAAGGACAAGAAGGGGCTCGACGAGAAGAAGGCCATCGCGCTGATGCTCGCCCAGCCCTCGATGATCAAGCGTCCCGTCCTCGAGGCAGGCGGCGCGCCGACCGTCGGCTTCAAGCCCGAGACCTACGCCAAGCTCTTCCGATAGGCGGTCGGATCGCCGCCATCACCTCGGCGTCCGTGCGGCCTGTCCTCGCCGGGACGTGAAAGGCGTGGTCGGCCTCGTCGAACAGCGCGAGCGTAGCGCGCGCGTCCAGCCGCGCGACGGTGCGCCAGCACGAGGCAGGTCCGCGCGCTCTCGGGCGCCTGCCACAGGCCCGAAACGGGCCCCGCGCCATCGACGGCGATCGTCACGGGTTCGGGTCGGGTCATCGCCACAGCCTGGCGTCCGCGGGCACCGCTTCGCCACGGCGATGCCATCGGTATGGCCGGCTCGTCGGCGACCATGTAGCTTGGCCAAGGGGGCAACGGCCGGACCGGAGGGCGCGCCATGGTCGGACTGATGTACTTCCTCGGCTTCGTCAGCCTGCTCCTGGCGCCGTTCTCCAGCGGCATCACCGTCGTCACCGCCGCGGCGTTCTTCGTGATCGGCTATATCCTCAGCCGGCGCCGACGCGAGCGCCGGCAGATCAATCTGGACCGAAGGGGGTAAACGCATGGCTCAACGCACGGCGATCGTCACCGGCTCTTCCAGCGGCGTCGGGGCCGCCACCGCGCTGATGCTCGCCAAGCGCGGCTGGAACGTGACGGTGAACGCGGCGCGCTCGCTGAAGGAGGCCGAGGCTGTCGCCAGGCAGTGCGAGGCGGCCGGCGCCAAGGCGATCGTCGTCGCCGGCGACGTCAGCCAGGACGCCGACTGCCGGCGCATCGTCGAGGAGACGACCAGGGCCTTCGGGCGGCTCGATGCGCTGGTCAACAACGCGGGCGTCACCAAGTTCTGCGCGCTGCCGAACCTCGACGGGCTCACGTCCGACGACTTCCTGCGCCTGACCGCGGTCAACGTCGTCGGGCCCTTCCAGATGGCGCGCGCCGCGGCCCCGGCGCTGCGCATGGCGGGCCACGGCAGCGTCGTCAACGTGACCTCCAACGCCGGCCTGAGCGGCGTGGGCAGCTCGATCGCCTATGCCGCGTCGAAGGCGGCGCTCAACACGCTGACGCTGTCGCTCGCGCGCGTGCTGGCGCCGGAGATCCGCGTCAACGCCGTCGCACCCGGCTTCACCGTCACGCCCTGGCACGCCAAGGGCATGAGCAGCGAGCAGGTCGCCAGCGTCACCACGCATTTCCGCACCACGGTGGCGCTCAAGCGCAACACCACGGCCGACGACGTCGCCGATGCCATCCTGTGGTTCGTCGAAGGCGCGCCCGGCGTCACCGGCCAGCTTGTCGTGGTCGACAGCGGCAACCACCTGCACGTGAACTCGCCGCCGCGGCGCTGATCCGGATCGCGCCTGCGCTCGGGCCGGCCCGAGCGAATCGCCCCTTGCGAGGCGGCTTCGGGCAGCGCCGGGCGGAGTGGTCCGGCGGTGCCGATCTCCCGTCCGGCAGTCATCGCTGGACTGAACATATTCAATCACTTATTCCTGCCACGAAGTTACCCCAATCCTGTGGCACAGGCAGGGAACATGGGCCGGGTAGGGCAATCACGGTCTCGGCTGCCGTTGATCCGGCCGCCAAACCGTAATGTCTGGCGCGCGGATCAGCGCGCGCCTAGGAGGTCTCGGATGTACCGCAGAGCGACCTTGGCCGCCGTACTCGCGGGGTCGATGGCCCTGGCGCAGGGGGCCGCGGCGGAGAATTTCTTCGACAAGGCCGGCCGGGCCCTGTCGAGCACCTGGGAAGACACCAAGTCCGGCGCGTCCAAGGCCTGGGACGCGACCAAGTCGGGCGCGACCAAGGCGTGGCAGGGCGCCAAGGAGACCACCGATTCGGCGGTCGACGGCACGCGCAAGCTGTTCATGGAGCGCAAGGCGCGCGACTGCGCCAACTGCGACCTGCGCGGCGTCGACCTGTCCGGTGCCGATCTCGCCGACGCCGACCTGCGCGGCGCCGACCTGCGCGGCGCCAATCTCAGCAACGTCAATCTCAGCCGGGCGCGGCTGCATGCCAGCACGATCCGCGGCGCCGACGGCAAGGAGTTCACGCGGCGCACGGACCTGCGCGACGCGAACCTGACCAGCGCCGTGTTCCGCGACGCCGACCTGCGCCGCGCCCAGCTGGAAGGCGCCATCCTGGCCGGCACGGACTTCACCGGCGCGGACTTGAGCAACGCCGATCTGACGGTCGGCGAGCTCACCGCGCGCGGCGTCGCCGCGACGCGCGTGAAGCTGTGCCGGGCAACGCTGCCGGACGGTGCGCGCTGCGAGGATGCGGCCGATCCGCGCTGCGGCTGCACCACGGCGGCCGCGGTCGCGCCGGCTGGCGCCGCGCCAGGCACCGCGGCACCGCCGCCGGCTCAGCCCGCCGCCGCGCCGGCAACGCCGCCGGT
>JAKLKW010000141.1 GCA_023150455.1 Alphaproteobacteria bacterium | reverse complement strand
GGCAACGCCGGTGGCAATGGCGGCGGCAACGCCGGTGGCAATGGCGGCGGCAACGCCGGTGGCAATGGCGGCGGCAACGCCGGTGGCAATGGAGGCGGCAATGCCGGCGGCAACGCCGGTGGCAACGCGGGCGGCAATGCTGGCGGCAACGCCGGTGGCAACGCGGGCGGCAATGCTGGCGGCAATGCCGGCGGCAACGCCGGTGGCAACGCGGGCGGCAACGCCGGTGGCAATGCGGGTGGCAACGCGGGCGGCAACGCGGGCGGCAACAGCAACAGCAACGCCGGCGGCAATGGCGGCGGCAACGGCGGCGGCAACGCCCGCTAGTCCGCCGTCGCGTTAGCAACTCCCGTCGGGATCAAGGCACGCCCGGGGCTGACCCGGGCGTGCCGGCTTTATCGCGGAGCGGGCCCGCCTGTGCGCGGCGCTCTCTAGTTCAACCTAGTTCAACCTCGCCCGGAGCTGCTGGCGCAGCACGTCGATCGGCACGAGCTTTCCGCCGGTCTCGACGTGCCAGAACACCCAGCCATTGCAGGCTGGCGCGCCCTGCACATGCGCGCCGATGCGGTGGATCGAGCCCGTCGCGTCGGCGGCCACGAGCGAGCCGTCGGCGCGCACCTTCGCCACGTGCCGGCGGTTCGGCCCGTAGAGGCGCTCGCCCGCCTTGATCAGCCCGTGCTCGATCAGCCAGCCGAAGGGGATGCGCGGTTCCTCGCGCTTCGACGCCGTGGCGGCGAACATGTCGCGCTCGCCCGCCTCGGTCGCGGCGATGCGCTCGCGCGCCCAGGCGGCGTAGCGCGGGTCGCGCTCGATGCCGATGAAGCGTCGGCCCAGCCGCTTGGCGACGACGCAGGTGGTGCCGGTGCCGGCGAAGGGGTCGAGCACCACATGCCCCGGCTTGCTCGCCGCCAGGATCGCGCGATGCAGCAGCGCCTCGGGCTTCTGCGTCGGATGCACCTTGGCGCCGTCCGCCTCGCGCAGGCGCTCGGGTCCGCCGCAGATCGGGATCAGCCAGTCGCTGCGCATCTGCAGGTCTTCGTTCAGCGCCTTCATGGCCTGGTAGTTGAACGTGTAGCGCGCCTTCTCCGCGCGCGCCGCCCAGATCAGCGTCTCGTGCGCGTTGGTGAAGCGCTTGCCGCGGAAGTTCGGCATCGGGTTGGTCTTGCGCCAGACGATGTCGTTGAGGATCCAGAAGCCGAGGTCCTGCAGCTTGGCGCCGACGCGGAAGATGTTGTGGTACGAGCCGATCACCCACAGCGTGCCGTCCGGCTTCAGCACGCGGCGCGCCTCGGCCAGCCAGCGGGCCGTGAAGCGGTCGTAGGCGGCGAAGTCCTCGAAGCGGTCCCAGTCCTCCTCGACGCCGTCGACGCGCGAATGGTTGGGGCGCAGCAACTCGCCCGAAAGCTGCAGGTTGTAGGGCGGGTCGGCGAAGACCATGTCGACCGATCCCGCCGGCAGCCGCGCCATCAGCGCGACGCAGTCGCCCACCAGCAGCCGGTCGAGCCCGGGCTCGTCGGCGCCGGGTTGTGCATGGTCCTGGGGGGAAGCCTGGGGATGCGCCTGTGGATAATCCATCGGCGGAGCTTGAGTCGCCGGCGACTCCCAGTCAATGGAATCAAGAGTTTATGACGAATTATCAAAGTGATTCGGCGACGGTGTGACGTAGCCGCAACAAACCCGGCCAGGGTCGGCCGGAACATCCGCGGAACGGCCTAGGAAAGGCTAGGTCTCGCCGATAAGGCTCAATTGGGCCACCGGGCGGAAGGACGAGCGGTGATAGGGCGTCGGCCCGTGCCGGCCGAGCGCCGCCAGGTGCTCTTGCGTGCCATAGCCGGCGTTGTGCTCCCAGCCGTAATGCGGATGTTCCCGGGCGAGCGCGGTCATCAGCCGGTCGCGCGTGACCTTGGCGACGATCGACGCGGCCGCGATCGACAAGGACAGCGCGTCGCCGCCGACCACGGTGCGTACCGGGCAGACATCGAGCGGCGGCGCGATGTTGCCGTCGACCAGCGCCATCGCCGGCGCCCGGCCGAGCACCTGCGTCAGCTGCTCGACCGCGCGGCACATGGCCAGCAGCGAGGCGCGCAGGATGTTGAACCGGTCGATCTCGGCGACCGAGGCCTGGCCCACGCCGACGAAGGCGCGTGCCTGGATCTTCGCCGCCAGCGCTTCGCGCGTCGCGCGGTCGAGCTTCTTGGAATCGTCGATGCCGCGCGGAACGGGCTTGCCCGGGTCGAGGACGACGGCGGCCGCCACCACGGGCCCGGCCAGCGGCCCGCGCCCGGCCTCGTCGATGCCGCAGACGGGCACGACGCCGCACGCGCGCTCCAGCTTCAAGCTCGGCATGGCGATGGCTGCCCCTCGAGACCATCGTGATCGACCGCCGGAGCCTAGCGTCGGCGCGGCCCAGCGTCACGGCGGATCGCAGGACGGCGGAACGGCGCGCCGCGGCAGAGGTGACCCGGCGCGCGGCCCGGCACGGGCCAGGGCTTTCGATTCGGCCGGCGCCGAAGCAATCGGGCGCGACAGGTGCCGGGCCGGCTGCGACGCTGCCGCCGCCCCGCATCCTCGAACGGGACGGTCAAGCAACCTCCTCAACAAGCCCGCGGCGGCCGCGCCCTTGCCGTCGAGCTCGGTCTGCTATGCCGGCGCGGCGCTGTTCGGGCGCCGGTTCGGCGGGCTCGATCCGGCCGTGCCGGCCGCCGGCTCGCTCTTGAGCCGCGCCGCGATCCTGGTGCCGCTGAGCCTGGTGCTGGACCGTCCCTGGATACTCGCGCCTTCGGCGCCGTCGCTGCTCGCGCTCGTCGCCCTCTCGGTCCTCTCGACCGCCCTGGCGCTGGTTCTCTACTTCCGCGTCCTCGGCACGCTGGGCGCGGCGGGCGCGACGGGGCGATCCCATCTCCGCGTCCCGGTCGGCGTCGGGATCGGCGCGGCGTTCCTCGGCGAGACCCTGGCGCCGACGGCGGCCGTCGGGCTGGTGGCGGTCGTCGTCGGCGTTGCGGCGATGACCCTCCCGCAGCGCCTCCCATTCCGCCGACAGGCTGCCGGCGCGGCCGGCTCGTCGTGACGTCCGTGCGGCTTCACAGCCCGAGCGTCAGCTGGTCGCCCGCCTGCGGCGGCGGCTTGAAGCGCGTGACGTCGAGCGCGCGCTGGCGCCGGTCGAGGCCGAGCTTGCGGCAGGCGATCCTGAAGCGCGCGCGCACCAGCTCGGCGAAGGGCCCGGTGCCGGTCATGCGCTTGCCGAACTCGGCGCTGTTGAGCTTGCCGTCGCGCACGTCGCGGATGAGGTCGAGCACGCGCCCGGCCTTGCCCGGCGCGTGCGCCTCGAGCCATTCCTCGAACAGGCCCTTGATCTCCAGCGGCAGGCGCAGCAGCACGTAGCCGGCCTGCCGCGCGCCGGCCGCGGCGACGGCGGCGAGGATGCGCTCGATCTCCGCGTCGTTGATCGCCGGGATGATGGGCGCGACCATAGCGCCGGTCGGGATGCCGGCCTTGGCGAGCTCGGCGATCGCGCCCAGGCGACGGCCGGGCGACGAAGCGCGCGGCTCCATCACGCGCGCGAGCGCGGGGTCGAGCGTGGTGACGGAGATCGACACCGAGGCGAGGCCGCGCCCGGCCATGCCGGCCAGGATGTCGATGTCGCGCACGACCGTCGCCGACTTGGTCGTGATGCAGACCGGGTGGTTGAACGCCGACAGCACCTCGAGGATCTGCCGCGTGATCTTGTACCTGCGATCGATCGGCTGATACGGGTCGGTGTTCGTGCCCATCGCCAGCACGTCGCAGCGGTAGCCGGGCTTGCGCAGCTCGCGCTCGAGCAGGCGCGCGGCGTCGGGCTTCATCGTCAGCTTCGTCTCGAAATCGAGCCCGGGCGACAGGCCGAGGAACGCATGCGTCGGCCGCGCGAAGCAGTAGATGCAGCCGTGCTCGCAGCCGCGGTAGGGATTGATCGAGCGGTCGAACGGGATGTCCGGCGACTCGTTGCGCGCGATGATCGTGCGCGTGGAGTCGATCGCGACCGAGATACGCGGCGACGGCGCCGGGTCGTCGTCCTCAGCGCCGGGGACCGGCGCGCGCTCCCAGCCGTCGGCGACCGCGACGCGCTCCTCGGCCTCGAACCGGCCGGTGCGGTTGCTGACCGCGCCGCGTCCCTTGACCGCGCGGTCGGGCTTCAACGCGTCCGACAGCGCCCTGTTCGACGCACGCTCTGGCAGCGGTTTGGGCATGCGGCAAGCCTAGCGCCGCATAGAGAACAAAGCAAGAACTTTCAGCCCGGCTGCGGCGTCGCGTCGTCCAGCCACTCGTGCCGGATGCGCGCGATCGTCGCCGGGTCGAGGAAGTCGGCGATGCGCGCGCTCACGTGCCGCACATAGGGCGAGCCCGGGTCGCCCGCGGCGCCTCGCCCCAGGATTTCCGCCTTGAAGCGGCAGGCCCAGGTCGTGGTGCGCAGCCAAGTGAGCCGGCGCATCGGTGCAAGCCACGGCCCGAGGCGGCGGGCCAGGGCCGGATCGATGCGCGCGAGATAGTCGCGATAGAAGCCGGCGACGTCGGCAGGGTCCAGCGCCACGCCGGTGTCGATGTCCCAGGTGGTCGAGGTGTAGAGCGTCGCGTGCGCCAAGTCGATCGCGGGCGAGCCGTAGAGCATCTTCTCGACGTCCACCAGGATGGCGCGGCCGCTGCCGTCGACCAGGTAGTTGCCCGGATGCGTGTCGCTGGCGACGAGCGCGACCGGCTGCTCGGCCCCTGCGCTGGCGCGCGCGAAGCCGCGCGCCCAGGCGAGCTCGTCCTCGATCGCGGCGCGCGCCGCGCCGGCGACGCCGGCGGGGTCGAGCGACAGCACCTGCCGCTCGATCACCGCGAGCGTGCCGGCCACCGCGTCGGCGTGATCGGCAAGCGGCGCGCGACGGTCGGGCGGCGGCACGGGAAGCCCATGGATGCGCGCCAGGCACTCGGCGATGAGCGCGAGCTCGGCGGGGATGCGCGGCGCGCGGCCGGCGATCTCCTGGATCACCAGCGCGCCCGACGGCAGCGCGGGCGAGGGCGCGATCGCGGCCACCAGGCGGGGCGTGTGCCCGCTCGGGCCCGCGCGGCGGAAGCTCGCCTCCTGGTAGGGGATGTAGCGCTCGGGCGGGATGGCGAGCTGGCCCGGCCGGGGCAGGCGCGCGATGAGGCCGCGCCCGGCCAGGCGCACATGGTCGTGGGCGATGCCCTTGGTCGGCAGGAGCTCGAGATCGGCCTTGCGCAGGCTGGCGAGTCCGGGCACCGCGGCGAGCGCGCGCGCCAGCGCCGCGAGGTCGGGCATGGCGTCAGGCCCCGGCGGCCATTGATCCGGCCGCCGACTCAAATGTCTGGCGCGCGGATCAACGCGCGCCTGCGGCGGCCGACCAGGTGGCCGAGGCGGCGCGCAGGAAGTTCTCGCCCAGGATGCCGCGCACGGCCTCCTCGTCGTAGCCGCGCGCCAGCAGCGCCTCGGTGATCTCGGGCATCTGCTCGGGTGCGACGAAATTGCTGCGGCCGCCATAGCCATGGCCGGGCGGCCACCACCGCTCCGGGTCGAAGCCGGGCGGCCGCTCGTCGCCGCCGCGCTCGAACACGAAGTCGAGCCCGATACCGACATGCGACGGCCCGACGCGCTCGGCCACGTAGTCGATGTGGCGCACCACCGTCTCGGTGCGGTTGTCGTCGTCGCCCAGGAAGATGCCGATGCCGTTGATGCCGATGACGCCGCCCGTGCGCGCGCAGGCATCGATCTGGTCGTCGCGGATGTTGCGGGCGTGCGCCTTCAGCGCATAGGGGTTGGCATGCGAGAACACGACCGGCCGGGTCGAGCGCTCCATGACCTGCATGCTGGTGCGGTAGCCGGTATGCGAGCAGTCCATCAGCAGGCCGAGCCGGTTGATCTCGGCCACGAGCTTCTGGCCGAACGCGGAGAGCCCGTTGTCGACGTCGTGGCAGCCGCCGCCGACGGCGTTGCTGCGGTTGTAGGCGAGATGGATCTGGCGCACGCCGAGGTCGCGGTAGAGAAGCAGCATGGCGAGATCGCCGCACAGCATGTCCGAGCCTTCGAGGTCGAAGCTCACGGCGAGCTTGCCCTCCTTCTTGGCCCGGCGCACGTCCTCGACCGAGCCGACCAGCGCATACTTGTCGGCATGCGCGGCGATCCAGGCGCGGAACGTCGCCGTCACGCGCATGATCTGTTCGACCGGGTTGAAGTCCATGCCGATGTTGACCGAGACATAGTCGATCCCCGAGGCGCGGTGCCGCTCGAGGCTGCCGATGTCGGCGCCGGGCCTGAGCGGCAGGCAGCTATGCGCGTCCCACACCAGCGCCGCGCGGTGCAACCGCGAAGCGGCGTCGGAGATCTTCCGGGGCGAGGTCATGCGCAGCTTCCAAGTGTCCGTCCACCCCCTTGCGGGCCAGGGTTGACACACATCGTGGATATCAGTGGTTTTCGGTTTGCGAATTGGAGCTCAAAGACGCCCCCAAGATTCCAAATGGAATCGGAAATGGAGTTGTCGAGCAACACTCGTTCTCCAAAAGCCCTCCAACTACGATGTGTGCGAACGGTAGCCCGCGAGGGGAGGGGGGACGATAACCCGTGCGCCACCCCGTCTTCCCTTTCAGCTCGCCTTCGCCTTCACGTGCTCCTGCAGGCGCGGCATCAACTCGACGAAGTTGCAGGGGCGGTGGCGGTTGTCGAGCTGCTGCACCAGGATCTCGTCCCAGGCGTCCCTGCAGGCGCCGGGCGAGCCCGGCAGCGCGAACAGGTAGGTGCCGCCGGCGACGCCGGCCGTGGCGCGGCTCTGGATGGTCGAGGTCCCGATCTTCTGGAAGCTGAGCCAGCGGAACAGCTCGCCGAAGCCGGAGATCTCCTTCTCGTAGACCGACCGGAACGCCTCCGGCGTCACGTCGCGCCCGGTGACGCCGGTGCCGCCGGTGGCGATGACCACGTCGACGGCGGGGTCGGCGATCCAGGCGCTGAGCCTGGCGACGATGTCGGATTTCTCGTCGCGCACGATCGCCTTCGCGGCGACGCGGTGGCCGGCCGCCTCGATGCGCTCGACCAGCGTCTTGCCCGACCGGTCGTCCGCCTCGCCGCGCGTGTCGGACACGGTGAGCACGGCGATGTTGACGGGCAGGAAGGGACGGTTCGGATCGATCCGCGACATGGAGCTGGACATTGGGGCGGCCTCCGCTCTTGCGGGCTGGTGACGGCCGCGCCGGCGGAACCTCAGTCCGTGACGACCGTCGTCGCCTCGGCCACGCCGGCGCTGTTCTGCGGATCGTAGCTCGGCCATTCGCCGCTTGCCAGGGCGTCGAGCGAGGGCGAGGGCTGCCCGAAGCGGATGCGGTAGATCCACATGTTCGTCAGCACGCGCTCGACGAAGATGCGCGTCTCGCGCACCGGGATGCTCTCGATGAACAGCAGCGCGTCGTCGCCGTTGTTCATCTTGCGCTCCCACTTGCGCAGGTTGCCCGGGCCGCCGTTGTAGGCCGCGACCATCTTGAACAGGCTCGGCCCGATCGTCTCCTCGCGGAACAGCAGGTCGACATAGGCCTGGCCGAGCAGCAGGTTGGTCTTGGGATCGAACAGCCGGTCGTGCGAGGCGAGCGGCGTGTTGATCGAGCGCGCGACGAAGCGGCCGGTCGCCGGCATCAGCTGCATCAGCCCGCGCGCGCCGGCACGGCTCTTGGCGCGCACGCGGAAGCCCGACTCCTGGCGCACCAGCGCGTGCAGCAGCGCGCTGTCGATGGTGTACTCGCCGACATTGGCCGGCCACGGCATCACCGGGTAGAGCGCGGAGTCGACCGCGATGCCCTCGAGCTTCAAGAGGCGGCTCGCGACGTCGAGCGCGACGGCCGGGGTGCTGATGCGGTCGGCCAGCGCCACCAGCGCCACGCCGTTGCCCTGGGTCAGCTCCGAGGCGGCGCGCAGCTCGTGGTCGGCGCGGTCGTGCTGGCGCGCCTCGACCAGGGCCAGCGCGCGCTGCACGCGCGGCGACTGCACCAGCGCCTGCAGCTCTGCGGTCGCCAGGCGCGGGCGCTGGAAATTGAGCCCGTAGTCGAGGCCGAGCCCATGGCGGGCCAGGAGGCCGTAGAAGGTACGCGGGTGCTGCGCCGCCTGCTGCATCATGTCGAGATAGCGGCGGGGCTGCTGGTTCGCGTGGTAGGCGCGCGCCGCCCAGAAATACCCGGCCGCCTTCATCCAGACGTCGGTCGGCGCGCCGCCGACCGCCTCGAACAGCCGCGCCGCGTCGGCGTGGCGCTCCTTGCGCCAGGCGGCGAGCCCGGCGGTCCAGGCGCGCATCGCCTGGCCGGGCTTCAGCGGCGCCGCGGCCGGCAGCTGCGGCGTGCCGTCGTCCTCGACCGCCAGCTCCGCCGTCGCGTCGGCCGGCAGGTCGCCTTCGACGAGCTCGGCGTCGTCCAGCGCCGGCGCGGGCGTCTCGGCGAACTCCGCGGGCGTCTCCTCGTCCGACAGGTCCGGCGGCGCGGCATCGAGCACGGCGCCCTTCGGCTGGTCGGTCGGCTGCGGCGGCGGGCTCGCGCCCGGCGGCATCCGCCTCTTCGCCAGCTTGTAGATGCGCAGCGCCTGCGGATGGTCGCCGTAGCGATAGAGCCAGGCCTCGAGTTCCTGGTAGCGCGTGCGGTAGTTCGGGGCGAGGTAGCGCTGGGCCAGGACATGGCCGAGCAGGCGCTTGTCCTCCAGATGCCGGATCGCGCGGTCGGCCTCGGGCCAGCGGCCGTTTTCCTGCAGGCGGAAGATGTTGGCATAGGCGGCGGCATCCCGGGGCGACAGGATGCGGGGCAGGGCGATCTCGCGCTCGGCCGCGCTCGCCGTCGGCCCCGGGGCGGGCGCGCCACCGGTCAGCGTGTCGGCCGTCGCCGCCGCGCCGCCCAAGCACACGAACGCCAGCGTCGCGGCGATATGTCGCGCCCAGATCAAATGCATCTAAAATCCCAGCCAGATTTCCCCCGGCCAGGGCTGACTAGTTCAATTCGCCCGGTCGGGCAAGTCACCGATGCCTGACCGCTGTGGATGAACCGCAGATAATTGGAATTGTTCTAGATGATTTCCCGTAAGCGCTTGAGCTATAATAGTGACATTATTGCAACAAGGATAGACGCTGCTTGGCTGCCAAGAGGTCACGCCATGTCTCGCGCTTGCAGGCAGGGGTACGCAACAGGAACGCCGGGTGGAAGATCGCCATGGTCGGAATCGGCGCGGCGAGGCCGGGGGAGCTGTACTCGAACCATCGTCCGTGCAGCTTCATGATGCCCTCGGTGCGGCCCAGAAGCGTCTTGGTGGCGGCCCCGCCGACCAGCAGCAGCAGCCCGGGCGCGACCAGCTCGACATGGCGCATGACGAAAGGCTGGCAGGCGGCGACCTCGGCGTCGGTCGGCTTGCGGTTGCCGGGCGGGCGCCAATAGACTTGGTTGGTGATATAAAAGGTGGAGCGGTCGAGTCCGATCCAGGCCAGCATGCGGTCCAGCAACTGGCCGCTGACGCCGACGAAGGGCTTGCCGGCGCGGTCCTCCTCCGCCCCCGGCGCCTCGCCCACCAGCATGACCTTGGCGCCGGGGTTGCCGTCGCCGAACACCAGGTTGGTGGCGGTGTGCTTCAGCACGCAGCCGTCGAAGGCTCTGAGCGCGCTCTCCAGCTCGGCCAGGTCGCGCGCCGCCTGGGCGAGGCGATGGGCGTCCTGGGCGGCGCCGGTCATAAGCGGGACGACCCGCGCTTCGCGCGCTCGGCCGGGCGCTTCACCCCCACCCCGACCCTCCGCCATCAAGGGGGAGGGGGAAGCAAAGGAAAGCGGCCGTCCATTTTCCTGACCCCTTCCCCCCGAGCGCGACGACGCCTCCGGCGTCGCGCGGGTGTGGGGGAGGGTTGGGATCGGGGGCTTTGCCTCGCCGGGGGGCCGCGGCGCCAGGCGGTCGAGCGCGACCTCGCCGACCGCCTCGTCGACGCCCATGTCGAGGTACCAGCGCAGCGCGGCGAGGGGATTGGGCACGGTGGGCATGGCGGATCGGTTCAGGCGGCGTGGCGCAAGGCGCGCTGCACCGCTTCCGGCTCGCGGTCGATGATGGTCAACAGGACGCGCGCCGACCGGTCGGGCTGGCGACGGCCTTGCTCCCAGGCCTGGACGGCGGTGACGTCGAGGCCGAACCGCTCCGCGAACTGACGTTGGCTCAGCTTGAGCTTGGCGCGCACCCGGGCGACGTCGATGCGGCGGGGCACCTCGATCTCATAGGACGGCAGCTCGATCTCGCCGCGCTCGTGGGCGACGATCTGCCTCATCGACTCCAGCAACTCGGCGCCGAGCCGGCTCATCCTAGGAGAGCTTGCTCGCTTCCTCGCGGAGAATGCGCTTCTCTTCATTGGATAGGTCCTTCTGCTCGCTTTTCGCGTAGATCGTCATCAGGTAAACGCGTCCGGAGGCCGAGCGGTACAAGTAGATGATCCTGGCGCCGCCGCTCTTGCCTCGTGAGCCGCGGCGCACCCTTGCCTTGCGGATTCCGCCTGTGCCGACGACGACCGGCCAAGCTTCCGGGTCGATTGCGATCTCGGCTTCTGCTCTGATCCTCTCGGATTCGGTCAACAGCTTCCGCACGCGGCGCAGATAGGGCGCGGTCGGAATGATCTGCATTCGAGGATTATACGACAATGTCGTATACGATCAAGCACCCCTCGCCTGGCGCGCGTCGATCCGCGCGCCAAACATTTGGTTCGGCGTCCTTCGACGAAGCACAGGGAGATCAACGGCCGCCTGCACCCTGTTGCCGCCGGGGGCTTCCTGCTTTAATCCGCGGCTCGTCGGACACGGGGTGGGGTAGGAGCCGCAAATGGCGCGCGACGTGATGGAGTACGACGTGGTGATCGTCGGCGGCGGGCCCTCGGGCCTGGCGGCGGCGATCCGGCTGAAGCAGCGCGCCCGGGAAAGCGGCACGGAGCTCGGCGTCTGCGTCATCGAGAAGGGCTCGGAGATCGGCGCGCATATCCTCTCGGGCGCGGTGTTCGAGCCGCGCGCGCTCGACGAGCTGATCCCGGACTGGAAGGACAAGGGCGCGCCATTGGATACGCCTGCCGTCGAAGACAGATTTCTCTTCCTGACGCGCACGCGTGCGTTCCGCCTGCCGACGCCGTCGCAGATGCACAACCACGGCAACTACATCATCAGCCTCGGCAACCTGTGCCGGTGGCTCGGCACGCAGGCCGAGGCGCTCGGCGTCGAGATCTATCCCGGCTTCGCCGCGGCCGAGGTGCTGTACGACGACGGCGGCCGGGTCGTCGGCGTGGCCACCGGCGACATGGGCATCGGCAAGGACGGCCGGCCGACCGCGAACCACCAGCCCGGCGTCGAGCTGCGCGCCAGGCAGACCATCTTCGCCGAGGGCTGCCGCGGATCGCTGACCAAGACGCTGTTCCAGCGCTTCGGCCTGCGCGACGGCGTCGACCCGCAGACCTTCGGCATCGGCCTCAAGGAGCTGTGGCAGGTCGATCCGGCGCAGCACCGCCCCGGCCTGATCACGCACACGACCGGCTGGCCGATGGACTTCAAGACCTATGGCGGCTCCTTCATCTATCACCTGGCGCCGCAGGGCGGCGTGTGCCAGGTCGCGGTCGGCTTCGTCGTCGGGCTCGACTACGAGAACCCGTATCTGCACCCGTTCGAGGAGTTCCAGCGCTTCAAGACGCATCCGGCTATCCGCCCGGCCTTCGAGGGCGGCAAGCGCGTCGCCTATGGCGCGCGCGCCCTCAACGAGGGCGGCTTCCAGGCGATCCCCCGGCTCGCCTTCCCGGGCGGGCTGCTGGTCGGCTGCACCGCCGGCTTCCTCAACGTGCCCAAGATCAAGGGCAGCCACACGGCGATGAAGTCCGGCATGGTCGCGGCCGAGGCCGTGTTCGACGCGCTGAAGGACGGGTCCAGCGGCGGCGAGGTCGCGACCTATCCCGAGCGCCTGCGCCGGTCCTGGCTGTGGGACGAGCTCTACCGCGTGCGCAACGTCAGGCCCGGCTTCCGCTGGGGCTTCGCCGCCGGCATGGCCAACGCCGCCATCGACACCTACCTCTTGCGCGGCAAGGCGCCCTGGACCCTGCACCACCACGCCGATCACACGGCGTTGAAGCCCGCGGCCGCATGCGCGCGCATCGACTACCCCAGGCCCGACGGCAAGGTCAGCTTCGACCGCCTGTCCTCGGTGTTCATTTCCAACACCAACCACGAGGAGAACCAGCCGCCGCACTTGAAGGTGATCGACGCCGAGCGCTGGGCGCGCGAGGTCAACGCCGTCTACGATTCGCCCGAGCAGCGCTACTGCCCGGCCGGCGTCTACGAGGTGGCCGAGGAAGCGGGGAAGAAGAAGCTGGTGATCAACGCGCAGAACTGCGTCCACTGCAAGACCTGCGACATCAAGGACCCGGCGCAGAACATCAACTGGGTCGTGCCCGAAGGCGGCGGCGGGCCGAACTACCCGAATATGTGAGGCCGCGGCGGCCCCCTCGTCCTGGGGACTGCCTCTATCCCGATGAGGGAAAGTCCCGGCCGGAATTGATCGCGGGCCCGGCAAGGCTGCCGAAGACTCCCGTACCTCAACGCTTTCGCAACGCCTCGCGCCTAGGCTAGACTGCGGTCAATTCCTGCATCAGCCGGCCCGATCCGCTCGACTCCGGTCGCGGACGCGCCCGCGCCCTGAGGAGATTCGATGGCCTGTCGCCTGCGTATGAACGCCCTGCCGTACGGCACCGCGCTGTTGCTGCTGTGGGCCTGGGCCTCGCCGCTCGTCTCGCCGGTGCTGGCCGAGGCGGCGAAAGCCTCCAGGGACGAGGCGCTGCCGGTGCCGGCCGAGACCTCGGTCGGCGCCTACCTGGCCGGGCGCCACGCCATGACGCTCAACGACCGCTCGGCGGCGGCGGACTACCTGCTGCGGGCGCTCAAGGACGATGCGGACAACGAGATCCTGCGCCGGCGCGTGTTCTGGGTGCTGGTCGGCGCCGGCCGCGTGGCCGAGGCCGCCAAGTACGCCGAGCCGATCGCCCAGGGCGAGGCGGCCGACGCGCCGATCGCGACGCTGCTGCTCGCGATCGAGCGCGTGCGCGCCAACGACTGGGCCGGCGCCGAGCAGCGCCTCGCCAAGGTCAACCGGGCCAACATCAACAAGTTCCTGATGCCGCTCGCGCTCGGCTGGGTGCAGGCAGGGTCCGGCAAGACCGACGCCGCCATCGCCACCCTGAAGGACGTGGCCGAGGGGGCGAGCAACACGGTCCTGCGCGACCTGCATTCCGGCATGGTGGCGGAGCTGGCGAGGCGCTTCGACGAGGCCGAGCGGCTCTACGCCGCCACCGCCACGGCGCTGCAGCGCATGCCGCTGCGCATGGCCGAGACGATCGGCGGCTTCTACGAGCGGCGCGGCAAGGCGGCCGAGGCGAAGAAGCTGTACGAGGACTACGCCGCGGAGAACCCGGAGAGCTACATCGGCCAGATCCTGCTGGAGCGGCTCAAGTCGGGCAAGAAGCCGCCGCCGGTCGTCGCCAACGCGCGCGAGGGCCTGGCCGAGGCGCTGTTCCATTTCGCCAGCGTCCTGCAGCAGGAGCGCAGCCCCGACTTCGCGCTCGCGCTCGCGCGCCTGTCGCTGCATCTGAGGCCCGACCTCGACGCGGCCAAGATGATGGTGGCGGGCGTGCTGGAGCAGCAGCAGCGCCACGCCGAGGCCAACGCCGTCTACCAGTCGGTGA
>JAKLKW010000140.1 GCA_023150455.1 Alphaproteobacteria bacterium | reverse complement strand
CGTCGTCGAACAGCATGGCGAGGCGCTGCTTGGCGGTGACGCGCAGGTGATGGCCGCAGCTCGCGCACACGAACAGCGCCGCCTCGAGGTCGCGGCCGACCAGCATCTGCCCGCAGCCCGGGCACTTGGTCCACAGGTTCTCGGCGGTCTCGGCGCGGCTGACCAGCGCGCGGATCTTCGGCCGGACGAAGTTGGTGAGCCAGTTCATGTCGCCTTGCGCGCGCCGCGCACGCCGCGCGCCAGGGCCGTGACCCGCTTCAAGACGGCGGCGGCGAGGCCGGGCCGGGCGCGGCCCTGCCTGCTCAGGTTCCGGGCCACGGTCTGCACCAGCATCGAGCCGACCACGGCGGCGTCGGCCACGCGCGCGACCTCGGCCGCCTGCTTCGGCGTCTTGATGCCGAAGCCGACCGCGACCGGCAGGTCGGTGTGGCGCTTCAGGCGCGCGACCGCCTTGGCCACCGCGTCGGACGCCGCCGAGCGCGTGCCGGTGATGCCGAGGATCGACACGTAGTAGATGAAGCCGCTGGTGTTGCGCAGCACCGTGGGCAGGCGCCGGTCGTCCGTGGTCGGCGTGGCGAGCCGGATGAAGTTGAGGCCGGCCTTCATCGTCGGGAGGCACAGCTCGTCGTCGTGCTCCGGCGGCAGGTCGACGACGATGAGGCCGTCGACGCCGGCCTTCTTCGCGTCGTCGAGGAACCGGGGCACTCCGTAGATGTAGATCGGGTTGTAGTAGCCCATCAGCACGACCGGCGTGTCGGCGTCGCCGCGGCGGAACGCCTTCACCATCGCCAGCGTCTTCTTCAGCGTCTGGCCCGCTTTCAGCGCGCGCAGGCTCGCGGCCTGGACCGCCGGCCCGTCGGCCATGGGATCCGAGAAGGGCATGCCCAGCTCGATCACGTCGGCGCCGGCATCGGGCAGGCCCGCCAGGATCTTCGCGGCCGTCGCCGGGTCGGGATCGCCGGCGGTGACGAATGTCACCAGCCCGGCGCGGCCCTCGGCCCTGAGCCGCGCGAAGCGGCGTTCGAGGCGCCCTTCGCCGTTCATGGCGGCGCCGTTCGTCCCGGCGCTCACAGCTTCACCCCCACCGCGTCGGCGACCGTGAAGATGTCCTTGTCGCCGCGGCCGCACAGGTTGACGACCAGCAGGTGGTCCTTCGGCAGCTTCGGCGCGCGGCGCGTCACCTCGACCAGCGCGTGCGCCGGCTCGAGCGCCGGGATGATGCCCTCGAGCTTCGAGCAGAGCTGGAACGCCTCCAGCGCCTCGCGGTCGGTGGCCGAGACGTACTCCACGCGCCCGACGTCGTGCAGCCACGAGTGCTCCGGCCCGATGCCGGGATAGTCGAGCCCGGCCGAGATCGAATGCGCCTCCTTGATCTGCCCGTCGGCGTCCTGCAGCAGGTAGGTGCGGTTGCCGTGCAGCACGCCCGGCCTGCCGCCGCTGATCGAGGCCGCATGCTTGCCGGACTTCAACCCGTGCCCGGCCGCCTCGACGCCGACCATGGCGACGCCGCGCTCGTCGAGGAACGGGTGGAACAGGCCGATCGCGTTCGACCCGCCGCCGATGCAGGCGACCAGCGTGTCGGGCAGGCGGCCCTCCGCTTCCTGCAGCTGCGTGCGCACCTCCGCGCCGATGATCGACTGGAAGTCGCGCACCATCTCCGGGTACGGATGCGGGCCGGCCGCGGTGCCGATGATGTAATAGGTGTCCTCGACGTTGGCGACCCAGTCGCGCAGCGCCTCGTTCATCGCGTCCTTGAGCGTGCCCGAGCCCGCGGTCACCGGGCGCACCTCGGCGCCGAGCAGCTTCATGCGGAACACGTTGGGCTGCTGGCGGGCGATGTCGGTCTCGCCCATGTAGACGACGCAGGGCAGGTTGAACAGGGCGCAGACGGTGGCGGCGGCGACGCCGTGCTGGCCGGCCCCGGTCTCGGCGATGATGCGCGTCTTGCCCATGCGGCGGGCCAGCAGGATCTGGCCCATCGTGTTGTTGATCTTGTGCGCGCCGGTGTGGTTCAGCTCCTCGCGCTTGAAGTAGACCTTGGCGCCGCCGAGATGCTCGGTCATGCGCCCGGCGAAATAGAGCGGGCTCGGCCGGCCGACGTAGTGCTTGTGGTACTCGGCCATCTCGGCATGGAAGGCCGGGTCGTTCTTCGCCTGCTTGTAGGCGCGCTCGACCTCGAGGATCAGCGGCATCAGCGTCTCGGCGACGAAGCGCCCGCCATGGATCCCGAACTGCCCGCGCTCGTCCGGCCCCGCGCGATAGGTATTGAGGGTCATTGCCGTCGTTTCCGGTTGGCCTTTGGAACGGGAGACATAGCGGGAAATCGCCTAAAGCACCAGCCGCCGGATCCCCTCTCGCAGCACCGGCACGTTGAAGTTCAACAACAGCCCGATCCGCAACCCGCTGAGCCGGAGGTAGGTGAGTACCTGGGCTTCATGGACGGGCAGATGCCGTTCCACCGTCTTGAGCTCGACGATGACGGAGTTCTCGACGACGAAGTCGAGTCGATACCCGCATTCGAGTCGCACCTCCTTGTAGACGACCGGGAGATCGACCTGTCGCTTGAATTCAATGCCATTGCTGCGGAACTCGTAGGCCAGGCACTGCTCATAGGCCGATTCCAGCAGGCCAGGGCCAAGTTGCCGATGAACGGCAATGGCCAAACCGATCACCTGCCGGGAGACCGGATCGAACCCGCGGCTGTCAAGATCATGCTCCGCCATGGCGATCCCGTGCGATGCGTCGTGCTGGAAAAGCTAACCACGAAGGCACGAAGACACGAAGGGAAAAGGAAGGGCAAGAAACCCGAAGGCGCGGCCACAGGCCGCGCTCATGACTCCTTCTTCTTTCCTCTTCCTTCCTTCTTCGTGCCTTCGTGCCTTCGTGGTTCATCTTCCTTTCCGATGCCCCGCGCCGCGCGGATGAAGGCGCGGATGCGGGCGGGGTCCTTGACGCCCGGGCGCGACTCCACGCCGGAGGAGACGTCGACGCAGCGCGCTTCGGTGGTGCGGATCGCCTCGGCGATGTTGGCGGGGTCGAGGCCGCCCGACAGCATCCAGGGGCGGGCGAAGCTGCGGCCCTTGAGCAGCGACCAGTCGAACAGGGCGGCGTTGCCGCCGGGCAGCGCGTTCTTCATGTCCTTGGGCGGCACGCCGTCGAACAGCAGCCAGTCGGCGGCGGCCTCGAACGCCGCGGCCCGGTCGAGGTCGGCGGCGGCGGCGACCTTGATCGCCTTCATGACCGGCTTGCCGAAGCGCGCGCGGATCTGGGCGACGCGCTCGGGCGTCTCGCGCCCGTGCAGCTGGATCAGGTCGAGCGCGACGACCGCCAGCGTGCGCTCCAGCAGCGCGTCGTCGGGATCGACGAACAGGCCGACCTTCCTGACGGAAGCGGGCACGCGCGAGGCCAGATCGTGCGCCTGCTCCGGCGTCACGGCGCGCGGCGAGGGCGGGTAGAACACGAAGCCGACGAAATCGGCCCCGGAATCCACCGCCGCGCCGAGCGCATCGGCCGCGTTGATGCCGCAGATCTTGACCTTGACCGCCATGTCCATTCCGTGCCTGTCCGCGGATGACCGCGCGGGCGGCGGACGCTAGCATGGCCGCGCCCTTGACCGGAACCCTTCCCTCCCCATGACCGACCGCAAGCCGCGCGACGCCAGCAAGTCCTACGTCATCCCCTGCGCCGGGAGGTTCCGCGACGCCGTGACCGCGCTGGCCGCGCGCCGCAAGGCGAGCGTCGCCGACCTTGCGCGCGCGGTCCTGCTGCTGGTCGGGCCCGATTCCGTCGCCCGCCACGACGACCCGGGCGAGCCGGCGGCGGAGGAGCGCGAGAGCGTGATCGTGAGGTCGGGCGCGCTCGACGGCCGCGCGCTCAAGCGCAAGCCGCGCCTGCAGGCACGGCTGCCGGGCGGGCTCGATGCCGCCGCCATCCGCAAGGCGCTGGCGATCGCGCTGGAGCTCGACCGCGGCGGCCTCGAGCTCAGCGTGGCGCGCGCCGGCAGCGCGGCCGAGGCCGCGCGCCGCCTGGAGCACGCGGCCGAGGAGGGCAGGCGCCTCGAGGGCCTGCTCGCCAGCCTGCGCTTCGAGCCGCTCGCCCACGGCGTGCGCTCGCGCGCCGAGGCGCTCTACGTGCTGGGCTTCCCGCCCGGCGCGCATCCCGACGCGAAGGCCCTGCGCGAACGCTTCCGCCAGCTCGCGCGCGTGCATCATCCCGACGGCCCCTACGGCGACCATCGCCGCATGAGCCAGCTCAACCAGGCGATGGCGCTGCTGCAGGGCGGCCGCTGATCCGGCCGCCGACTCAAATAGATGCGCGCGCGGATCGACGCGCGCGCGGACGTTAGCGGCCGACCACCAGCTCGCCGTGGCGCGTAGAGGACGGCAGCGTCAGGTCCACCACCACGCCGGCGAGCGACAGCGGGTCGGGCAGGATGCCGGGGTTCTCGCCGGGAAAGGCCTGCGCGCGCAGGCGCGAGCGGAACGGGCCGGGGTCGACCAGGTTGACCCTGACCTTGGTATGCGCGACCTCGGCGGCGTAGATGCGCGCCAGCGTCTCGAGGCCCGACTTGGCGACGGCATAGGCGCCCCAGTAGGCGGTCGCCTCGCGCCCCTGCGCCGCCGTCACGAACACGGCGCGGCCGGCGTCGCTCTGCCTGAGCAGCGGGTCGAGCGAGCGGATCAGGCGCCAGTTGGCCGTCAGGTTGGCCGCGATGGTCTTGTCCCACATCTCCGGCGCGATGTGGCCGAGCGGGCTCAACACGCCGATCGCGCCCGCCGCGGCCACCAGGACGTCGAGCTTGCCGAAGCGCTCGTACAGCGCCTGGCCCAGCCGGTCGATCTGCGGGTAGTCGGTCAGGTCGAACGGCGCCAGCACGGGCTGCTCGCCGCCGGCCGAGCGGATCTGGTCGTCGAGCTTCTCCAGCGCGCCCTGCGTGCGCGCCACCAGCACCACGCGCGCGCCCTCCGCCGCCAGCCGCGCGGCGACGGCGGCGCCGAGCCCGCGCGAGGCGCCCGTCACCACCGCGATCCGGCCTTCCAGCCGGCGCGGCGCCTGCGTCGACGCGGTCAACTCAGGCCGACTCGGCGAGCAGCGACAGCTGCGGCTCCAGCGCGCCGCCGTCGCGGTCGGTCAGCGTGATCGGGTACTCGCCCGAGAAGCACGCGTCGCAGAACTGCGGCCGGCGCGGGTCGCGCCCGGGCAGGCCCATGGCGCGGTAGAGACCGTCCATGGAGATGAAGGCGAGGCTGTCGACGCCGATCAGCTTGGCCATTTCGTCGACGCTGTGGCGCGCCGCGAGCAGCTTCTCGCGCTCCGGCGTGTCGATGCCGAAGTAGCAGGAGTCGGTGGTCGGCGGCGAGGAGATGCGCATGTGCACCTGCGTCGCGCCCGCGCTGCGCACCATCTCGACGATCTTGGTCGACGTGGTGCCGCGCACGATGGAGTCGTCGATCAGCACCACGCGCTTGCCGGCGATGCGCGCGCGGTTGGCGTTGTGCTTCAGCTTCACGCCGAGATGCCGGATGTGGTCGGTCGGCTCGATGAAGGTGCGGCCGACGTAGTGGTTGCGGATGATGCCGAGTTCGAACGGCACCTTGGCCTCGGCGGCGTAGCCGATCGCGGCCGGCACGCCCGAGTCGGGCACCGGGATCACCACGTCGGCCGGCACGTGGCTCTCGCGCGCGAGCTCGCGTCCGATGCGCGTGCGCGCGTCGTAGACCGACATGCCTTCGATGATGCTGTCGGGCCGCGCGAAGTAGATGTACTCGAAGATGCAGAAGCGGCGCGGCGCCGGCGGGAACGGGCGCAGGCTGCGCAGCCCCTGGGCGTCGAGCACGACCACCTCGCCCGGCTCGACGTCGCGCATGAACTCGGCGCCGATGATGTCGAGTGCGCAGGTCTCGGAGGTCAGGATATGCACGTCGCCGATCCGCCCGATCAGCAGCGGCCGGACGCCGAGCGGATCGCGCACGCCGATCACGCTGCGCTCGGTCAGCGCCACCAGCGAATAGGCGCCCTCGACCTGGTGCAGCGCGTCGACCAGGCGGTCGACCACGTCCTGCTGCTTGCTGATCGCCATCAGGCCGATGATCACCTCGGTGTCGGTGGTCGACTGGAACAGGCAGCCCTGGCGCACCAGTTGCCGGCGCAGCGCGCGGCCGTTGGTCAGGTTGCCGTTGTGCGCGACGGCGAAGCCGCCGCAGCCGAGCTCGGCGAACAGCGGCTGGATGTTGCGCTTGATCGTCTCGCCCGTGGTCGAGTAGCGCACGTGGCCGATGGCGCTGGCGCCCTTGAGGCGCTTGATCACTTCCGGATCGCCGAAGATGTCGCCGACCAGGCCCAGCTCGCGCTCGTTGTGGAAGCGCGTGCCGTCGTGCGTGACGATGCCGGCGGCCTCCTGGCCGCGATGCTGCAGCGCGTGCAGGCCGAGCGCGGTGTGCGCGGCGGCATCCGGGCTGTCGAAGATGCCGAACAGGCCGCATTCCTCGCGCGGCTTGTCGTCGTCATCGAGCTTGCGGCGGTCGGTCATTGCGTCGTTCCCTTGGGCGTCGTTCCCTTCGGCGCCGTGTCCTTGGTGCCCTGGATCAGGCGTTCCATGTCGCGGCGTTCGTTCGGGTTGTAGCCCTGGCTGTCGCGCGGCGGCGGCGCCTTGGGCTGCGGCGCCACCAGCGTCTCCATCGCCTTGGCCGCGTTGCGCCTCGCCTCGGCCTCGGCGTTGCGGCGCATCTCCTCGGCGCGCTTGCCGTCCTGGCGCCAGCTGTCGGGCACCAGGCCGGTCAGCAGGTTCACGCCCATCTGGATGAAGGGCAGGGTGCGCGCCTCGCGCAGCGACCGCGGATGGTCGGGCTCCGGCAGGGCCCAGGCGATCACCATGTAGGCGAGGCAGACCAGCACCATGCCGCGCACGACGCCGAAGACGAAGCCGAGCGAGCGGTCCAGGGCGCTTAGTTGGCTATCCTTGACCTGCCTTGCAATGCCGTAGCTCGCCAGCGAGAGCGCGATCAGCGTGACCACGAAGATCGCCACGCCGGTGACGACGTTGACGATGAACTCGTCCTGGTTCACCACCGCCGCCACGTACGGCTTCACGTACGGGATGCCGAACAGCGTGATGATCGCGGCGCCCACCCAGCCGACGATCGACAGCACCTCGCGCACCAGGCCGCGCGCGAGCGCCAAGAGCCCCGACACGACGATGACGGCGATCACCACCAGGTCGGCGGGGTTGATCGGCAGGCTTTCCATCGGCGGGCGGGCGCCCCGTCTTCAGGGCCCGGCCGGCGCGCCGCCGCGCCGGACCGGCACGAACTGGCCGGTGCGCACCTGGTCCTGGAACGCGATCACGAGGTCGCGCACATGCTCGAGCTCGCGCACCTTGATCCCGAGCTCCCCGGCACCGGCGGACTTGGCCTGGCTCCGCCCGGAAGCGCGCGACCGCGGCACCCAGGCTTCGGCGAATCCCAACTTCGCGGCCTCCTTCAGGCGGGTTGCCACATGTCCGACCGGGCGGATTTCGCCCGAGAGCCCGATTTCGCCGAACACGACGGTCGCTTGCGGCATGGGGCGCTCGGTCAACGAGGACACCAGGGCGGCGGCAACGGCCAGGTCGGCCGCCGGCTCGGCGATGCGCAGGCCGCCCGCGACGTTCAGGTATACCTCATTGCCGGCGAAGGCAAGTCCGCCCCGGGCTTCCAGCACGGCCAGCACCTGGGCCAGACGCGCCGCGTCCCAGCCGACCACCGCGCGCCGCGGCGTGCCGAGCGGCGACGGGGCCACGAGAGCCTGGATTTCCACCAGCAGCGGCCTGGTGCCCTCGATCCCGGCGAAGACCGCGGCGCCCGCGACCTCGGTCGAGTGCTCGCCGAGGAACAGGGCGGACGGGTTCGAGACCTCGCCCAGGCCCGATTCGCCCATCTCGAACACGCCGATCTCGTCGGTCGGCCCGAATCGGTTCTTGACCGCGCGCAGGATGCGGAACTGGTGCCCGCGCTCGCCTTCGAAGTAGAGCACCGTGTCGACCATGTGCTCGAGCACGCGCGGCCCGGCGATCAGCCCTTCCTTGGTGACGTGGCCGACCAGGATGACGGCGAGGCCGCGCCGCTTGGCGAGCCTGATCAGCTCCTGCGCGCTCGCGCGCACCTGCGCCACGGTGCCGGGCGCCGAATCGAGCGTGTCGACATACATGGTCTGGATCGAATCGACGACGGCGACGGCCGGCCGGTCGGCGCTGTCGAGCGAGGCGACGATGTCGCGCACCGAGGTCGCGGACGCCAGCTGCACGGGGGCGTCGGCGACGCCCAGGCGCTCGGCGCGCATGCGCACCTGGTCGATCGCCTCCTCGCCCGAGATGTAGACGCAGGGCGCCTGGCGCGCGATGCGCGCCGCCGCCTGCAGGAGAAGCGTCGACTTGCCGATGCCGGGGTCGCCGCCGAGCAGCAGCGCCGAGCCCGCGACCAGCCCGCCGCCGCACACGCGGTCGAACTCGGCCATGCCGGTGACGAGCCGCGGCGGACCGCCGGTCTCGCCGGTCAGTCCGACGAATTCCAGCTTGCGCCCGCCCGCCTTGGCCGCGCCGCCCAGGCCCTTGGGCGCCGCCTCGCGCGGGGCCTCCTCGACGATCGAGTTCCAGGCGCCGCAGGCCTCGCAGCGCCCGCTCCATTTGGGGAAGGCGGCGCCGCAGCTCTGGCAGACATGGCGCGCGGCGGCGCGGGCCATCGCCTGCCTAGCCGGCTTGCGCCGATCCAAGTTCAGGTGCGGGCGTCACAGCGCGCGCACCTGCAGTTGGATCGGGCCCTCGGGCCGGCCATGGATGAACTGGTCGAGGTATTCGTTGCCCGACCGGTCGATCTGGTCGACGGGGCCGGCCCAGATGATCCTGCCCTCGTACAGCATGGCCACGCGGTTGGCGATCTTGCGCGCGCTCGCCATGTCGTGCGTGATGGTCAGCGCGCTGCAGCCGACATCCTTCACCACGTGCACGATCAGCTCGTTGATCACGTCGGCCATGATCGGGTCGAGGCCCGTGGTCGGCTCGTCGAAGAACACGATCTCCGGGTCGGCGGCGATGGCGCGCGCGAGGCCGGCGCGCTTCTGCATGCCGACCGACATCTCGGCCGGGAACAGGTCGGCGACGTGCTTGCCGAGGCCGACCATGCCCATCTTCTCGATCGCGACCTTCTTCGCCTCGGCGCGGCCCATGCCGCGGCCCTGGATCAGGCCGAAGGCGACGTTCTCCCAGATGCTGAGGCTGTCGAACAGCGCCGCGCCCTGGAACAGCATGCCGAACTTGGCGTTGATGCGGTCGCGCGCCTGGCCGGTCAGGCCGACCACTTCCTCGCCGTCGACCTTGATGCTGCCCTTGTCCGGCTCGAGCAGGCCCAGGATGCATTTCAGGGTCACCGACTTGCCGGTGCCCGACCCGCCGATGATGACGACCGACTCGCGCTCGCCGACGTCGAGGTCGATGCCCTGCAGCACCTTCTTGGGGCCGAACGCCTTGTGCACGTCGCGCATCCGGATGACCGGCGCACCCGTCGATCCGTTGGGCGCCGGCCCGTTGCCCGATCCGTTGCCGCGCGCGTTCATTTCGAGAAGAACAGCTCGGTGATGATGTAGTTGAAGATCAGGATCAGGATCGAGGACGCGACCACGGCGTTGGTCGTGGCGGCGCCGACGCCCTGGGCGCCGCGCTTGGAGTTGTAGCCCTGGTAGCAGCCCATCAGCGTCACCAGGAACCCGAACACCGAGGCTTTGACGAGGCCCGACACCACGTCGATGACCTCGAGGAATTCCCAGCTGCGCTTGAGGTAGTTGGGCGCGTTGAACTCGAGCTTGTAGACGCTGACGACGTAGCCGCCGAAGATGCCGATGATGTCGGCCACCAGCACCAGGATCGGCAGCATGGTGATGCCGGCGAACAGCCGGGGCGCCACGAGGTACTTGAACGGGTTGGTGGCAAGCGTCGTCAGCGCGTCGATCTGCTCGGTCACGCGCATGGTGCCGATCTCGGCGGCGATCGAGGCGCCGATGCGGCCGGCGACCATGAGCCCGGCGAGCACCGGCCCCAGCTCGCGCGTCATCGACAGCACCACGACCGTGGCGACGGCGCCTTCGGCGGAGAAGCGGGCGAAGCCGGTGTAGCTCTGCAGCGCTAGCACCATGCCGGCGAACAGGCCGGTCAGGCCCACGACCGGCAGCGAGTAGTAGCCGATGTCCACCATCTGCCGCCAGATCAGGCGGTAGTAGTAGGGCGGGCGGAAGATGTGCGATACGCCGGCCAGCGCGAACAGCACCAGACGGCCGGCGGTGGCCAGGAAGCCGAGGAACGCCCGGCCGATCAACGCGACGAAATTCATTCGCTGGAAGCGGCTCCGCCCGTGTAACGGCGCTCGTAGCGGGGCCCGAGCGCGGTGAGAATTTCATAAGGAATGGTGCCGGCCTCGGCGGCCACGTCGTCGATCCCGCGGTTGGGCCCGATCAGCTCGACCATCGCACCGGGCCGCACCAGCTCCGGCGGCGCGGCGCTGACGTCTAACGTGAGCAGGTCCATGGAAACGCGTCCCACGATCGGCGCCGTCACGCCCCCTATTGCGGCGCTGCCGCGGTTGCTCAAGGATCGCAGAAACCCGTCGGCATACCCGACGCCCACCGTGGCAATGCGGCAGGGCCGAGTGAAACGATGGGTTGCACCATATCCAACGGTCTCCCCCCTGTCAACGTCACGCACCTGCAGGATTTTCCCTTGCAGCTGAACGACTTGCTCCATCGGATTGGGTGCGTTCGGCGTCGGGTTTCCACCGTACAAGGCGACCCCCGCGCGCACCGTGTTGAACAGGAATTCGCGTCCCAGGAACATGCCGGACGAGGCCGCAAGGCTGGCGCGGCAATGCGGCAGGCGGTCGAGCGCGGCGCGGAAGCGGCCGAGCTGGCGGCGGTTCATCGGGTGGTCCGCCTCGTCCGAGCAGGCGAGGTGGCTCAGGATCAGGCAGAGGTCGACGCCCACCAGGCGCTTCGGCTCGGCGGCCAGGCGGTCGAGGTCGGCGGCCGGAAATCCCAGCCGGTTCATGCCGGTGTCGATCTGCAGCGCGCAGGGCAGCGGCTGCCCGCGCGCGCGGCAGAACGTGGCCCAGTGCTCCAGCTGGCCGAGGTCGTTGAGGCACGGGACGAGGGCGTTCGCCTCGAACAGCGCGCGCTCGTTCTCCATCAGGCCGCCCAGGACGTAGATCGTGGCGTTGCTCTTGGCGCGGCGCAGGATCTTGCGCAGCGCGACGCCCTCGGCGAGCTGCGCCACGAAGAAGCTGCGGCATTCCGCGCGCGCGAGCGCCGGCGCGACCTCCGCCAGGCCGAGACCATAGGCGTCGGCCTTGACCACCGCGGCACAGTCGACCGGAAGCACGCGCTCCGCCAGCAGGCGGAAGTTGCGGACGATGGCGTCGAGGTCGACCGTCAGGACGCCGGCTGGCGGGGCTTCGCTCATGGCGCTAGGTTCTAGCTGACAAGGGGAGGGAATTGAAATGGAGTATCGGGGCCTCGGCCGCAGCGGGCTCAAGGTGTCGCCGTTGTGCCTCGGCACCATGCTGTTCGGCGGCCGCACCGACGAGGCGACGGCGCGGCGCATGGTCGACCGCGCCTACGACGCCGGGATCAACTTCATCGACACGGCCGACCAGTACGTCAACGGCAAGTCCGAGGAGATCGTCGGCCGCACCATCGCCAAGGCGCGCCAGCGCTGGGTGCTGGCGACCAAGCTGGCCAACAAGGTGGGCGACTGGCCGAACGAGGGCGGGCTGTCGCGCAAATGGGTGCTGCAGGAGACCGACGCGTCGCTCGAGCGGCTGCGCAGCGACTTCATCGACATCCTCTACCTGCACAAGGAGGACCATTCGACGCCGCTGGACGAGACCGTCTCGGCGCTCGGCGACGTGATCCGCCAGGGCAAGGTGCGCTATTTCGGCCTCAGCAACTACCGCTCCTGGCGCGTGGCCGAGATCGTGCGCATCTGCGAGCGGCTCGGCATGGACCGGCCGGTGGTGAGCCAGCCCTACTACAACGCCATGAACCGCATGCCCGAGGTCGAGCACCTGCCGGCCTGCGCCCATTTCGGGCTGGGCGTCGTGCCCTACAGCCCCGTGGCGCGCGGCATCCTGACCGGCAAGTACGCGCCCGACCAGCCGCCGCCGGCCGACTCGCGCGCCGCCACCAACGACGTGCGCATCCGCCAGACCGAATGGCGGCCGGAATCGATCGTCATGGCGCAGCAGATCAAGGCGCACGCGGAGAAGCGGGGCATGACGGCGACGCAGTTCGCGCTGCTCTGGGTGCTCAACAACCGCCTGGTCACCGGCGCGGTGATCGGCCCGCGCACGCCCGAGCAGCTCGAGGACTATCTCGGCGCGCTGAAGCACCGGTTCGGCAAGGAGGACGAGGCGCTGATCGACCGGCTCGTTCCCGCCGGCCACCCGTCGACGCCCGGCTACAACGACCCCGCCTACCCGATCGAAGGCCGTCCGACGCGGACGTGAACCGCCACCTTCGCCTGCTTTGGGCGGATCGCTTCTCTCAACGCTTCCTCGTCTTCCTGTTCTTCCCTTCGCGATCTTCCTCCGGGCTTCGTGCCCTTCGTGCAACTCCGAAAGAAGGATGAACCACGAAGGACACGAAGGACACGAAGAAAGGAAGGAAGGAGGACGAAGAAGCGCCGGTCGCCGGCGGCCGCTCGGGGGGATCGCTTCCCTCAAGAATCATCCTTCTTCTTCTTCTTCTTCTTCTTCTTCTTCTTCCCTTCGTGATCTTCCTCCGGGCTTCGTGCCCTTCGTGCAACTCCGAAAAAAGATGAACCACGAAGGACACGCCCTTCGTCAGGCTCAGGAGACACGAAGGAAGGAAGAGAATGGAGAAGGGCAGACGGCCCGCCGCGCGAGGCGGTCGCTTCTCTCAACGCTTCCTCGTCTTTCTATTCTTCCCTTCGTGATCTTCCTCCGGGCTTCGTGTCCTTCGTGCAACTCCGAAACGGACGAACCACGAAGGACACGAAGGAAAGAGGAAGCAAGGAATGTTCACGCGGCTGCGCTGCACGGCGCGTTCGCGTTCGTGCGCATTTTCGTTTCCGCGCTTGACTTGCCGCGCGGTCGAACGCACGATATCGGCCATCCTCCAACATTGCGACTGAAGCGCGGCGCCGGGGCCGGCGGGATTCCGTCGGCGGCCGGGATTCGCCGTGCGCGGAGATCGACCCATGGCGAAACGTGAACGGCCGCGGGCGGCCGACCGGCGCCCGGAGGCGCCTTTGCCCGAAGACGAGACCGGCGAATCCCGCAGGGATCGCCTGCGCCGGCGCCTCGGCGACGGCGGGCCGCTGACGCGCGGCTCGGTGCTGCTGGACCTCGAGGTGGCGAAGCATCTCGCCTTCGAGGAGGGGAACCTCGCGGTGGCCGTGCGCGCCGCCGTGGAGCAGGGCCGCGCCGTCGGCGCCCGCCGCGAGCTGGACCGCAGCGACGCCAAGCGGCTTTCGGACGAGCAGCTGATCGGCGCGATCGCCGGCGAGAACGGCGCCTTCGCCGGCATGCTGCGCCAGCGCCTGCAAACCGGCAGGCCGCCGCCCGCGCCGACCGACGAACCCACCGCCTGACACGGCAAGCCCTTGGAAAGGACCATGACCATGACCGATCCCTCGGTGTCTCCGTCATCCGAGCCCGACCGCGCGCCCGACCCGATCGACGTCGATCCCTGGCCGTGCTGCCCCGACACCCTGGCCTA
>JAKLKW010000139.1 GCA_023150455.1 Alphaproteobacteria bacterium | reverse complement strand
GTCAATCGCTATCGCCGGTGGCGAGCGGAGACTTATCTAGGTAGTATTTCGGAGTTCGATCCGGTCCTTTGCCGCTCGCGTCGAGCATCTGGGGGGGGGGAGGGGGATATGGCCGGAAGCGTTGCCAATAGCGCCGCCGCGGCGATCGCCGCGATCCTTCTCATGGCAGCTTGGGTGCCGGCCGAGGCCGCGTGCGGGCCCGACACTGTAGTCGATCCGCAGCAGGCGCTGGCGCGCGCCACGGCGGCGGCCGACCGCGCGGCGCTCCACGCGCACGGAGCGGGGCGCGCGCGCGACGACAACGAACGGGCCTCGGCAAGGGCGGAAGCGGAGCGTTGGCTCTATGCCTGCCAAGCCGCCCTGGAGTCGTCGCCCAACTATCCCATGCCGCAGGGCCGCGACGACGCGGTCGCGGCCGGCGCGTCGTTGCGCCTTGCGGACGACGCGCTCGCGGATTCCGGCACGGCGGAGCGGCTTGCGCGCGAGCGCGAGGCCGTCGCGGCGCGGGCACGCACGGAGGCGCAGCGGCAGCTCCAGCACGGAAAGCGCCGCGCGGAAATCGAGGCCGCTCAAATCCGCTCGGTCGAGGCGGCAAACGCCGTCGTCGCCCTGCGCGAGGAAGGCGCGGCGCTGCGCGACGCGGCCGACGGCTTCGCCTGCCATGCCGCCAAGCTGGTCGCGGGCCGCTCCGCGCCGCCGGCCGGGCCGCGCCTCAGGACCAGCTATTGCCGCGACCGCTTCGACTACGCCCTGGCAGAGCAACGGCACCAGGTCGCAGCGGCGCAGGCGGCGGGCGCCGGCGCGGCCGCGGGCGTCCCGGGCTTGCCCACGGCCCAGTCGCTGCTGGCGGGCACGCTCGGCGGCCTGCTGCAGGAGAAGCACGACCCGCATATCCGCGAGGAGCGGCAGCACCAGCGCGACTACTACGGCCGCGAGGGCAGGCGCGTGCCGCTGAGCGAGGACGACATCGCGTTGCTGAACCTGGCGATCCCGATCGGCAATCCGGCCCTTGGCCAGGCACCGCCGGCCCAGGGGCAGCAGGCGGCCGCGCCGCCGCCGGTGCCGTCGCGTCCGCCCGAGACGCCCAAGGCGCCGCCGACACCGAAGTCCGAACGCCCCGTGTCGGGGTTCGCCGTTGCGCCGGACGTGCCCAAGCGCGTTTGCGGTCCCGACATCACCAGCCAGGTCTTCAATACGCTCGATAAGATTTATCGCGACTATCACGGCTGGTCGGCCGCCCAGCAGAAGGAGAAGTGCGACCTGCTGGTGAGCGTGACGCCAAGCCTAGCGTTCGAGGGGGCCTGGGACATCGACCGGCTGAGCCCCGACTGGGCACCCGACCCGAAGAAGGAGGACGCGGAGGAGATCGCGAAGAAGAAGTACTGGTTCGAGAACGTGTCGCCCAGCTGCGCCATTCCGCGCGACCCGTGCGGGCCGAGCGTGACGTTCCTCGGGCAATGCCTCCATGCGCAAGTCGTGAACTACGTGATGTGGGGCGCGATCAACCTGATGTGCGGCCAGAAGGAGGCGGGCGAGCGCATGCACAGGGCGCGGCAGGTCGCCAAGAACTTCCCCGACCTCACGCAACCGGCGGATCCCTATGGGGAGCAGAAGGCGATGGCGGACATCGGGGAGGGCTGGACGGCCCTGCGCGAGCAGGCGGACCAGTCGCCGGCCGGCGCGCAACCCGTCAGCGGCTTCGTGACCGGACCCACGCCCGGCAGCACGCTCAAGCCCGAAACGCCGGCCAACCGCCAGCAAGCGATCGACTTTCTCAAGCGCAAGCTGCCCGGTCTGTTGAAGGACAGCAGCCGCCCCGAGCGCCTCTGCCAGATTCCCTGTCCCGCGACGGCCGACGAGTTGGCGACCATGGCGTCCACCTTTCACTACCATTGGGGAAAGTCGCGCTGAGGCGCAACGCGATCCGCGCCGGCGCTAATGCCGCGGCGTGATCGTCCCGGCGGCCTCGCGGCAGGCGGCCTCGCAGGCCCGGCAGGCTTCGGCGCAGATGCGGCAGTGCTCGTGCTTGTCGGCGTGGCGCCGGCATTCCTCGCCGCAGGCGCGGCAGGCCTCGGCGCAGAGCTGCAGCGCCATGCGCAGCACCGCCTCGTTCGTGCCGGTCCGGCGCGACGCGAGGTTGCCGGTGGCGGCGCAGAGATCGGCGCAGTCCATGTTGAGCCGGATGCACTGCTTCAGGAGCTCGATCTTGTTCTCGCCGAGGCAGGCGTCGGCGCACACGACGCAGGCCTGGGCGCAGTCGAAGCAGTGCTCGATGCACCGCAGCAGCGCGTCGTTGACGTTGCCGCGGACATGCGGATGGGTACGGAGCATCTCTTGCACGTGCATGGGTCTCTCCGTGGGGCTTATGAAGCGAGAACAACCCGGCGATCCCGAGGTTCCCCCGGGATCGGACCATGCGCGCGGGCGAGGAGAGGCTACTTGCAGCGCCTGTAGGTGACCTGGTCGCGCGTGATCGACGGCATGCGGCGGCCGTCGACGAACGTGTCCTGCAGCACGAGGATCTCGGTGCCGTCGACCTGGTAGACCTCGCGCCGGGGCGTGCGCCCGCGTTCCTGGTAGGCGACCGACAGGCGGCCGGCCTCGAGCGTGATCTTGGCCGGAACCTCGGTCGGTCGCCGCGCGATGTTGGCGAACTGCTTGTTGAAAGTGGTGATCTTGCCGTCGGCGAGCGCGAACCAGTCGTCGTCGCACTGGCCGTTGCTCCAGCGGCCGTAATAGTCCGCCACGCCGGCGGCATTCGCCGCACCCGCAGCGAGTGTCAGAGCGAAAACGCCTGGCAAGAGCTTCATGCTTCGATCTCCCCTGGCGCGGATCATCGCATGGCCCGTGCGCCAGGGACAAGGCGGGACCGAGGTCGCCCGGGGCGCCGCGTGACGGCGCCGGCAACCGGCTTATAATCGCCCGCCATGGACAAGGGACGAACCTGCTATTTCTGCCATTTCTGGATCGGCGAGGGCGTGCGCGAGCGCGGGCCGCACGGGCAGTGCCGCCGCTACCCGCCGGTCGTGACCGCGCGCCATCCCGACGGCAAGTTCCCGCGCACCGCGGCAACCGATTCCTGCGGCGAGTGGCAGCGCATGGGCCAGGCGCCGGCCGGCGAGGACAGCGGCGCGCGCTCGTGACCGGCCCGGGCGCCGCTTCGTCGCCATGACCGAAACGGGCGCGCGTCCCGGCCTGCCGGTGCTCGCTTCCGGCATTGCGGCGCCGCTGCTGCTCGGCGCGCTGTCGGTATGGCTGGGCCAGGACGCCAATTGGGACCTGCGCAACTACCACTTCTACAACCCGTTCGCGCTGCTGCACGGCCGGCTCGACTTCGACGTCGCGGTGGCGCACCAGCCGACCTACTACAATCCCGTCTCGGACCTGCCGTTCTACTTCCTGGTGACCGCGCTGCCGCCGCGGGCGACGGGCTTCGTGCTCGGCCTGCTGCACGGGAGCAACTTCGTCCTGCTGCTGGCGATCGCCTGGCGCCTGTTGGCGACGTCGCCCGAGACGGTGCGGCGCTGGGCCGCGATCGCGCTGGCGGCGCTCGGCATGGCGGGCGCGATCACGCTGTCCGAGCTCGGCACGACGTTCCACGACAATTTCGTCAGCCTGTTCGTGCTCGGCGGCCTCGCGGTCCTGGTGCTCTACTATCGCCACCTGGTCGAGGCGCCGCTCGCCCGGGCGCTCGCCATCGCCGCCGCCGCCGGCCTGCTGTCGGGGCTGGGCGTCGGCCTCAAGCAGACGGCGGTGATCTTCGCCATCGGCCCGTGCGTCGCGCTGCTGCTGGTGACGACCCGGTTCCGCCGGCGCTTCCTGTTGGCCTTCTGCTTCGGCCTCGGCGTGCTCATCGGCGTCGCCGCGACCGGCGGCTACTGGATGTGGGTGCTGTGGCAGCACTACGGCAACCCGCTGCTACCGCACTACAACCACGTCTTCAAGTCGCCCTGGGCGGTCGAGTCCGACTATGTCGACCGCAAGTACAACCCCGACTCGCTGCTCGAGGCGCTGGTCTACCCGTTCAAGTTCGTCTACGACCCCAAGCGCGTGGCCGAGGTGGCGTTCCGCGACCTGCGCCTGCCGATCCTCTACGCGCTGTCGGGCGCGGCCTTGCTGGCCTGGCCGCTGCGGCGGCGCTGGGCGGGGGCAAGCCGCGTGGCCGTCGCCGACTACCACCCCGGCAACCTCGTCCTGCTCGCCTCGGCCATCGCCTACGTCGCGTGGCTCGGCATCTCCGGCGTCTACCGCTATCTCGTGCCGCTGGAGATGCTGGCGCCGCTGCTGATCGTGCTGGTGGTCGACCGGCTGGCGCTGCCGCGCTGGGGCCATGGCGCGCTGCTAGGGATGATCCTCGGCGCGTCGCTCGCGACGCTCAGGCCCGGCGACTGGGGCCGCGTCGGCTGGGGCGACGACTATTTCGGCGTCCGGCCGCCGGCGATCGCCGATCCGGCGCGCAGCATCGTGCTCATGACCGGGCTCGAGCCGATGGCCTACGTGATCCCGTTCTTCCCGCCCGAGGCGCCGTTCCTGCGCATCGACGGCTGGTTCACCGGCTCGCCCACCAACCCGCACCGGCACGACCACTTCATGCGCCAGCGCATCGCCGTGCACGGGGGGCCGATCTACGTGCTGTACCGCGCGCCGCTGGAGCACGAGCGCATGATCGGGGCGCTCGCCACGCACGGGCTCAAGCCCCGCCTGGGGGACTGCGTCTCCTTCAAGCCCCATATCGACCAGGAACCGGGCCTGGCCCTGGCGTTTTGTCCCGTGGACCGGATGTAGCGGACCGGCTATAGGGTCGGCCGAAAGCCCGTCGCAGCACCGGAACAAAGCGCAGTCTCGGCCGTTTCTTATCGATGCCATAAGGCATTAGCGGGGACGCCGCTTCATCCCGAGGAATGCCATGTCCGACGCCGGCCTAGCCGTCCTGCAGCCGTCCGAGCCGCCCTCCGGGGCTACCGCGTCGCTGGCCGGCCACCGCATCGCCGTCCTGGTGCCCTGCTACAACGAGGAGCGCACCGTGGGCGCCGTCGTGGCCGGGTTCCGTGCCGCCCTGCCGATGGCCGAGATCTATGTCTACGACAACAACTCGCGCGACCGCACGGTCGAGACGGCGCGCGAGGCCGGCGCGGTGGTGCGCGGCGAGACGCTGCAGGGCAAGGGCAACGTCGTCAGGCGCATGTTCGCCGACATCGAGGCCGACATCTACGTGATGGTCGACGGCGACAACACCTATCACGCGCCGAGCGCGCCCAAGCTGGTCCAGAAGCTCGTGGACGAGCGGCTCGACATGGTGGTGGGGGCGCGCGTCGACACCGAGGAGGCCGCCTATCGCCCGGGCCATCGCCTGGGCAACAGGCTGCTGACGGGCTTCGTCGCGCGCCTGTTCGGCGAGCGCTTCAAGGACATCCTGTCCGGCTACCGCGTGTTCTCGCGACGTTTTGTCAAATCGTTTCCCGCATTGGCCAAGGGCTTCGAGACCGAGACCGAGCTCACCGTGCACGCGCTGGAGCTGCGCATGCCGGTGGCCGAGCTGCCGACGCCCTATGGCGCGCGCCCGGTGGGCTCGGTCAGCAAGCTCAACACCTATCGCGACGGCTGGCGCATCCTGATGGTGATCCTGCGCCTGTTCCGCGAGGAGCGGCCGCTGCAGTTCTTCTCGTACTGCTTCGGCGCGCTGTTCCTGCTGTCGATCGTCCTCGGTACGCCGATCGTGATCGAGTTCCTTTCGACCGGCCTGGTGCCGCGCCTGCCGACCGCGGTGCTGGCGACCGGCATCATGCTGCTGGCGTTCCTGAGCCTCGCCTGCGGCCTGATCCTCGACACCGTGACCCGCGGCCGCCGCGAGCTGCGCCGCCTGGCGTATCTGGCGATCCCGGCGACGGCGACGCCCGAGCGGGGGCGGTGATGGAAGCTCGTCCTTCGACAAGCCCAGGACGAGGACTTCTTGTCATGTCGCATGATTCACGGCGTTCCCCGTAGCCTCATCCTGAGCATGTCGAAGAATGAAAGCGCCGGGCGAGCCGGGTGCCAATCTGCCGGAGCGCCCGCTTGACCCTCTCCCTCCGCGGCCAGCTCGTCCGCTTCTGCATCGTCGGCGCGGTCGCCTTCGTCGTCGACGCGGGGATCGTGCAGGCCCTGGTCGGCTGGCGCGGCTGGAACCCGTACCTCGCGCGCCTGGTGTCGTATCTCTGCGCCGCCACGACGGCGTGGTGGCTGAACCGGCACTACACCTTCGGCGCGGGCGAAGATCCGATCCACCGCGAATGGGCCAAGTACCTGCTGGTCAACATCGGCGGCGGGGCCGTGAACTACGCCGCCTATGCCGCGCTCGTGCTGGCGTCGGACGCGGTGCGCGCCTGGCCATGGATCGGCGTGGCGGTGGGCTCGATCGCGGGGCTCGTCGTCAATTTCGGCTTCAGCAGGTGGCTGGTGTTCCGGCGGCGCGCGACGTGAGCCCGGCCGCTAGATGACCCACTGGAACCCGTCGATCTGGAAGGCCTGGCCCGTGATGAAGTTGGGCTCCACCGTGGCCAGGAACACGACGAGCTGCGCCACGTCCTCGGGGCTGCCGAGCCGGCCGAGCGCGATGGCCTTGACCAGCTCGGGCTCGCGCGCGCGGGTGAGCGCGTTGCCGAGCTCGGTCTTGATCACGCCCGGGCAGATGGCGTTGATCGCGATCGTGGGGCCGAGCTCCTTGGCGAGCGCGCGCGTCATGCCGAGGATGCCGGCCTTGGCCGCGGCATAGGCGAACTTGCTGACCGCGCTGGTGACCCCGCCGGTGAAGGCGTTGAGCGACGACATGCTGGCGATGCGCCCGCCACTCGGCGCGCATTGATCCGCGCGCCCTCCATTTGAGTCGGCGGCCGGATCAGCGGCCGCCTGCGCGAGCATGATCGGTGCGACGGCGCGGATGTAGTTGAAGCAGCTCTTGAGGTTGATGGCGATCGTCTGGTCGAACTCGTCCTCGGTGATCTCGAGCACGCCCTTCGGCATCGACCGGCCGGCGTTGTTGAGCAGGAAGTCGATGCGGCCCCAGGCGGCATGCACCTGCCGCGCCACGTCCTGCGCCGCGGCGTAGTCGCGCACGTCGCGCTCGAAGGTCAGCGCGCGGCGGCCGAGCGCCGCGATCTCGCCGGCCGTGCGCGCGAGTTCCGCCGGCAGCACGTCGACGAGCGCGACGTCGAAGCCTTTCGCGGCCAGGCCCAGGGCGCAGCCGCGCCCGATGCCGCGCGCGCCGCCGGTGACGATCGCGACGCGGGCGGCCACGGCCTCAGGTGGAAAAGCGCACGACGCCCGCGGCGTCGACCGATCGGCGGAGGCGGCCCTGGCTCGCGAGCAGATGCAGGTGCGACAGCGCCTCGCCCACGGCGAAGCTGAGCTGGTGCGAGTCGAGCTGGCGGCCGGGGAACAGGGTCGGGATCAGGTCGACCGCGCTCGCGGGCTTCGCGGCGCAGACCTTCACGACGCGGTCGAGCCGCTCGTCGTGGTGCGCCTTCAGCATGTCGAGCCGGTGGTGCAGGCCGGTGAAGACGCGGTCGTGCGAGGGCAGGGTGACCGTGTCGGGCGCCAGCGGCCGGAACAGGTCGAGCGAGCCCAGGTAGCGCGCCAGCGGGTTGCCCTCGGGCTCCTGCGGCCACACCGCGACGTTGGTCGTGATGCGCGGCAGGATCTGGTCGCCCGAGATCAGCAGGCCGAGCTCGGCCGCGTGAAGACAGACATGCTCGGGCGCATGGCCGGTGCCGACGATGACGCGCCAGTCGTGGCCGCCGATGCGCACGCTCTGGCCGTGTTCCAGCCGGTGGAACGAGCCGGGCAGGGGCAGCACGATCTTCGGGTAGTGGTTGCCGCGCTCCATCAGCGAGGCCATGCCGGCGTCGTCGACGCCGTTGCGCCGGTAGAAGGCGTCGCGCGCGCGGTCGTCGTTGTCGCCGCCGACGGCACGGGTGGCGCGCCCCGCCATGTACTCGCCGTAGCTGCACCACAGCCCGACGCCCCAGCGCCCGGTGAGCCAGGAGGCGAGGCCCATGTGGTCGGGATGGAAATGCGTGACGAAGACGCGCGTGATGCGCCTGCCGCCCAGCGTCGACGCCCAGACCTGCTCCCACAGCGCCTTGACCTCGTCGCGCGCGATGCCGCAGTCGACGATGGCGTAGCCGTCGCCGTCGGCGAGGAGCCACAGGTTGATGTGGTCGAGCTTGAACGGCAGCGGCATGCGCAGCCAGTAGACGCCGGGCCTGACCTCGATCGTGCCGCCCGGCGGCGGCAGCCGGTCGCCGTAGATGTAGTCGATGCCGGAGGGGGTGCGGGCAGTGTCGTCCATCCCGGCACTCTAGCCGCGCCGCCGCCGCCCCGCCATGCCCATTGCGGGCATCCCCGATGCCGATCTGGCATCGCTGGCGACCCCGGGCTACTCTCCGCCGCCGCACGGGACGCCAGCCGCCGAGGACCGCTTTGACCTTCCAGTCCATCAAGTCGCCGATCCCCGAGATCATCGAGGAAGCGCGCAACGGCCGCATGTTCGTGCTGGTCGACGACGAGAGCCGCGAGAACGAGGGCGACCTCGTGATCCCGGCGCAGATGGCGACGCCGCAGGCGATCAACTTCATGGCCAAGCACGGGCGCGGCCTGATCTGCCTGGCACTGACCAAGGCCAGGGTCGAGCAGCTCGGCCTGAAGCTGATGGAGCAGCAGAACCAGTCGCGTCACGGCACGGCCTTCACCGTGTCGATCGAGGCGCGCCATGGCGTCACGACCGGCATCTCGGCGCCCGACCGGGCGCGCACCGTCGCGGTCGCGATCGACCCGTCGAAGGGCATGGCCGACATCGCCACGCCCGGCCACATCTTCCCGCTGATGGCGCGCGAGGGCGGCGCGCTGGTGCGCGCCGGCCATACCGAGGCCTCGGTCGACATCGCGCGGCTGGCGGGGCTGAACCCGTCCGGCGTGATCTGCGAGATCATGAACGACGACGGCACCATGGCGCGGCGCGACGACCTGATCGCGTTCTGCCAGCTGCACGGGCTCAAGATCGCGACCATCGCCGACCTGATCAGCTACCGACTGCAGCACGACCGCATCGTCGAGCGCCTGCTGGAGACGCCGTTCACCAGCCGCTTCGGCGGCGCCTTCCGCATGGTGGTCTATGTCAACCGCGTCAGCTACGCCGAGCACATCGCGCTGGTGCGCGGCGACATCGCCTCGGGCGGCCCGGTGCTGGTGCGCATGCACGCGATGAACATCCTCGACGACGCGCTGGGCGACGCCGAGAGCGGGCGGGGCGGGGACTTGGAGCAGTCGCTCCGGGCCATCGCCGAGGCCGGGCGCGGCGTGCTGGTGCTGCTGCGCGAGCGCACGCCGACCAGCCTGTCCGACCGGCTGCGCGCGCGCGTCGGCACGGCGAGCCCGGCCGCGGGCGGCGTGCCCGGGGCGGAGCTGCGCGACTACGGCGTCGGCGCGCAGATCCTGCTCGACCTCGGCGTACGCGAGATGATTCTCATGTCGCACGCCAAGCGCACCATCGTGGGGCTCGACGGCTACGGCCTCAAGGTGGTGGACCATCGCGCCATCCCGCCGGCCTGACCGCTTGGCCGAGCCTCATCACATCTTCATGTGCGGGGTTATCGACTCGGCCCGAATGTCCTAAAATTCGGGTCGGGGACGACGACCAACCGACAAGAAGAATCGGAACCATGCCGATGGCCGAAGACAAGGATTGGGAGTTCCCGGCAAGCCTGCAGCCCGGGGCGGACGACGTCGGCTTCGATCTCGACCAGGCGCTGGCCTCGGTGGTGGGGCTCAGGGCCGAGATCCCCGAGGACGCCTTCACCGCCGGCATCCTGGGCACCGAGCGCGCCGGCAACGGCGTCGTGATCGGCGAGAACGGGGTGGTGCTGACGATCGGCTACCTGATCACCGAGGCGCAGTCGGTCTGGCTCAGCACCATCAAGGGCACGGTAGTGCCGGGCCATCCGCTCGCCTACGACCAGACGACCGGGTTCGGCCTGGTGCAGGCGCTCGGCCGGCTGGGCCTGCCGGCGATCCGGCGCGGCACGGCCGATGCCTGCGCGCAGGGGCAGCGGGTGATCCTGGCCGGGCACGGCGGAAGGCGCCATGCGCTGAAGGCGCGGATTCTCGCCAAGAAGGAGTTCGCCGGCTACTGGGAGTACGTGCTGGACGAGGCGATCTTCACCGCGCCGGCGCATCCGCACTGGGGCGGCGCCGCGCTGCTCGATCACGAGGGAAGGCTGGCCGGCATCGGCTCGCTGCTGGTGCAGGAACGCGTCGCCGACAAGGACGTGCAGGGCAACATGGTCGTGCCGATCGACCTGCTCGAGCCGATCCTCGACGACCTGCTGCGCTTCGGCCGGGTCAACCAGCCGCCCAAGCCCTGGCTCGGCATGTACACCGCCGAGATCCAGGGCCATCTGGTGGTGGCCGGCCTCGCCCAGGGCGGGCCGGCGCACAAGGCGGGCATCGAGATCGGCGACGTGGTGCTCGAGGTCGCGGGCGAGCCGCTCGGCCACCTCGCCGACCTCTACCGCAAGGTCTGGAAGCGCGGCCCCGCCGGCGTCGAGGTCGTCATGACCGTCGGCCGCGACGGCGCCCGCCAACCCGTGCGCGTGCGCACGGTCGACCGCAGCGAGTTCCTGAAGAAGCCGAAGCTGCATTAGCGGTTGCAGGTGAGATCGAAGGCCGCAACGCTCTGTTGCAAGCGCGATGGCCATGCGATAGCGTTAATCAACGATTCGCACCAGGGTCGAAGGGGAACGACCATGGACTCGAGGAACGACGACCGAGCGCGCGCGGCCGCTCCGCCACGGAGTAGCGAGCGGCCCGGGCGATGACCCGCCTGTTCCTCTCATATAGGCGCGATGAATCAGCTGCCCTAGCCGGGCGCATCCACGACCGCCTCGTGACGGAGTTTGGCGCTGAGAACATTTTCTTCGACGTCGATTCAATTCCCTTTGGCGAGGATTTCCGCGAGCATATTGCCAGCATGGTCCGGCAATGTGACGCCATGCTCGTGTTGATCGGTCAAAATTGGACCACAGTCGCCTGCGTCCCTTTCCTGAGTGTCGGACGTCGTCTCGCCTTTCCTCACGCGGCCTTGTCTGCCAGCAGCCGGCGCATGACTTCGGGATCGCGCTCGATCGCGATCAGGAGCGCACGCGCCGGCGCGTCGGGGGTGCTGCGACGCTGTTCCCAGTCGCGCAGCGTGGAGATGGGGAGATGAAATGCGGCCGCGAACTCCGCCTGCGTCATGCCCAACCGCTGGCGCAGTACCTTGACGCGCGACACGCGGCGCATCTTGTCCAATCGGTCCCGGTCGATCGGCTGGGCGTCCGGATCGGACCGGGCTGCGGCCATGGCCTGCTGCTCGTTCATGGTCTTCAGCCGTGCCCAGTCGGTGCGGCCCTTCGGTGGCGCCTCACCAGGCTTCACGATCACCCGCGTAGTACCGGTCTTCTTCATCGCGCGTCGCCTTCCGGGCCGAAATGATCCGACACCTATCTTCATCGCGTAGCGTGACGACGATGGACAGGACAATGCCCGCGGTCGTCCCGACGATCCTTATCCGCTCTTCGCCATGTTCGACGCCGGGGTCGATGTCCTCGAGACGGTGCGGATCCTCGAGTGCCGCAATGGCGTCCGGGAAATCGACGCCATGCTTGCGACGGTTCAGGGCGGCCTTGCCCTTGTCCCACTCATATCGCACACGCCCGATACTACCGGATACCGGTAGCACCGGGCAATGCAGCGATGCGGCCTGGCGGCCGGAAGCGAGAAAAGGGGCGCAGTCGTTGGCGCCGCTTTACCGGGCGATCGGATCAGCCCTCGTCGGACGCGAACAGGGTGAACATCTCGACCAGCACGGAAGCGACCTCGGCGGACGTGTTCCGGTCGGCGGCACCCAGGCGCCGTACGACCCGGGTCTTGTCGATGGTTCGAAGCTGGTCGAGCGCGACCTGCCCGTTCTTCCGCTGGAACCGGATCGCCACGCGCGACGGATAGGGGCGGACGACGGTCGTCATCGGGGCGACGATCACGGTCCGGATGTGCCGGTTCATTTCGTCCGGCGATACCACGAGGCACGGCCTCGTCTTCCGGATCTCGGCACCGACGGTCGGGTCGAGATCGACGAGCACGATATCGAAACGCCGGATGGCGGCTACCAGCGCCACTCGGACTCGTCCCAGTGGCTGCCGACGGCATCCGGCAGCAGCGCGGCATCGTCGCCGGCTTCGGCCATGACCTTGAACGCGGCATCCCAGCCCTCGCGCGCCCGGCGCGATGCGGAGATGACGACCGTCCTGTCCCGAACGGTCATCTCCACCTGCCCCTTGAACCCGCACTGCTCGATCACGGTCTTCGGGATGCGCACGCCGTGGGAATTTCCGATGCGCACCAATGGCGCCTTCATCGCGTTCCGGTCCTTTCGGGTTTGGTAATTACATAGTAATTACCCCGCGCGGCGCATTCAAGGGCCACGCGCGGTACCGGCGAACGAGAAAAGGGGCGCCGTCGCCTGCGCCCCTTTCCCGGCTGTCGGACCTTTTCTCCTTTACCGGTTCATCCCCTTACATCCAAGCCATCGCGGCTACTGGATCGCCTCGCCGTGCAGCGCGCGGTCCAGGCCCTCGATCTCGTCCTCGCGGTCGACCCTGAGGCCGACGATGGCGTCCACTACCTTGAGGATGACGAACGACACCACGGCGCTGTAGATGCCGGTCACCAGCACGCCGGCGACCTGGGCGACCACCTGCATGGCGTTGCCCTCGAGCAGCCCGGCGGTGCCGCCGATCGCCTGCACGGCGAACACGCCGGTCAGGATGGCGCCGGTGGCGCCGCCGACGCCGTGCACGCCGAACACGTCCAGCGAGTCGTCGTAGCCGAGCGCGGGCTTCACCATGACGCAGGCGATGAAGCAGACCGCGCCGGCGACCAGGCCGATGATGATCGCGCCGCCGGCGCCGACGAAGCCGCTGGCGGGCGTGATCGCCACGAGCCCCGCCACGGCGCCCGAGAGGATGCCGAGCAGGCTCGGCTTGCCCTTCGTGCCCCACTCGCAGAACATCCATGACAGCCCCGCCGCGGCCGAGCCCAGGTGTGTCGCCAGCATCGCCATGCCGGCGCGGCCGTCGGAGGTCAGCGCCGAGCCGGCATTGAAACCGAACCAGCCGACCCACAGCAGCGAGGCGCCGATCATCGCGAAGGTGAGGTTGTGCGGCGCCATCGGCTCGGTGCCGTAGCCCTTGCGCTTGCCGAGCGCGAGCGCCGCCATCAGGCCTGCCACGCCCGAGATCAGGTGCACGACCGTGCCGCCGGCGAAGTCGAGGATCGGTCCCAGGCCCAGGAAGCCGGGATAGTCCTTGACGCCGACCCCGCCGAGGAAGCCCGCCGGCCCCCAGACCCAATGCGCCACCGGGGCGTAGACGACCAGCGACCAGATCCCGGTGAACAGCAGCATGGCCGAGAATTTCATGCGGTCGGCCACGGCGCCCAGGATCAGCGCCGGCGTGATCACGGCGAAGGTCAGCTGGAACATCACGAACACGGTTTCGGGCAGCGTGCCGCTCAGCGTGTCGAGCGCGACGTCCTTGAGCAGGACCCGGGACAATCCGCCGATGATGCTGCTGCCCTCGGTGAAGGCGAGGCTGTAGCCGACCACGACCCAGATGATCGAGACCATGCAGACCACGCTGAAGGTCTGCATGACCGTGGCCAGCACGTTCATCTTGCGCACCATGCCGCCGTAGAACAGCGCCAGGCCGGGGATC
>JAKLKW010000138.1:6932-20812 GCA_023150455.1 Alphaproteobacteria bacterium | reverse complement strand
GTGCCGCGACGCCGGCGAGCCGCCCGGCAGCCAGAAGCGCCTCAGCCGCATGCTCGAGGCGCGCGGCTTCCAGCCCAAGCGCCGCCGCACCGGCCACCACGGCTTCCTCGGCCTCGCCCTCGGCCCCAGCCCGGCCGAGGTGCTCCTCGAGGACGTGCTCGACGACGTGATCGCGAAGGCGAAGGACGCGTCATCCGTCATCAGGGCCGGGGGCGCTTGCCAAGATGAACGTGAGCATGCGGCATCGTGTTCATCGTCCTTCGAGACGCTCGCTCCCCGGGATGACGCGGTGGAATCCGCCGGCACTCGATCCTCGCGTCTTCCCGAGGACGGCCCCAGGCCCGTCTCGAAGCACGAGGAGCGCCGGCGGCTCGCGCATCCGTCATCCGTCATCGCCGAACCCTCGCCCGGACCCTCCGACGGCAGCCAAACGACCGCTGGCGAGCCGGTCCGCAATCCCTCTTCATCCGTCATCCGTCATCGGCCCTCGCTCGCGCAGCCGGAGAAGCCCGGCCCGTCCGTCGTCCCGCCCGCGCTGTGGCGGCACGCGATCCGTCATCCGTCATCGCCCGCCGACGGCGCGCTGCTGTTCGGCTCGCCCGTGCTGGCCGAATTGATCGAGGGGCCGCCCTAGAGGATCCCGTGCCGCTTGAACACGTCGGCGAGCTTGTCGCCGCGCTCCAGCTCCCGGCGCACGGTGTTCTCGGCCTCGACCTTGGCGAGCGAGCGGCGGAAGGTCTCGGACGCCAGGCCGGCGGGGATGACGCAGACGCCGTCGACGTCGCCGAAGATCCAGTCGCCGGGGTTGACCGCCGTGCCGCCGCACACGATCGGCACGTCGATCATCATCACCACGCCCCTGCCCTTGCTGTCGAGCGGGCCGATGCCGCCGGCGAAGACGGGGAACTTCATCTCGCGGATCAGCTTGACGTCGCGCACCAGCCCGTCGGTGACGCAGCCGGCCGCACCCCGGGCCTTGGACGCGGTGCTGAGCAGCTCGCCCCAGGGCGCCACGCGCCCGCCGCGCGGGCAGGCCATGACGGCGACCTCGCCCGGCTTGAGGTCGTCGATCAGCCGGATCTCGAGCTCGTAGGGATTGATGCCCGGCTCGACATGGAACACCTCCATGTAGAGCGCGGTGCGCGCCGGGCCGCAGACGACCAGGCTTTCGTCGAGCGGGCGGACATGCGGCTTCATCGCGTGCTCGGGTGCCCCAAGCCCGTCGAGCACGTCGGAGATCACGCCGGTGTAGAGGCGCTCGCGCGCCTGGCGCACCAGGGCGGCGTCGATGGTCATGTCGGTTCCTTCCCTTCTACTTCCGGCCGAACAGCAGGCCCTTGTTGACGAGGCTGGCGAGCGCCACGACGCCCGCCACCGCGGCGATGAACAGGGTCGAGATGGCGTTGATCTCGGGCGTCACGCCGAGCCGCACCTGGCTGTAGACGCGCATCGGCAGCGTGGTCGCGCCCGGGCCGGTGGCGAAGGACGCGATCACCAGGTCGTCGAGCGACAGCGTGAAGGCCAAGAGCCAGGCCGCCGCCATGGCCGGGGCGATCATCGGCACCGTCACCAGGAAAAAGGTCTTGGCCGGCGGCGATCCCAGGTCGAGCGCCGCCTCCTCGATCGAGCGGTCGACCGTCACCAGCCGGCTGTGCACCACCACGGTCACGAAGGCGGCGCTGAACGAGGCGTGGGCGACGACGAGCGTCGGGAAGCCGCGGTCGAGGTCGAGCTGCACGAACAGCAGCAGCAGCGAGATGCCGATGATGACCTCGGGCATCACCAGCGGCACGTAGACGAGGCCGGCGAAGGCCGAGCGGCCGAGGAAGCGCCCGGCCCGCGCCAGCACCAGCGCCGCCGCCGTGCCGGCGACCAGCGCCAGCGTCGCGGAGACGGCGCCCGCCGCCAGCGTCACCCGGGCGCTGTCGAGCATCAGCCGGTTGTCGATGAGCGAGCGGTACCACCGCAGCGACCATCCCGACCATACCGCCACCATGCGCCCGTCGTTGAAGGAATAGACCGCCAGCGCCAGGATCGGCAGGTAGAGCAGCGCGAACCCCGCCGCCAGCGCGGCGAGGTTGAAAGGCCCGAGGCGGCGGGCGGAGGTCAAGACCTCTCCTCCGCCCGCTTCGACCCCTGCCGTTCCAGCACCACGATGGGGCCGACGAGCAGGAGGATCAGCAGCACCGAGGCGGCGCTGGCCAAGGGCCAGTCGCGGTTGTTGAAGAACTCGGTCCACAGCGTCTTGCCGATCATCAGCGTGTCGGACCCGCCCATCAGGTCGGGCACGACGAACTCGCCGACGGCGGGGATGAACACCAGCAGGCAGCCGGCGATGATGCCCGGCAATGCCAGCGGCAGGGTGATCTTGAAGAAGGCGCCGGCCGGCCGGCAGCCGAGGTCGGAAGCCGCCTCGAGCAGGGCCGGGTCGATGCGCTCGAGGCTGGCATAGAGCGGCAGGACCATGAACGGCAGGTAGGAATAGACCAGGCCCGAGACGATGCCGATGTCGGTGTTGAGGATCGCGAGCGGCCGGGCGATGACGCCCAGCCACAGCAGCAGCGCGTTGAAGGGACCGTCGTCGTTGAGGATGCCGATCCAGGCGTAGACGCGGATCAGGCTCGACGACCAGAACGGCAGCACGGCGAAGACCAGCAGCGCCGGCCGCCATCGCTGCGGCGCGCGCGCCATGGCGTGCGCCATCGGCAGGCCGATCACCAGCGCGCTTAAGGTCGCCAGCGCCGCCAGGCGCAGGGAGCTGAGATAGGAATCGAGATAGAGCGAGTCCGACAAGAGCAGCGCGTAGTTGGCGAGACTAGCCCGCAGCGACGGCAGCAAGGCGCCCTCCGCCCAGGCGAACAGCGGCGTGAAGGGCGGCCTTCCCTGCATCACCTCGGCGAAGCTGATCTTGAGCACGATCAGGAACGGCGCCAGCACGACGAAGGCGAGCCACGCGGCCGCCGCGGCGATCAGCAGCCGACGCCCCGCCCCGCTCATGACGTCAGCAGCACGGCGTCGGCGGCGGCGAAGCCGAGCCTGGTGCGCTCGCCCGGGCGCGGCAGGAAGGCGCCGGTGCGCTCGCGGTTGGGCAGCGACAGCGTCACCGGCACGCCCGAGCTCAGGCGCACGCGGCACAGCGTGGCGTCGCCACGGAACGCCAGCTCCTCGACCTCGCCCGTGAGCGTATTCTCCATCCCGTTGCCGAGCCGCAGCTTCTCGGGCCTGACCGCGACCGAGACGGCGGCGCCCGGCGGGACGGCGCCGTCGTGCAGCACGCTGAGCTCGGCCGCCGCCGCCGCGCTCTCGACCCGCATCACGCCGCCGGCCGCGTCGGTCACGCGGCCGTCCAGCAGGTTGGCCGTGCCGATGAAGGTCGCGACGAAGCGCGTCGCCGGATGCTCGTAGACCTCGCGCGGGGGACCGACCTGCACCACGCGGCCGCGATCCATCACCGCCAGGCGATGCGCCAGCGTCATCGCCTCGTCCTGGTCGTGCGTGACGATCACGAAGGTGGTGCCGAGGCGGCGGTGGATCGCCAGCAGCTCGAACTGCGTCTCCTCGCGCAGCTTGCGGTCGAGCGCGGCGAGCGGCTCGTCCAGCAGCACCAGCTTCGGCCGCTTGGCGAGCGCGCGCGCCAGCGCGACGCGCTGGCGCTGGCCGCCCGAGAGCTGGTGCGGCCTGCGCTCCGCCAGCCCCTCCAGCCGCACGAGGCGCAGCATCTCGGCCACGCGCCGGCCGATCGCGGGCGCCGGCAGGCCCTCCTGCTTCAGGCCGAAGGCGATGTTGCCCGCGACCGTCATGTGCGGGAACAGCGCGTAGGACTGGAACATCATGTTGACCGGCCGGCGATAGGGCGGCAGCGGCCCCAGGTCCTCGCCGTCGAGCACGATGCGGCCGGCATCCGGCGCCTCGAAGCCGGCGATCATGCGCAGCAGCGTCGACTTGCCGCAGCCCGAGGGGCCGAGCAGCGCGAAGATCTCGCCGCGCTCGATCGCGAGCGTCACCCCGTCGACCGCGGAGACGCCGGCGAAGGACTTGGCGACCTCGTCGATCGCCAGGAACGCCGGCGCCATCCCGTTCGAGCGCCCGGGCGGCCAGCGCCGGGCGCTACTTGCCGCGCTTCACCCTGGTCCAGGCGCGGGTCAAGACGCGCTGGCTCTGCTGGTCATAGGGCGTGATCGTGAACAGCGTCTTCACCACGTCGGGCGGCGGGTAGATGCTCTTGTCCTCCTTCACCTCGGCCGAGACGAACGGGTCCGCGTCCTTGTTGGCATTGGGATAGAACACCGCGTTCGACGCGCGGGCGATCACCTCGGGCTTCATCATGTAGTTGATGAAGGCGTGGGCGTGGTCCTTGTTCGGCGCGTCGGCGGGGATGGCGAAGCTGTCGAACCACATCAGCGCGCCTTCCTTGGGGACGCCGTAGGCGACCTCGACGCTCTTCTTGGCGTCGGCGGCGCGCGTCTTCGCCTGCACCACGTCGCCCGACCAGCCGAAGGCGATGCAGATGCGCCCGTTGGCCAGGTCCTCGATGTACTGGCTGGAGTGGAACTTGCGGACATGGGGCCGGACCTTCATCAGCACGGCCTCGGCCCTGGCGATGGTCTCGGCGTCCTTGGCGTCGGGGTTGAGGCCCAGGTAGCGCAGCGCCGCCGGGATCACCTCGTCCGCGGCGTCCAGCATCATCACGCCGCAGTCCTTGAACTTCGACACGATGGCCGGGTCGAAGATCAGCGACAGCGAGTTGACCGGCGCGTCCTTCATGCGCTCGGCCACCTTCTTGACGTTGTAGCCGATGCCGGTCGTGCCCCAGAGATAGACGACCGAATGCGCGTTGCCCGGATCGTAGGCGGCCATGCGCTGCATGATCGACGGATCCATGTGCTTGAGGTTCGGCAGCTTCGCCTTGTCGAGCGTGGCGATCACGCCGGCCTTGATCTCGCGCGCGAGGAAGGGCGAGGTCGGCACCACCACGTCGTAGCCGGTCTTGCCGGCCATCAGCTTGGTCTCGAGCGTGTCGTTCGAGTCGTAGACGTCGTAGATGACCTGGATGCCGGTTTCCCTGGTGAAGTCGTCCAGGATCCCGAGGTCGATGTAGTCCGACCAGTTGTAGACGTACACTTCCTTGGCCGACTGCGCTGCGGCCGTCCCGGCACCGGCGAGCAGCGCCAGCGCGCAGAAGGCCCCGCCGAGAATCCTGGTCGTCGCGTCCATCGCATCCCCCATCCGCAGAAGCATCCCCGTCGCGCGAATTCAGCCGCGCAAGGCCGGGGTTGTCAATCGCTTCCGGCGGCAGCGCCATGCGTCCCCTGAGCTTGACGAAGGACGCTTGCTCGAATCACGCCAGCGCGTCGAGCATGCGGTACCAGTGCACGACGGCGTAGACCACGGGCGGGTGCAGCGCGTGGAGCGGATAGGGCTTGGGCCTGCCGAACGCGAGCGGCAGGTCCTTGGGATCGGCGCCCAGCACGCGGTCGGCCAGCATCTTGCCGATGGCGGTCGCCATGGCGATGCCGCGGCCCTGGTAGCCGATCGCGGCGAACAGGCCGGGGCCGAGCTCGAGCGGATGGGGCATGTGGTCGCGGGTCATGGCGATGCGGCCGGCCCAGTGGTTGCTCCATTCGACCGATCCGAGCTGCGGGAACAGGTCGAGGGCGTTGCGCTTGAGGCGCGCGCAGTGGTCGGGGCCGGGCTGGTCCTCGCCGCTGCCGCGGCCGCCGATGATGAAGCGGCCGTCGCGGTCGAGCCGGAAATAGGCGAGCACGCGGCGCGTGTCCGACGCCGCCTGACCGCCCGGCAGGATGGTGCGCCGCACGCCCTCGGGCAGCGGTCGCGTCGCCGCCTGGTAGGAGTTGAGCGCCAGCACGTCCCGCGCCAGGCCGGGGACGAGCGCGTCGGTATAGCCGTTGGTGCACAGGAGCACGGTATGGGCGACGAGCGAGCCGCCGACGGTCTCGATGCGCCAGCGCGTGTCCTCGCGCCGCACGGTCTCGGCCAGCGTGCCGCCGTGGACCACGGCGCCCTTGGCGATCGCCGCCGCGGCCAGGCCGCGCGCGAAGGCGAGCGGCTGGATCGTGCCGCCGCGCCGGTCGATCCAGCCGCCGCAATAGGCCTCGCTGCCCAGCAGCGCCGCCATCTCGGCGCGGTTCAGCACCGCCACGTCGGCGCCGCGCCGCGCCCATTGCCCGGCGCGCCGCTCGGTCGCGACGCGGCCGGAAGGCGAGTGCGCCGGCTGCAGCCAGCCGTTGCGCTGGGCGTCGCAGGCGATGCCGTGGCGCCGGATCAGGTCGAACACCAGGTCGGGCGCGGTGCCGGCGAAGGCGACCAGGCGCGGCCCGCGCTCGGGCCCGAAGCGGCGCTCCAGCTCGTCGGGGTCGTATTTCAGGCCGGGGATGACCTGGCCGCCGTTGCGGCCCGAGGCGCCCCACCCCGGCTCGCCGGCATCGATCGCCACCACCCTGGCGCCGCGCTCGGCCAGGTGCAGCGCGGCCGAGAGGCCGGTGTAGCCGGCGCCGACGACGGCGACGTCGCAGCTCGCCGTGCCGCGCAGCATCGGCGCCGGCGGGCCGGCCGGCGCCGTCGCCGCCCACAGCGAGGGCGGCATCGGGCGGGCGCCCGGCCCGACCGAATTGGCGCCGGCCGAGGAGGCGCCGGCGGTCAAAGCCTGAGCGCCTCCTCCGGCGGCTGGTACTTCATGCGCAGCGCCTCGGCCACGGCCTGGTAGGTGATCCTCCCGCCATGCACGTTGAGGCCGCGGCGCAGATGGACGTCGTCGGCGAGCGCCTTGCGGTAGCCCTTCTTCGCCAGCGCCAGCACGAAGGGCAGCGTGGCGTTGTTGAGGGCGAAGGCCGAGGTGCGCGCGACGCCGCCCGGCATGTTGGCGACGCAGTAGTGCACCACGCCGTCGACGACATAGGTCGGCCTGTCGTGCGTGGTCGGCTTGCTGGTCTCGAAGCAGCCGCCCTGATCGATGGCGACGTCGACGATCACCGAGCCGGGGCGCATGTGCTTGAGCATGGCGCGCGTCACGAGCTTGGGCGCGGCCGCGCCCGGCACCAGCACGGCGCCGATCACGAGGTCTGACGCCAGCACCAGCTCCTCGATCGCGTCGACCGTCGAGTAGCGCGTGTTGAGCTTGGCGCCGAACTGCAGGTCGAGCTCGTAGAGGCGGTGCAGCGACTTGTCGATCACGGTGACCGCCGCCTCGAGGCCCATGGCCATGCGCGCGGCGTTGGTGCCGACCACGCCGCCGCCGATGATGATGACGCGCGCCGCCGGCACGCCGGGCACGCCGCCCAGGAGCACGCCCGAGCCGCCCTGCGCCTTCTCCAGGCAGTGCGCGCCGACCTGCACCGCCATGCGGCCGGCGACCTCGCTCATCGGCGCCAGGAGCGGCAGTCCGCCGCGCGCGTCGGTCACCGTCTCGTAGGCGATGGCGATCGCGCCCGACTTGACCAGCCCCTGCGCCTGCTGCCTGTCGGCGGCGAGGTGCAGATAGGTGAACAGCACCTGGCCCTCGCGCAGCATCTTGCACTCGTTCGGCTGCGGCTCCTTGACCTTGACGATCATGTCGGCCTTGGCGAAGACTTCGGCCGCGGTCGCGACGATGCGGGCGCCCGCCTTCTTGTAGGCGGCGTCCTCGATGCCGATGCCGATGCCGGCGTTGCGCTCGACCACGACCTGGTGGCCGTGATGGGTCAGCTCGCGCACGCTGGCCGGCACCAGGCCGACGCGGTTCTCCATGCGCTTGATCTCTTTCGGCACGCCGATGAGCATGATGTTGTCCCCTGATTGCGAATGCCGTGGAAGATGGCGCTGGCGGCCCCGTTGGTCAAATCGGCGTCGCGCCGCCCTTGCTCTTCTGTCCCCCTTCCCCTTGCGGGAGGGGGAACCACAGGATTTTCCGGCATCACGCTGCCGTCTGCGGCTCCAGCGGGTAGATCGGGCGGCGCAGCTTCTTGAAGTCGAGGATCGCGTAGTCCGACGTCGTCACGCCGACGCCGGCGCAGTCGACGATGGCGCGCGCGATCGGCTTGAAGCCGGCGCGCCAGTGCACGCGGCTCTTCAGCAGCACGAAGCGCCTGGCGGTCGGCTCGATGCCGACGCTCCGGAGGCAGCCGAGGTCCCACGGCTCGTGGTTGTTCTCGGTCACCACGATCTCGGCCCTGCCGGTGTCGAGCACGCACGTGCGCCCCATCGACACGCGCACACCGGTATACATGGGGCCGCGGATGGTGAACTCGCCGTCGGTGATGGCGCGCACGACGCCCTCGACCTCGAGCGGCCTGCCCTTGACGCCGATGCTCGGCATGTCGTGCTTGCCGCCGAGCGCGACCCTGGCGTGCCGCCCGACGCCGGTCCGGATCAGCTCGGCGACGGCCCCGGGATCGGCGACGCCGAAGACCGCCACGTCGTCGAGGCCGTGGCGCAGCACCGCCTCGATCACCGTCATGCTGTCCTGCGTGCCGCCCGAGCCGCAATTGTCGCAGTGGTCGAGCAGGATCACCGGGCCGGTTCCCGGGCCGTCGGCCAGCTTCTGCGCGCGCGCCAGCGCCTGGTCGAGCCGCTCGCCCTTGTAGACGAAGCCCTCGCGGTCCCGCCAGGCCTGGTCGAGCAGCCGGTCGACGGCGGCCTGCGCCGCCTCGGCGTCGCCGTCGGCGACGACGACGGCGCTCAGGCCCGCGTCGCGGATGTCGGCATGGGGAAAGCCGGCGAAGACGGTGGCGGCCAGCACCTTGCCGGTCTCGGCCTGCCTGGCCGCCGCGATCAGCGAGCGCATCGGCTCGTCCTCGGTCGCCTGGCGCATGATGTGCGGGATCATCGGCCGGTTGCCCCAGCGCATCACCGGCCTGCACTTGCCTTGCAGCGCGTCCAGCACGATCGCGCCCGCGCGCTCGCCGGCGTCGCGCATGTCGACATGCGGATAGGTCTTGTAGCCGACGATGGCGGTGGCGTTGGCGACCATGGTCTCGGTCAGGTTGGTATGGAAGTCGAGCGCGACCGCGATCGGTATGCCGGGATCGAGCGCGCGGATGCGCTTCAAGAGCTCGCCCTCGCCGTCGTCGTGCCGGTCGGTGACCATGGCGCCGTGCAGGTCGAGCAGCACCGCCTCGCAGCCGCGCGCGACGGCCTCGAGCACCGCGTCGGCGATCTTCTCGAACGCGGCGCCGTCGACCTTGCCGCTCGGCCAGGCCTCGGCCGCGACCGGCACGCTCAAGCGCGCGCCCGCCTGCTCGGCCAGCGCGATATAGCCGCCGAGCGGCGTGTTGGTGCCGCGATAGGCGTCGTGCGCGGCATTGCCGAAGCGCGGGTTGAACCGCTCGAGCGGCGTGGGCACCGGCGAGAACGTGTTGGTCTCGTGCTTGAACATGGCCGCGACCAGGCGCACGGGCGGAACCTCCCCGCGTGACGATGGGCTGCGACGGGCTCGGGCAGCCGAACCGAGGATGCGGCTAGATTAGCAAGAACCGCGTCGGCGCGAAGGCCGCGCGCGGACGCGAAGGCGGGAGCCGGCGAGCGTCGCGCGAACCGCGTCAGCTGCCGCCGCCATAGAGGAGGAACTGCAGCGCGCGCACGACGATGGCCTGCGCGCCCCACAGCAAGAGCCCGCCGCCGACCACGACGGCCACGATCTGGATCACGATCGCGACGCCGAGCGGCGCGTGCTTGCCGGTCGATTTGATAGGCATCGAAGCCCTGCTTCTTCCCCCAAATGTAGTATAGCCCGCGCGTGTTGCGACTCGGGGCTGCGTCGGACGCCCGCCATGAAATTCTTCTGGCCTGTGGCAGAGATGTGACTCAGGCCGCGGCCTCGACCAAGCGGGCGGCGGGCAGCTCGATGGCCACCCGCGTGCCGGCGCCCGGCGCGCTGCTAACGTCGAGACGGCCGCCGTGCAGCGAGATCAGCGACTTGGCGAGCGCGAGGCCGAGCCCGGCGCCTTCGTGGTTGCGGATCAGGGCGTCGTCGGCCTGGAAGAAGGTCTCGCCCAGCCGCGCCAGGTGCGCGGTGGCGATGCCGATGCCCGAATCGGTGACGCTGATCTCGGCACCGTCGGGCGTGCGCGCGACGGCGAGCGCCACCGTGCCGCCGGGCGGCGTGAACTTGAGGGCGTTGGACAGGATGTTGGTCAGCACCTGCTGCAGCGCGCGCGGATCGACCCGCATGACGACGGGATCGGCGGGCGCGGCGAGGCTCAGCGTCAGCTCGCCGGCCGCGACCGCGTCGGCCAGCTGCTTGGCGCATCCGCGCGCCAGCTCGCCGAGGTCGGTCTCCTCGTCACGCAGCATGAACTGCCCGGACTCGATGCGCGAGATGTCGATGATGTTGTTGATGATCGACAGCAGGCCGTGGCCGCTGCGCCGGATCTCCTCCGCGTACTCGAGGTATTTCTCCGAGCCGATCGGCCCGAACAGCTGGTCCTTGATGATGTCGGCGAAGCCGATGACCGCGTTGAGCGGCGTGCGCAGCTCGTGGCTCATGTTGGCGAGGAACGCGGCCTTGCCGCGCTCGGCCCGGTCCGACGCGTTCGCGGCCGCCTCGGCGCGCGGCGGCAGGGCGAGCACCCTGGTCCCGTCCGGCAGGTCGGTGCGTTTGATGGGAAAACCGATCGGGGTGACGGGCTTGCCCGAAGGGGCGGATGCGACCGCGGCGATCCGGGCCAGGATCGGCCGCTCGGGGTGGCGCTGCGCCAGGACCGACAGGTCCGTCCGCGGCGCGCACTCGGCGGCGCCGAGACCGATATGCGTCAGGAACGCCTGGTTGACCGCGACGATGCAGCCGCGCACGTCGACGACCGCGACAGGCTGGGCAATGCCCTCGAGGACGGCTGCGGAAAGACCCGCGTCCCAGCCGCTGCCATGTTCCATGGCGAACGACATATTCGTCGCCTTCCCTCTCAGCTTTCTGCCTTGAGCTGGATTATCGCGACCAAGAGGTGAACAGTCCGTGAAGACGCCCCGGGGCACGGGACAGGCGGCGCGGCCCGGCTGACCGGGCACTGCAAACGCTAATCGCTGTCGGATAGATCCCGGGGGAGCGGCGGGCGCGCGCCGCCCACCGGGGCGCGGTCAGACCGTCTGGTCGACCAGCGAGCCTTGCGGCAGGCCGTCGGGAAAGGCGTCGCGGGCGCGGACCGCCGGCACGGTGAACAGCACGTCGCCGGTCGACCGGTCCAGCACCTCGACATAGACGCGGGCGCTCTCGCTGTCGTAGGCGAGGCGCGCGCGCGGGGCGACCGCCGGGCGCTCGGAGGGGAGCGGCGGCGGCGCGGCGACGACGGGCGGCGGCGCCCCGCCTTGCGGCGGCGGCGCGCTCGGTTCCGGGGAGACAGACGGCGCGGGCGACGGAGCCGGGGCGCTCTCTACCGGAGGACCGCCGCTGGCCGATGTCGCCGTTCCGATGCCCGCCGGACCCAAACTACTTTGGACCTGCATGATACGGGCTCTTTCTCGTCGTTCTGACGATTTCTCCTAAAATACCCGGTGATGCCCTGGCTTCCTGCGAAGGGCACCGATCCATATTCGCCTCGTGGATAGTAAAGTCAAGTAATTCTGCGGGTGCTGGTAAATAGATACTTGCCAGGCCAAATCGAAGGTAACCTTAACAACCACGGTTAACTTGCGCCGAGCGCGGCCAGGACGTCGTCCCGCGCGCGCCTGACCGCGACGAAGTTGGGCCCGATGAAGTCCTCGTGCTCGGTGCGGTAGGCGCGGAAGTCGATCCGCGCGGGAAAAAGCTTGCCGACGACGTAGCCGAGCGCCTCGAGCTCCTGGTGGTAGTCGTGCAGCAGCACCTTGGTGAGGATGTTGGCCTGGCCGTACTCGAACTGGATGACGTCGATGCGCCCGGCGCCGAGCGCGCGGGCGAAGCCGGCGAGGACCAGGTGCTCGGCTCCCTCGACGTCGATCTTCAGAAGGTCGACGCGCTCGATCCCCGCCCGGTCGAGATAGTCGTCGCCGGCCATGACCGGGCAAGCCACGGTGCGGGTCGCGGCTTCGTGCAGCTTCACCACGCTGCTGAGCGTGCTGTCGTCCGGCACGACGTTGACCTCGACCTCGCCCGCGCGGTCGCTCAAGCCGAACGGGTTGGCGACGACACGGCCGCCGAGCGCGGCCGCGCGCTGCTGCAGCCGGCGGAAGGTGTCGGGCACGATCTCGAAGGCGTGGATCGCCGCGCCGGGCAGCGTCGCCGCGGCCAGCGCCGACCAGTCGCCGACATTGGCGCCGACATCGAGCACGACGCGGGGCCTGAGCGGCGCCAGGCAGCCGAGCAGCCAGGCCTCGCCGTTGGTCGCCATGTCGTAGTTGCAGTTCTCGAAGGCGCGCAGGAACAGGCGGCAGAAGCCGGCGAAGGCGCGCACGTCGGCATCGTCGCGACGCTGCCCCAGGGCCTCGACCAGGCGCAGCAGGTCGGCGCCGCGGGCGATCGACGCCTCATCGCCCAGCGTCCCGCGCAGCAGCAGCGCCAGGGCGTCGGTGACCGGGGTCAAGGCAGCGCGCCGGCCCCGGCCGGCGCCGGCACGCGCTCGAGCAGCGACTCCAGCTCCTCGATGCTGCCGATGACGTGGTCGGCGGCGTGCCACAGGTGGTCGTGGCCGGCGACGCCGCTCAAGACAGCGACGGCGAGCCCGGCGCCGGCCGCCTTGGCCATGTCGAGGTCGTGCAGGCTGTCGCCGACCACCACGACCTCGCCCGGGCTGGCGCCGACGGCCCGGCAGAACCCGTGCACCATGCCCGGCCCGGGCTTCTCGCCGTGGCCGCCGTCGAAGCCGGTGACGAAGTCGAGCAGGTGGTCGACCAGGAGGGTCGAGAAGGTCATCTGCGCCGACAGGGTCGTGTCCATGGTGGCGACGCCGAGCCGCAGGCCGCGCGCGCGCAGGCGGCTGAACAGCGGCTCGAGCGCGCAGAGCGGCGCCGCGCCGCGCACGGCGCGCTCGCGGAACTCGGCGCCGATGCGCTCGATCGCGCCTTCCATGCCGCGGAGGCCCGGCTCGCGCGCCCACAGCGCGGCGATCTCGCCCAGGCTGCCGCGCGCCAGCAGCGAGGCCGGGTCGAGCGCCCGGCGCGCCACGTCGTAGCCGATCAGCCCGACCAGGCGCGCGGCCAGCGTCGCGCGGGCGTCCGCCTGCGCCGGATCGGGATGCGCCAGCGCCGCCATCGCCGCGGCCGTGTCGACCGTCGCCGGCACCCAGGTGTTGTGGAAGTCGATCAGCGTCCCGTCCTTGTCGAACAGCACGCCGCGCCAGCCGTTCATGAGCCCGCCGCCCGCCTAATGCGCCAGGAAGGAGTATATCGCGATCAGCCCGCCGAAGAGCAGCACGAGCGTGGTCAGGCCGACGCCGGCCGTGCGGCCGAGCGAGGGCCCGTCCGTGCCGGCGAGGCCCCAGGCATGGGCCACCCTGCCGAAGACCAGCGCCGCGCCCATGAGATGCACCAGCCAGGCCGCGCAGCCGGCGCTCTCGACCAGGAGCATCACGATCAGGGCGACCGGCACGTTCTCGATGAAGTTGCCGTGCATGCGCACCGCGCGCGCGAGCGCGGGCTCGTTGCCGTCGCCGAGGCCGACGCGGTAGCGCCAGCGCATGCGGATCACGTTGATCTTGAGCGCCAGCAGCAGCAGCGCCGAAAGCCCGGCGTAGAGCGCGGTGATATGTCCGGTCATCCGGCGGCTCCTCGAACGAAGGCGCGGCAGTCTGCGGCAGCCGGAGCGCCAAGTCCATTGCGGGGCGGATTGCCGCGCGCGGCGGAATCCCTATGATCCGCGGCCATGTCCGAAGCGTTCGACTACATCGTCGTGGGCGCCGGCTCGGCCGGCTGCGTGCTGGCCAACCGCCTGTCGGCCGAGCACGACCGCCGCGTGCTGGTGCTGGAAGCGGGGCCGG
>JAKLKW010000138.1:0-6907 GCA_023150455.1 Alphaproteobacteria bacterium | reverse complement strand
GACCTGGAAGATCCACATGCCGGCCGCGCTCGTCTACAACCTGTGCGACGACAAGTACAACTGGTTCTACCATACCGAGCCGCAGGCCCACATGGACGGCAGGCGCATGTACTGGCCGCGCGGCCGGGTGCTCGGCGGCTCGTCCTCGCTCAACGCCATGGTCTACGTGCGCGGCCACGCGCTGGATTACGAGCGCTGGGCCGGGCAGGGCGCGCGCGGCTGGTCCTACGCCGAGGTGCTGCCCTATTTCCGGCGCGCGCAGAACCACGCCAAGGGCGCCGACGACTATCGCGGCGGCGACGGGCCGCTCAACGTGTCCACCGGTGCCATGAGCAACCCGCTGTTCCACGCCTTCATCGAGGCCGGGCGCCAGGCGGGCTACCGGGCCACGTCCGACATGAACGGCTTCCGCCAGGAAGGCTTCGGGCCGATGGACATGACGATCCATCGGGGACGGCGCTGGAGCGCCGCGGTCGCCTATCTGCACCCGGCGCGCGCGCGGCCGAACCTGACCGTACGCACGCGGGCGCTGACCACCCGCATCGTGGTCGAGCGCGGACGCGCGGCCGGAGTCGAATACCGGCACGGCGGCCGGGCGAGGGTCGCGCGCGCCGAGCGCGAGGTGATCCTCGCGGGCGGCGCCATCAACTCGCCGCAGCTCCTGATGCTGTCGGGCATCGGCCCGGCGGGCCATCTGCGCCAGGCCGGGGTCGAGCCGGTGCACGACCTGCCCGGCGTGGGGCGGAACCTGCAGGACCATCTCGAGCTCTACGTGCAGCACGAATGCACGCAGGCGGTCACGCTGCACAGCGTCAACAACCCGCTCCGGCGCGCGCGCGCCGGGATCGAGTGGTTCCTGTTCAAGACGGGCCTGTGCGTCACGGCGCATCTCGAGGCCGGCGCCTTCATCCGCAGCGAGGCGGGCGTGCGCCATCCCGACCTGCAGTTCCACTTCCTGCCCTCGGTCGTCAACGACCATGGCCGCGTCGCGAGCGACCGGCACGCCTTCCAGGTGCATGTCGGGCCGCTGCGCGCGACCAGCGCCGGCTGGATCCGGCTGCGCTCGGCCGACCCGGCGCAGCATCCGCTGATCCAGCCGAACTACCTCGCGACCGAGCGCGACCGCCGGGAGATGCGCGCCGCCGTGCGGCACGCGCGCGAGATCTTCCGCCAGCAGGCGTTCGACCCGTTCCGCGGGCCCGAGCTCAAGCCCGGCCCCGGCGTCGAGAGCGACAGCGAGATCGACGCCTTCGTGCGCGCCAGGGCCGACAGCGCCTATCACCCGAGCTGCAGCTGCAGGATGGGCGACGACGCCATGGCCGTCGTGGACCACGAAACCAGGGTTCGCGGATTGGCAGGCTTGCGCGTCGTGGACGCCTCCATCATGCCGAGCATCGTCAGCGGCAACCTGAATGCGCCCACGATCATGATGGCGGAGAAGGCGAGCGACATGATCCTGGGCAAGCCGCCCTTGGCCCCGAGCAACGCGCCCTTCTACGAGGCGCCGGACTGGCAGACCAGGCAGCGATAGAGCCCGTCCGCGTTGACACTTCGGGCTTGTGGGTAGAATATACCTGAAAAGGTAGCTTCTACATGGCGCTAAGCATCAAGAACCCCGAGACGGAAAAGCTGGCGCGACAGGTGGCGCGCCGCACGGGGGAGACCGTGACCGCGGCGGTCACGCAAGCCTTGCGCGAGCGTCTGCGCCGGCTCGAAGGGCGCGCGAAAGCAGCGTCGCTCGCGGATGACTTGCTGGAGATCGGCCGGCAATGCGCAGCGCTGCCCGACCACGACACGCGCCCCGTGGTCGAGATTGTCGAAGACATGTTCGAGACGCCGCGCTGATGGTCATCGACAGCTCCGCCATCCTCGCCATCCTGCTGGGCGAGCCCGACGCGGAACGCTATGCCGCGGCGATCGAGCTCGATCCGGTGCGCATGCTCGGCGCGGTCACCGCCCTGGAGACCGCGATCGTGATCCTTCAACGCAAGGAAAGAGCCGGCGGCCACGCGTTCGACGCGATCGTCCAGCGGGCGCAGATCGAGATCGTGCCGTTCACGGCCGACCATTGGGTGATCGCCCGGGACGCGTGGTCGCGCTACGGCAAGGGCCGACATCGCGCCGGTCTGGATTTCGGTGACTGCTGCGCCTACGCGACCGCGAAGGTCGCCGGCGAGAAATTGCTCTTCAAGGGCCACGATTTCGGCTCGACCGATATCGAACCGGCAATATGAGGCAGGCCATGTCGACCGAGCTCTCCCGGGTCAAAGCCCTCACCTTCGACGTGTTCGGCACCGTGGTCGACTGGCGCACGAGCATCATCCGCGACCTCGAGGCGTTCGGCCGCCGCAAGGGCATCAAGGCCGACTGGGCGGAGCTGACCGACGACTGGCGCGGCGCCTACCGCCCGACCCTCAACAAGGTGATCAAGGGCGAGATCGCGTTCCAGCGGCTCGACGACCTGCATCGCGGAGTGCTGGACGGGCTGCTGGAGAAATTCGGCGTCAAGGGCCTGAGCGAGGCGGACAAGGTCCACATCAACAAGGTCTGGCACCGGCTGCACGGCTGGCCGGACAGCGTGCCGGGCCTGACGCGGCTCAAGAGGAAGTACCTCGTCGCCACGCTGTCGAACGGCAACGTGGCGCTCCTGACCAACATGGCCAAGTTTGCGGGCCTGCCCTGGGATTGCGTGCTCTCGGCCGAGCTGTTCCGCCACTACAAGCGCGATCCCGAGGTCTATATCGGCGCCTGCGACATGCTGTGCCTGAAGCGCGACGAGGTGATGATGGTGGCCGCGCACAAGGACGATCTCCAGGCCGCGCGGGCGCAAGGGATGAAGACCGCCTATGTCGAGCGCCCGGGCGAATACGGCCCCCGCCCCGCGCCCTACCCCAAGCTCGATTTCACCGCCGACGTGGAAGCGAAGAGCTTAGGCGAGCTGGCGGAGAAGCTGGGGGCCTAGGCTCCCTGTCCCATGATCGTCGTGCCCGGGCTTGTCCCGGGCATCCGCGTCGGGCCGGCGGCGAACTCGTGGCGGGATGGCAGCTGCCGGCCGACGGGGATGGTAGGAACAAGTCCGGCCATGACGCTGGTGAAACGCGGCCGGGTCCTGCTTCGCGCGGTGACGCCTAGAAGTTCACCCGGTCGCCGCCCTTGAGGCTCAGCATCTTGCGCGCCTCGTCGGGCGTGGCGATGTCGAGCGACAGGTTCTTCAGGATGTCGCGTACGATCGACACCTGCTCGGCGTTGCTCTTGGCGAGCCTGCCCTTGCCGGCGTAGAGGCTGTCCTCGAGGCCGACGCGCACGTTGCCGCCCATGATGGCGCCCTGCGTCACGAACGGCAGCTGGTGCCGGCCGGCGGCCAGGATGGACCAGTGGTAGTCCTCGCCGAACAGCTTGTCGGCGATGCGCTTCATGTGCATCAGGTTCTCGGGGTCGGCGCCGATGCCGCCGAGGATGCCGAAGATCGTCTGCACGAACAGCGGCGGCTTGACCAGCTTGCGGTCGAGGAAATGCGCCAGGTTGTAGAGATGGCCGACGTCGTAGCACTCGTACTCGAACTTGACGCCGTGGCCTTCGCCGAGCTCCCGGAGGACGTACTCGATGTCCTTGAACGTGTTGCGGAAGATGAAGTCGCGCGAGGCCTCGAGGTATTTCGGCTCCCAGTCGTATTTCCATTCCTTGTACTTCGCCATCACCGGGTAGAGGCCGAAGTTCATCGAGCCCATGTTGAGCGAGGTCATCTCGGGCGAGGCCTTGACCGCCGCCGCCAGCCGCTCCTGCACCGTCATGCCGTGCCCGCCGCCGGTGGTGATGTTCACCACCGCGGCGGTGTTCTGCTTGATGCGCGGCAGGAACTGCATGAACACCGCGGGATCGGGCGTCGGCTTCCCGTCCCTGGGGTCGCGCGCGTGCAGATGCAGGATCGACGCACCGGCCTCCGCCGCGGCGATGGCGTCGCGCGCCACCTCGTCCGGCGTGATCGGCAGGTGCGGCGACATGGTCGGCGTGTGGATCGAGCCGGTCACGGCGCAGGTGATGATCACTTTCTCGCGTTTGGCAGCCATCGGCGTTTCCCCTGGATTGGATCGGTGGATGTCGGATTTCAGAACTCGACCATCAGGTCGACGAAGCGCCCGTCGCGGCGGACGACCAGCGGCAGCAGCGTGCCGGGCGGCTGGCGGCGCACGATCGCACCGAGGCCGGTCGGATCGGCGATCACCTCGCCCGCCGCGGCCAGCACGACGTCGCCGGGCCGGAGGCCCGCGGCAGCGGCGACGCCGCCCGCGACCACGGTGCGCACGCGGGCGCCTTCGGGGTCGGGATCGAGCGCGACGCCGAGCCGCGGCGCCGCCGCGGCGCGCGACGGCGCGACGCCGTGGACCACGTCGGCCAGGCCCTTGCGAAGGGACGCGCAGTCGCGGCCTTCGGTCCAGGCCAGCATGACATAGGCGTCCTTGCGGCCGAGCGCGTGGAGCTGCGCCGGTACGCCGTCGCGGTTCGCCAGGTGGCCGGCGCCCATGAGTCCGACTACCAGCGGCTCGTCCTTCGCGCGCGAGGCGGCGTTGAGCGCCTCGGCCATCGCCCGGTCCCACAGGATCTGCGCGTCGACGAACCTGAGGAAGCGCGGGTCGACGCGGTCGGGCGGCGGCGCGTCGGCGCCCTGGTGCCGGCGATAGGTCTCGGCCAGGCGGTCGAGATAGGACGCGCGCGCCGGCACCGGCTCGCCTATGCCCTCGCGCTCCGCTGCCGGCACCTGCGCCAGGCCCTCGCGCCCGACGCGCGCCACCAGCTGGCGCTCGACATTGAGCGCCACCATGCGCAGCCGCTTGGCGCGCGCGAAGTGGAAGATCGCCATGTAAGGCGCCGGGTCGAAGCCCCAGACGCGATGCCACTCGACCTCGGCGAGGAAGCCGGGCTCGTCGAGCGCCCCCTGGACCCAGCGGTCGAGCACGGGCTGCAGGCGCCGCGGGAAGGCCTCGAAGCCCAGCACCATGTCGGGCCGCCGCCCGTGCAGCGCGGCGATCGTGTGCAGCGCCCAGCGCTGGTGCTCGGGCTCGTCGTGCGATTCGCCCAGCAGCACGATGTGCCGGTCGGCGGCCTCGTCGATCACGTCCTCGGGCTTGACCGGCTTCGCCTTGCCCGGCTCGACCCAGGCGCCCAGCGGCACGCAGGACGTCTGCGCATCGGCGGGCGCGGGCGCGCAAAGGAGCGCCACCGCGCCGGCCAGGAGCAGCAGCGTCAGGCCGCGTCGCATCAAAGGAACTCCTCGCGGATGTCGACCGTCGATTCGACGCCCAGCCGGTCGATGGTGGCGTCGATCCAGCGCTGGGCGCGCGCGCGGCCGACGTCGCGCAGATGGCACAGGAAGCGCCAGTCGGGGTTGAGCTTGCTGGCGACACCATAGTCGATCATCAGGTCGTCGGCCTCCACCATGTGGATCAGCATGCGCTTCATCGTACCGTCGTTGACCTTCTGCTCGTCGATCAATCGCGTGACAAACGCGATCGCCCGCATCTCGCGCATCAGCGACGAGTTGAAGGTGATCTCGTTGAGCCGGTTGACGATGTCGCGCGCCGTCTGCGGCACGCCGCGGCGGACGATCGGGTTGATGCGGATGATGACGATGTCGCGGCTCATGCAGTCGTAGATCAGCGGATACAGGGCGGGGTTGCCCATGTAGCCGCCGTCCCAGTAGTGCTGTCCGTCGATCTCGACGGCGTGGAAGATGTGCGGCAGGCATGCCGAGGCCAGCACGGCGTCGACCGTCAGCTCCTTGTGGTCGAACACGCGGATCTTGCCGGTCTCGACGTTGGTGGCCGAGATGAACAGCTTCACCGTCTCGCAAGAGCGGATGTGCTCGATGTCGAGCGTCTCGACCAGCAGCTGGCGCAGCGGGTTGAAGCCGATCGGGTTGAACTGGTAGGGCGACAGCACGCGGCTGGCGAGGTCGAACAGCAGGTGGCCCATCGCCCAGTCGCGGTTCCAGCCCCAGGCCATGCTCTCGAGCCAGTGCATCATCGGCAAGGCGTGCGACGCGCCCTCGCTGATCTTCCGCCAGAAGCTGTGGAGCTGCTCGCGCGCGCCGTCGGGCCCGCCGGCCGCCAGGCCCTGGGCGAGCAGCGCGGCGTTGATGGCGCCGGCCGAGGTGGCGCTGATGCCGTCGATGCCGATGCGGCCGTCCTCGAGGAACTTGTCGAGCACTCCCCAGGTGAACGCGCCGTGCGCACCGCCGCCCTGCAGCGCCAGGTTGATGAACTTCTCGCAGCCGCCGGCGCCGCGCGGCCAGACATAGCAGGCCGGGCCCGACGCGGCCGGCGCCGGCACGCGGGCATCGCCCTTCCTCGCTGCTGCGCCGCGGCGCGCGCCCGGCCGCGCGCCGGAGCCCGATTTTCCAGGCCTGCCGGCCATTTGCCCCCCAGTACCCGTCCGGTCCCGTTCTGTGTGAAGCGCTTTACATCAACCGCAGTCCGGACCGAAGATCATAGGGCGTCCGAGGCCGTTGGAGAACGTGCCATGATTCGCTCGCCTTGCCGCCTGGCGCTTGCCGCCGGGACATTGCTCGCCGGCCTCGCCGCCGCGGGCGCGGCACCGGTCCTGGCGGCCGAGCCGGCCCTGGCGCCCCGGGCGCTGCTCGACCAGACCGCCCAGGCCGCGGCCTCGCCGCCGATCTACGTGCCGCCGCGCCGGGGCGGCCCGTCCGACGTGGCGCCCGCGGCCACCCGCGGCGGCGTGGTCCGGCACAAGGTCAAGGTGCTGGCCCCCGACCATACCGGCCTCACGACCTCGGCCCAGCCTACCTTATATATGTACGTGGGTGAGACCGGCCGGCTGCAGCTGCTGCTGACGCGCAGCGGCGACACGGCCGCGCCGCCGGTGGCGAGCGGCCGGCTCGACGCCCGGGACG
>JAKLKW010000137.1 GCA_023150455.1 Alphaproteobacteria bacterium | reverse complement strand
CCCGGCGATCCTTCCAGAACCGCACCAGGTCGCACAGCAGGCGCTTCATCGTTCCACCTCAGAACGGCTCGTTGCGCACGGCGAGGCTCGCGGCGATGTCGATGCTGGGAACGCCGAACACGGTCTTGCCGTAGCCGCCAAGGAAGTCCCAGTTGTAGCGCGCGGTATAAAGGACGAAGGACCCACCGGCGCCCAGTCCCGACGTTCCTCCGCCGGGATTGCTCTGCATCTCCCCGAAGCTGTTGAACACCTTCGTCTCGAGCACGACCTTGCTCGGGTCCAGCAGCCCCGAGACGTGCTGCTGGATCGTGCTCAACACGTGCGACTGCCGGGGGGTCCCGTCGGGCGAATAGCCCGTGACGCCGGTGCGCGCCGCCTCGCGCACCGCGCTTTCCAGGAGCGTGGAGGCCGCGAGGTATGCGCCGGCCTCGATGACTCCGAAGGTCAGGAAGAAGAAGACCGGGGCGATCAGGGCGAACTCGACCGAGATCGATCCCTTCTGGTCACGACGCAGGCAATTCAGTAACGCGCGCACGAGTCTATCCGTCCCGGTCGCCTCATCGCCGCTTCTCGGCACCGCGAGGGTAGAGCGGAGATGATGAACAGAATCTTAAAGGGAATAGTAAATATTGGTACGAACCGAAGTTTGCGTGTATCGCCCATATGTATTTGTGCAAAAAGGCACTTAAGTTGGTGAACAGACATGGTAAATCCCCCTCGATTAACGACTTGTAAACCTTTTGGCTCCATTATCAGTTTGTTAATGCCAGGCAAGTATTGCCGGGACAAACGGGAGCACAGGCATGCAGTGCATCGGGCATTTCTCCAGGTTGTTTCGCTCCACGCTTGAAAAGCTGGGGGGAAATTTCCGTCGTAACGAGCGCGGGTCGGTGGGGATGGCGCTCGCGGCCGGTTTCGTGCCGTTGGTCGCGATCGTCGGCCTCAGCGTCGATGCCGGGCGCAGCTATATGGTGCGCGCGCGGTTGAGCCAGGCGCTCGACGCCGCGGCGCTGGCTGGCGGGCGTTCCGTCGGCGACAACGCCAACGTGCAGGCCGACGTCACCAAGTACTTCAACGCCAATTTCTTCAAGGACGGCACCGGCTACCTCGGCGCCACCGTGACGCAGAGCCCGACGGTGCCGAGCCCCGTCGGCGACAGCTTCACGATCAGCAGCCAGGCGACGCTGCCGACGACCTTCATGCAGCTGCTGACGGTCGGCGGCTTGTGCACGACCTGCAGCTCCATCACGGTCGAGGCATCGGCGACGATCACGCGCTCGGCCCGCGGCATGGAGCTGGCGCTGGTGCTGGACAACACCGGGTCGATGGCGAGCAACAACAAGATGACCGCGCTCAAGGACGCCGCGACCAGCCTGGTGAACCAGCTCTACGGCAGCGCCGACACGCAGCCCAACCTGTACGTGAGCGTGGTTCCTTTCGTGGCGCAGGTGAATGTCGGCAACCAGCACAGCGACTGGACCGTCACGCCGAGCCACACCCAGTACACCGTTTCCGATCTGCGCCGCGGCGGCGCCAACTCCGGCACGGGCGGCAGCTCGGGCAATCCGTACACCTATACCGCGTGCGCCACGACTTCGGCCGTGCACGACTTCAAGGACGGCATGCTGATCGACGTCAGCGGTGCCAGCCAGTCCGCCTACAACGGACGCGTCCAGGTTCGCACGACCAGCTGGCCGTCGAGCTGCGCGGCGGGCAGCAACAAGTTCTGGTATGTGCTCGACAACGGCACCGGCAGCGCGCCGGCGACGCCGGCGACGGGCACCATCAAGGCGCAGCGGCCGCCGGTCACCTTCGCCAGCGGCGGCTACACGCAGAGCAACGGCGCCTGGCGCGGCTGCGTCGAAGCGCGCAACGACCCGTATGAGACGACGAGCGCCGATGCCGGCCCCACCACGCAGGCGTTCAACAAGGCGTTCTGGCCGTCGACGCAGACGTTCAAGTTCTACGACACGAGCAAGCGCCTGCGGAAGAACTGCAGCGTCAGCGGCAACTGGTGCGACAACGACTGGAGCAGCGGCTCGATCAACGAGGACGGCGGCTCCGGCGACTCGGGCAGCTACGGACCGAACAAGGGCTGCCCGGCGCTCACCGTCGCGCCCTTGCAGCAGAGCAAGCAATCGGTGCTCGGCGTCATCAACGGCATGACGCCGTGGTACGGCGGCGGCACGAACATCCCGATCGGCCTCGCCTGGGGCTGGCGCGCGCTCAGCCCGAACTACCGCGGCCTGTGGGGCGACCCGACGCCCGCCAATCTCCCGCTCGACTACGACACCGAGAACATGGAGAAGGTCCTGGTCCTGCTGACGGACGGCGTGAACGAGGTGATTCCGCACGGGCCGCCGGGCTGCGACGGCACGCAGGGCTCGTATGGATGCGCGCCGCAGGAGTCCGACTACACGGCCTATGGGCGCCTGACGGAGGGCCGCATGGGCGGGACGACGCTGACGGCGGCGACGACCGAGATGAACAGCCGCATCACGACGCTGTGCACGGCGATCAAGGCCAAGGGCGTGAAGATCTACACGATCATCCTTCAGGAAAACGACAACGACCTGAAGGCGGTCTTCACCAACTGCGCGTCGAAGCCCGAATATGCCTTCCATGCGCCGAGCTCGTCCGACCTCGCCGGCGTGTTCAACACGATCGGCAACCAGCTCAGTTCGCTGCGCCTGTCCAAGTGACGAAGAGGCCGGCAGCCACGGGTGCCGGCCTCTCCTTTCCCCGAAGCAGCTTCCGATCGCCTAGGCGTCGATCCGCGTCATCACGCGTTTGATCAGGCTTGCCTTGGCGTCCGCCGCCGCGTCGCCGGCGCAGCATTCGCCCGCATCGAGCACGCGCATCCTGGTCCCGGCCCACTCCCGCTTGAGCTTCTCGGCCACCTGGGCCTGCGCCCGGCGCGCCTCGCCGCCCGTGCCGAGGAAGGCGATGCCGCGGAAGCCCTTGTCCTTGAGTGCGCGGGCGGCCTGCTCGAGCGACGCGGCCAGGTCGGTCCGGCTGGCGGCCGCCGGGGCGACGACGGCATTGCCAAGCTTGCCGGCGACGCCCAGCGCCGCCTCGGAGCCCGAGCCGGCGGGCAGGAGCGCGATCGTCTTGCCGCCGCGCAGCAGCGACGCGACCGCCCGGTCGCTCAATCCGGCCATCGAGACCGCGTCGGCCGGTGCGCCCGCCTGATAGCGCGCCGCGATGTAGCCGACCGACCCGAGCAGCATCGCTCCCGCCACGGCCAGCCTCGCCGTCGCCAGGATGCGGCCCTTGAGAAGGGACTCCGATGCGGCAGCGGCATTCGCGGCGATCTCGGCCAAAGCATCCTCCAGGGACAGCCGGCATTCGTGCCGGATAATTGAACATCAATCCAGCACATTCGCCAGATCGTTTCTATTGTCCCAGAGGACGGCTGAACCAGCGCTGAACGCGCGGCGCCGAAACGCCTTCAGATTCAATTAACTAAGCTCAGTGGTACTGGTCGACCTCGGTGAAGACCTGGCGCAGCTTGTCGACGGTAAAGCCGGGCTTGCGGCAGGTCTCCATGATCTTGGCCTCGCGCCGGGCGATGAGCGCCGCGGCCTTCAGCACCTCGCCCACTGTGCCCGCGGGTACGACGGCCGCGCCGTGCCGGTCGGCATGGACCAGGTCGCCCGAACGCACGACCATGCCGCTGACGTTGATCTCGCCGCCGAAGTCGACGACGTCGGCATAGGCATGCGACGGGGTCACGCGGGCGGCGAGGAACTGGAACCCGGGCGCGACCGCGTGCAGGTCGCGCACGCCGCCGTTGGTGACCACGCCGAGACAGCCCAACGCCTTGTGGATGGTGCTGTTGACCTCGCCCCAGAACGCGCCGAAGCCCGCGCGCGCGCCGTCGAGATCCTGGATCAGCACCACGCGGGGCGCCGGCACGCTGACGAGGTATTCGTAGTAGGCGAGGCGCTTGTCGCGACCGGGCTTGCCCGGCTGGGTCGAGCGCAGCGTCGCGGTGCAGGCGTAGCCGACCATCGCCGGCAGCTCGGGAAAGGCGCAGTGGAGCGGCTCCTGCGTCCAGAACTGCGTGCGGTACCTGGCGTCGATCATCTCCAGCGCGTTGCAGACGGACGGCGTGTCGAGCTTGGCGAGCTCGGCCAGCTCGCTCGCGGAAGGAACGGCGGCGGCGGCAGCGGTCATGGCGATTCCTCGATCGGTTTTGCTTCAGCTTCGCCGGCACTCTAGCAAACGGTACGGACGAGCGACATTCGTGGACCGCGATGGACAGCCGCGCGGGCGACCGATAGCTTGCCGCGCTTGATGGATGTCGCGGCTGCACCACCGGTCGACGTGACCGCCGGGATCGCCCGCGGCGAGCGTCTGCTCGCCGCCGGTCACGCCGAAGCGGCGATCGCCGCCTTCCGCCCCGCGGCGGCGGCCGACGCCGCGGCCGAGCGCAGCCGGGCCCTCGACGGGATCGGCCGCGCCCATCTCGCCCTCGACCGCCCCGATACAGCGCTCGGCTTCGCCGAGCAGGCGCTGTCGCTCAACGCCGAGCCCGCGATCGCCGCGAACCGCGCGCGCGTGCTGCTGCGGCTCGGCCGCCTGGACGAGGTGCTGGCCGCCGCCGGTTCCGCGCTGGCTCGCCATCCGACCGAGCCGCGCGCGCTGGCGGTGCGTGCGGAAGCGCGTGCGGCCGCGGGCGAGATGCCGCCTCTCTTCGCGCCGGCGCCGACGCTCGATCCCAAGGCAGCGCCGCCGAAGCCGCTCGTCGATGCGCTCGCCGGTGCGCCGGGCGCCATGCTGGTCGGAGTCGCCTGGCAGGCCGGGCGCCCCGCCGATCCGATGCTCGATGATCCGTCGGGCACGCCCGGCGCGGACCGTTTCTCCGCGTCGCTCGACCTGTGCCTGCGCTTCCTTGCGATGTGGGGCACGCGGCTCGTCGTGCTGCGCCGTGGCCCGTCGGACGGTCGCCTGCGGCTGCTGGCCGAGCTCGGGATCGTGCTCGATCCTTGCGGCGAGCATGGCGCCGACGATACCGCGCTCGCCGCGATCCTCGCACGCGTCGACCTGGTCGCCGCGGTCGATTCGCGCGCGGCCGAGCTTGCCGCGCTGACGGGCAAGCCGGGCTTCGTCCTGCTGCCCGCCGGCGCCGTCGGCCGCTGGCCCGAGCAGGGCGACGAGCCGTGGCGCGACAGGCTCAAGCTGTTGCGCCAGCCCGTCGCCGGCGACTGGGAGACTCCGTTCCGCGCCGCGGCCGAGGCCGTCCTGGCCGAGTTCAGGCGACGGCCCAGGCCCGTGCGCAAGCCGGTGCCGCCGAAGCTCCAGAAGCAGGTGCAGGGCTACATGGCCGAGGGCAACAAGCTGCATGCCGCGGGCGACGGCCTCGCCGGCGCGCGCCTCTGGCGCAAGGCGCTCGCGATCGATCCGCACGTCACGCACGCCTGGGGCAATATCGGCGTGGTGCTGCGCATCAACGAGGACCCCGAGGCGGCGATCGTCTGCTATCGCCACGCGCTCGGCATCGGCGGCCCGCCGCAGGCGGTGATCGGCAACCTCGGCAACGCGCTCAAGGACTGCGACCGGCTCGACGAGGCGATCGCCTGCCACCTGAAATCGGTCGAGCTGAGCGGCGACCAGGCGACGGCGCACCACAATCTCGGCATCTCCTACCGCCAGGCCGGGCGCTATCGCGAGGCGATCGCCGCGTTCGAGCGCGCGCTCGAGCTCAAGCCGGGCTGGACCTCGGCGAGCTGGGACCTCGCGCTGGCGCGCCTGCACGTCGGCGACTTCAAGGGCGGCTGGCCGCTCTACGAGACACGCTGGCAACTCGGCGAGCTCACCATGCCGAAACTGTCGAAGCCGCTGTGGGATGGCGGGCCGGTCGCGGGCAAGACCGTGCTCCTGCACAGCGAGCAGGGCTTCGGCGACGCCATCCAGTGCGTGCGCTACGCCAAGGCGCTGATAGGGCGCGGCGCCCAGCGCGTGCTGCTGGACTGCAAGCCTCCGCTCGCGCGCCTGTTCGCGACGGTCGACGGCATCGACATGATCGTGCCGCGCGGCGAGCGCCTGCCGCCGTTCGACGTGCATTGCCCGCTCAACAGCCTGCCCGGCCTGTTCGGCACGGACACGACGACCATCCCGGGCACGACGCCCTTCGTGAAGGCGCCCGAGGGTGGTGCCGTCAAGTTCGCGCCGGCCCTGGCGCTCGCCGGCAACCGGCTCAAGGTCGGCATCGTCTGGTCGGGCAGCGTGACGTTCAAGGACAACCGCCACCGCGCCGCTTCGCTCACGCGCTTCCTCATGGCGTTCGGCCTGCCCGAGGTCTGCCTGTTCAGCCTGCAGAAGGGCCCGCCCGAGGCCGAGCTCAAGCGCCTCGGCCCGGACGCGCCGGTCGTCGACCTGGCGCCGCTGATCGAGGATTTCGCCGACACCGCCGCCGCAATCGAGCAGCTCGACCTCGTCGTCATGACCGACAGCTCGGTCGCGCATCTCTGCGGCGCGCTCGATCGCCCGGTCTGGGTGCTGCTGCCCTTCCACGCGCACTGGCTCTGGCTCGAGAACGACCACGACACCACGCCCTGGTACCCGTCCATCCGCTTTTTCCGCCAGGGCCGCACCAACGACTGGGACGGGCCGTTCCAGCAGGCGGCCGCCGCGCTGACCGAGCTGGCACGCGCGAAAGGCCGCACCGCGTGAGGCTCGCGCGCGGCATCGCCGTCCTGGCCGTGCTCGCCACGCTCGGCACGGATGCCGCAGCGCAAGAGATGGTGGTGCCTTCCGCTTCGGTCGAGCGCGTCTTCATACCCTGGCAGGCCGGCAATGCCGCGAGCTTCCAGGCAGGAACGCCGGAGGAAGGGGGCAAGCGCGCCGACGGCGGCCGGCTGCCGGCCGCCGTCGACCCGCGACCGAGGCCGCACGCCGGCAGGTGGTCGCGTTCCTGAAGGAGCGCGGAATTGGCCAATGACGGAGCCCGATCGATGACCCGCGCCGCCACCGAGAAGCTGATCAAGGCCTATTACAACCGCTTCAACGCGCAGGACGTCGACGGCTTTCTCGAGCTCTTGAGCGAGGACGTGGTGCACGAGATCAGCCAGGGCGGGCGAGAGAAGGGCAAGCGCGCCTTCCGCAGGTTCCTGCTGCACATGAACGAGTGCTACCGCGAGACGGTCGGCGACCTCGCCGTGATGACCTCCGCCGACGGCAGGCGCGCGGCGGCGGAGTTCGACCTGCGCGGACGGTACCTCAGGACCGACGGCGGCCTGCCGCCCGCGTCGAACCAGCGCTATCGCCTTCGCGTCGGCGCGTTCTTCGAGATCCGGCGCGGCAGGATCGCGCGCGTCTCGAATCACTACAATATGAAGGACTGGCTGCGCCAGGTCGGCCGGGGCTGACGGCGGCATGGCAGCGCCTGTGCGCGTCGAACGCCTGTCCGGGCCGGCGATCCTCGAACGGCTCGACGACCTGGCCCGGCTGCGCATCGAGGTGTTCCGCGACTATCCTTATCTCTACCAAGGCAGCATGGATTACGAGCGCCGCTACCTCGGCGCCTATGCGGAGTCGCGCGACGCCGTGCTGGTCGCGGCCGTCGACGGCGCGCGCGTGGTCGGCGCCTCGACGGCCATGCCGATGGCCGAGGCGATGCAGGAATGCATCGAGCCCTTCGCGCGCGCCGGCTATGACTTGTCGAAGTTCTACTATTTCGGCGAATCGGTGCTGCTGAAGCCCTATCGCGGCCAGGGCATCGGCGTGCGCTTCTTCGAGGAACGGGAAGCCGCGGCGAGGTCGCATCGCGCCATCGAGATGACCGCCTTCTGCGCGGTCGAGCGCCCGCCCAATCATCCCTTGCGCCCCGCCGACTACTTGCCGCTCGACCGTTTCTGGCGGAAGCGCGGCTACACACGGCATCCCGAGCTGGTCGCGCGCTTCCATTGGCGCGACATCGGCGAGGAGGCGGAGACCTTCAAGCCGCTGGTGTTCTGGTTGAAGCGGCACCGCGGGTGAGCGACGCGACGGTGGAAGCCCGACGTCGCCACGCTGCCGGCCTGCGACACCTGCGCGAGATATCCGGCGGGCAATGCGACCTGGCCGGCCCAAGCGGCGCCGTAGATGATGTTACCGGCGGCACGGCCCGCATGCCGCGCACGACCAAAGTAATAGTGATAGTCATGAGTCAGGATTAACTATAACTTTTGCTAGACGATTCATCCTTTCCCGGTAGAGTTAACAGAGGGAAGGGACGAACGCCGCGTTCTCCAGGCGCCATACCAAGGGACGGTCCTTGGCCGATCCCGGCGCCGACGCGGGCATCGAGAAGCGACATGAGCTTTCACTGCAACGACTCGTGCATCCTCGAGCAGATGCCCGCCGCGGTCTATGTCCTTCAGGCCGACCGGTTTGCGGCCTACAACCGCGCCGCCGTCGACTTGCTGGGACACCCGGCCGAGCGACTGGCGAGCACGAACTACTGGGAATTGTGCGCTCCCTGGATTCGCGACGAGGTACGCGAGCGTGGTCGCGCCTGGCTGAGAGGCGAACCGCTGGACGCTCACAGCGTGTGTCCGATCGTCAACGGTCGTGGCGAGCAGAAGTGGATCGAGGTCTACCGCCGCCGCATCGATTTTCGCGGATCGCAGGCGCTGCTGGTTACCGCCCTGGACATGACGGAACACCGCGCCTGGATCGAAAGCTCGATGGGCTCGATCGTGCAGCAAGCAAGGCTGTCGATCGGCGATGCTCCCCGGGCAGCAGACTGCCACGGGCAGCAGTCGAGCGATCGACAGTGGGGCGTCGACAACGGCATCAGGACGCGATTCAACGTGCTGACCAACCGTCAACTGCAGGTGCTGGAGCTTGTTCAGCGCGGCCGGTCGAACAAGGAAATCGCCCGCCACTTGGGGATCACGGAAGGCACGACGAAGCTCCATGTCTCGACCCTGATGCGCATCTTCAATGCGCCGAATCGGACATTCCTCGCGCTCAACACGCGCGAAATGCTGCGATAGCTCGAGCGCCCGAGGCCGCCGGCGGGCTCCGCCGATCGATCGTCGGCCTTCGGTGCATCGTGGCGGTCGACGCCTTTCGGGCGGTTTTGACGACTTCCGGCGCGGCGGCATAGGCTCGCCCGTCAGGGAGCAAACGCAGTGTTTGGCCAGACGCACGCGGACCACAACCCGATTTCGGCGCAGCGGCCGGCCTTGATCCGGGACCTCATCCGCGGCGGCGACGGCGCCTCGATCGCGGCGCCGATCGGGCGCCTGCCGGCGTCGGAACCCGCCGCGCGGCGCGCCTTCGATTGACGGCGATGACCGGCCTGCGCCTGGTGGCCGACGATCTGACCGGTGCGCTCGACGCCGCGGCGCCGTTCGCGTGGCCGGTCGCGCCGGTCGCCGTATTGCGCGACGGCGGGGCCTTGGCGCGGCCAGGCGGTGCCTGGGCCTGGGACGCGGCGACGCGCGCGGGCAGCGCCGCGCGCGCGACCGATCAGGCGCGGCGCGCCGGCTCCCTGATGCGCGACGCCGAGATTGCCTTTCGCAAGGTCGACTCGATGCTGCGCGGCCATGTGGCGGCGGAGATCGCGGCCACGGCGGAAGGCGGCGGCTTTGCCAGCGTCGTGGTCGCGCCCGCGTTTCCCGCGCACGGACGCGTCACGCGCCAGGGGCGCCAATACGCGCGCGCTGACGGCGGCTGGGTGCCCGTCGCGCTCGACCTGCCCTCGGCGCTCGGTGCCGCGCTCCCGCCGTCGATGGCGCTGCGCCTGGTCGCGACGGCCGAAGCCATTGCCGGCAGCTTCTGCTTTCTCTGCGATGCCGGGAGCGACGCCGACCTCGCGGCGATCGTCGCGGCGGGGCGGCTTCTCGCGCCGCCCGTGCTCTGGGCCGGCAGCGCCGGGCTGGCGCGGGCGCTCGCCGGCGGCGCGACGCGCCTCTGCGCACCGCCATCGGCGCCGCTGCTCGCCGTCGTCGGCAGCCGGCACCCGGTCTCGACGGACGAAATCGACCGGCTGCGCGCGCGCGACGAAGCGGCCATCGCATCGATCGCGGGCCTGGACGAGATCGCCGGGGCGATCGAACGTGCCGCGCGTAGATTGGCCGGCGGCGGCTCCGCGGTCCTGGCCCTGCGGCTTCCGGCGCTGCCTGCGGCCGAGGCCGCGGCCGCGTTGCGGCACCTGGCGTCCGCGTGCGCGTCCCTGCGTCCCGGCGCCCTCTTCGCGAGCGGCGGCGACACGCTGGCGGCACTGATGGATGCGGTGCGGGCCGTCCGCCTGGACTGCCTGGGCGAGATCGCGCCCGGGGTGCCCCTTTCGCGGATCGTCGGCGGGTGCTGGAATGGCCTCGCCGTCGTGTCGAAGTCGGGCGGCTTCGCCGCCGGCGACGTGCTCGCGCAACTGCTCGATCCAACCAGGGAGAAGAAGCGTGCCCAGGCGTAAGCCGATCATCGCGTTGACCATGGGCGACCCGGCGGGCGTCGGCCCGGAACTTTGCCTCAAGGCGACCGCCCGGCTGGCGCCGCGCCTGCGCGCGGGCGAGCTGGAGCTGGTCACCATCGGCACGGCCGAGGCGATCGAGCGGGCGCGCGAGCGCCTGATCGCCAAGGGATTGCGCCGCCACGCGCCCACGCTCGACCTGATCGAGGCGACGCCGGCGGAAGGCAAGGTCAGGTTCGGCGAAACCAGTGCCGAGGCGGGACGCCAGGCCTTCCGCGCGATCGAGCGCGGCATCGCCATGGCGATGAAGGGCGAGATCGACGCCATCGCCACGGCGCCGATCAGCAAGGAGGCGATCAACGCCGCCGGGTTCCACTATGCCGGCCACACCGAGATCCTCGCCGACCTCACCGGCAGCAAGGGATCGGTCTTGATGCTGGTGCACGACCGGCTGCGCGTGAGCCACGTCTCCGCCCACGTGGCGCTGGCGAAGGCGCCGTCGCTGGTGACGCCGGAGCGCCTGACCTACGTGATCGAGCTCACGGCAGACGCGCTGCGCCGGCTGGGATTCAAGAAGCCGCGCCTGGGTGTCGCCGCGCTCAACCCGCACGCGGGCGAAGGCGGCATGTTCGGGCGCGAGGACATCGACATCGTGGCGCCGGTGATCGAACGCTTCCGCAGGCAGGGGCTCGACATCGCCGGGCCGGTGCCCGGCGACACGGTGTTCGTCAAGGCGCTGGGCGGGCAGTTCGACGGCGTGGTCGCGATGTTCCACGACCAGGGCCATGTCGCGGTCAAGCTGCTGGGGTTCAAGATCGACCGCCGTACCGGCAAGTGGGTCGGCCTGAGCGGCGTCAACATCACGCTCGGCCTGCCGATCGTGCGCACCTCGGTCGACCACGGCACCGCCTTCGACATCGCCGGCAAGGGCATCGCCAATCCGCAGAGCATGATCGAGGCGATCGACCTCAGCATGAAGCTCGCCGCCGCGCGCGGCCAAGCGCGCCGCGCGAAGGCGGCGTGAGCGGCGGGCGCGTCGCGCGAGAACCATTCGGTCGCGAGGGGGAAGCGAATGCGCGAGAACAAGGTGCGCGCCAAGGTGATGAAGGGCGGCGTGTCCTTCGGCCAGATGGCGTTCGAGTTCTTCACGCCGGGCCTGTGTCAGATCATGGCCAATGCCGGGGCCGAGTTCGTGATCCTCGACACCGAGCACAGCGGCGTCGGCATCGAGACGGTCAAGGGCCAAGTCGCCTATGCCCGCGGCACAGGCGTCTCGCCCATGGTGCGCGTTCCCGGCACGCACTACCACCTGATCGCGCCCATGCTCGACGCCGGCGTGCACGGCATCATGGTGCCGATGGTCGAGACGGCGGAGCAGGCGGACAAGATCGCCGCCTGGTGCCGCTACCGGCCGCAGGGCGTGCGCGGGCTCGCCTTCGGCATGCCGCACGACGACTATCGCGGCGGCGACCACGTAAGCGCGATGAAGGAGGAGAACGAGCGCACCCTCGTGATCGCGCTGGTCGAGACCGCGGCGGGAATCGAGAACGTCGAGGCGATCATGGCCACGCCCGGCATCGATGTCGGCTGGCTCGGCCATTACGACCTCACCAACGCGCTCGGCATCGACGGCCAGTTCGACCATCCGCGCTACAAGGCGGCGGTGAAGAAGCTGGTCAGGGCCTGCGCGCGGAACGGCAAGCCCGCGGGCTTCCTGTGCGGCGACGTCAAGACCGGGCGGCGCTACCTCGACTGGGGCTTCCGCATGCTGTGCTACGGCACCGACATCGCCGTCTTCCAGAACGCGCTCAAGGCCGGCATCGAGGGGCTCAAGGCGCACAAGCCCTAGGCAGGCCGTTCGCGCCGGGACCGGCCGGGGGCGTCGCCCTTGATGCGCTTTGACATCGCCGCGGGCGCGTGGTCACATCGACCCGATAACAATAAAAATCGTCTCGAAACAGGGTTGCGCATGAACGATCTTCCGGGGCCGGGCACCGTGCGGGCCGAGGCGGGGCCGAAGGAGCCCTTGGGCGACACGCTGCCGGCATCCTGGTATGCCGACCCGGCGATTTTTGCCAAGGAGCGGCCGGCGATCTTCCAGCGGCACTGGCAGCTCTTCGCGCATGAAAGCCGCATGCCGGGTCCCGGCGACTACGTGGCCGGCACCCTGTGCGACCTGCCGATCCTGGTCACGCGCGGGCGCGACGGCAAGGTGCGCGGCTTCCACAATGTCTGCCGCCATCGCGCCGCCCAGCTGGTGCCGGACGGCATCGGCCGGGCGGGGGCGCTGGTCTGTCCCTATCACGGCTGGTCCTACGACGGCGAAGGTCGGCTGATCCGCGCGCGCGATTTCGGCGCGGACGCGGGCCTCGACGCGCAATCGATCGGCCTGTTTCCGCTGCGGACGGAATGCTGGAAGGGGCTCGTCTTCGTCTGCTTCGATCTCGACGCGCCGCCGCTCCTGGACTGGCTCGGGCCGATCGCCCGCATGGCGGCCGACTATCCGCTCGAGCGCTACCGCTTCTATCGCGACAAGATCCGCGAGGTGGCGATCGACTGGAAGGCCTATGGCGACAACTATCTCGAGGGCTATCACCTCGAGCTCATGCATCCGGGCCTGTGCGCCGCGATCGACACCAGCCAGTACGTGATCGACGTCTACGACCGCGAGGAGTTCTTCCACCTCTACGGGCCGCGGCGCGCCGACGGGCTGACGCAGGGGCTCTACTTCTATCGCTTTCCCGTACTGATGCTGAACCTCTACGATTGGGGCGCGTCGATCGCCACGATCGAGCCCCTCGGAGCCGGCCGGATGCGCCATGTCAACTGGTACCTGTTCGAGGACCTGTCGCCGGCGACGGGGCCCGAGCGCGACCGGATCACGGAATGGGCGATCGAGATCGTCAGCGAGGACATCGCCGTCGTCACCGGGGTGCAACGCAACCTTAACGCCGGCGTCTACGATCGCGGGCGATTGTCGCCCAAGCACGAGCATGCGCTGAAAGGGTTCCAGGACATGGTGCGCCGGTCGCTCGCCGCCTACGACGCGGGCTGGCGGCCCGCACTGCGCGGTCCGTGACGGGCAGGTCGCGCGTGGCTAAGGCACGGGAATTGCACTATAGTCGCACAAAAGGCTGCGGCGGACGCCGTGGCCGGTGGAGGCGATCGTCAATCCGGAACAGAGGAGACATCGGATGCTGATATTCGACAAGAAGACCGTGACTCGCCGCTCGGTGCTGAAACGGGCGGCGGCGCTGGGCGCCGTGGCATCGGTTGGCCCGTGGTTCGTGCGCGACGCTTCGTCCTCGGGCGAGCTCAACTGGTTCACCTGGGAGGACTACGCGCCGAAGAAGCTGGTGGACAAGTTCACCAAGGACACCGGCATCAAGCTCAACGTGACGCTGTTCGACTCGAACGAGACCCAGCTCAACAAGCTGCGCGCCGCGCGCGGCGAGGGCTTCGACATGGTGACGCCGACCGTCACCTGGGTCGGCGCGCATATCGATGCCGGCAACCTGCAGCCGGTCGACTGGAAGAAGATCAAGGGCATCGAGGCAATGAGCAAGGCGTTCGCCAAGCTGCCCGAGGAGCAGGGCGCGGCGCGCGACGGCAAGGTCTACTGCATGCCCTATGACTGGGGCACCGAGGCCCTGGGGTTCAGCACCAAGGCGATGAAGCTGGAGTACGGCAAGGCCAGCTTCGGCGACCTGTGGGACCCGAAGTGGAAGGGCAAGATGACCTGCCGGCCGCGCTCGATCATGCTCGGTACCGGCCTGTGGATGGAAGGCAAGGGCGATATCCCGGCCGGCTCGATGAAGAAGTCGTACATCGACGAAGCGACGATGGTGAAGTACTACGGCCAGGCGCTGGAGTACGCGATCAAGAACAAGGCGCATATCGCCAAGTTCTGGCAGGGCACCAACGACACGG
>JAKLKW010000136.1 GCA_023150455.1 Alphaproteobacteria bacterium | reverse complement strand
CGGCCGGAGACGGTCAGGTGCACCATGCCGCCGCCGGGGTTGGCCGGCGCGATGTCGTAGGGCAGCGAGCCGCCGAGCCCCTTGATGTCCTCGATGCCGCGGCCCATCAGCCGCTTGACCGAGCTCACCACGGTCTCCGGCGCGTCGATCAGTCGCCGGCGCGCGCGCTCGCCGACCTCCGGGCCGCCGCTGCCCAGATAGGCGACCACCGACGGGATCAGCGCCGTGCCGTCCTCGCCCCGGATCACCTCGGGCTTGCCGTCGGTCGCGACCGCGACCACGGTGTTGGTGGTGCCGAGATCGATGCCGATGGCGGTGGCGCGCTCGCCCTGGTGCGGCAGCGGCGTCTCGCCGGGCTCGTGGATCTGCAGCAGGTTCATGGGCCGCCCTTCGCGGTACGGGCGCGCATGGCGGCGCGGCGCGCGCGGATGTCGTCGTCGAGGCGCACGAGATACTTGAGCCGCAGCGTCGCCTTGTGCGCCGCGTCCGCGTCGCCGCCGCGGAAGGCCGCGGCGATCCGCTCCACCGTCGTCCGGCGCTCGCGCTCCATGCGGGCGGCGACGGCATCGACCGCGGCGGCGTCCATGGCCTCGGCCAGCGACTCGCGCATCTCCATGGCTTCCATCAGCAGCTCGGGGTCGCTGATCGTGGCGCCGTCCTCGCGCTCGACCGCGATGCCGTCGAGCTTCAGCAGGTAGACCGCGCGCGACAGCGGATCGCTCAGCGTCTCGTAGGCGTCGTTCAGGCTCGCGGCCTGCGACTGGGCGATGGCGCGCTCGCGCCCGCTTTTGGACACGAAGCGGTCGGGATGCAGCTGCCGCTGCAGCGCGAAGTAGCGCCGGTCGAGCTCCGCCGTGTCGAGGTCGAAGCCGCGCGCGAGGCCGAGGCGCGCGAAGTGGTCGGCGCCGCCGGGCGGCTGCACCGCCTTGCAGGTCGCGCAGAACGGCGCGCCCGCCGCGACCGCGCCGCGGCAGGACCAGCAGGCGGTCGGCATGGCATGGGCGCCCCGGGCGGCGGGCTCATGCGCGGCATCCATCATCGCGGGCAGTCTCTTGAACCAGGCTCCTGAAAACCAACCGGCCGGGGGCTCTTCAAGGCCGCGCCGGCCGGGTTCAACGCAGACCTCGATCAATCAAGCATCAGGCGTGGCCAGCCTCAGACATGAAACGACTCGCCGCAGCCGCACCGGCCCTTCTCGTTCGGGTTCTTGAACACGAACCCGGACTGCAGCTTGTCCTCGACGTAATCCATCTCGGTGCCGAGGATGAACAGCGTCGCCTTGGGGTCGATCAGGACGGTCACGCCCTTGTCCTCGACCACCTCGTCGAACTTGTTCTTCTCGTCGGCGTACTCGACCGTGTAGGACAGGCCCGAGCACCCCTTGGTCCGGACGCCGATGCGGATTCCGACCGACGGCTTGCCGCGCTTGGCCAGCAGCGCCTGCACGCGCCGGGCGGCGGCATCGGTCAGGGTCATCGCCTGTGGGCGGGCCATCTCGTCTCTCCAGCTCCTCTCGTCTGCCTGCCGCGCCGGCCGCCTACTGCGCGGCCTGCGGCGCGGTTTCGTCCTTCCTCGCGTGCTTGGCGCGATAGTCGGCCACCGCCGCCTTGATCGCGTCCTCGGCCAGGACCGAGCAATGGATCTTCACCGGCGGCAGCGCCAGCTGCTGGGCGATCTGGGTGTTCTTGATCTGCTCCGCCTCGTCCAGCGTCTTGCCCTTGATCCACTCGGTCGCCAGGCTCGACGACGCGATGGCCGAGCCGCAGCCGAAGGTCTTGAACTTGGCGTCCTCGATGACGCCCTGCTCGTTGACGCGGATCTGCAGCTTCATCACGTCGCCGCAGGCCGGCGCGCCGACCAGGCCGGTGCCGACGTCCTGGGCGTTCTTGTCGAGCGATCCGACATTGCGCGGGTTCTCGTAGTGTTCGAGAAGCTTTTCGCTGTAGGCCATGGCTCACCCTCCAACCGGCGTTGTCCCGGCGCGGCGCGCCGGTACGTAACGCGTTTTCAATGTCCGGTCCACTGGATCGATTTGATGTCGATGCCTTCCTGCGCCATCTCCCACAAGGGGCTCAATTCGCGCAGGCGCTTCACCGCGCTGACGATGTGCTCGACGGCATAGTCGACGTCCTGCTCGGTCGTGAACCGGCCGAAGCCGATGCGCAGCGACGTGTGCGCGAGGTCCTCCTCCACGCCCAGCGCTCGCAGCACGTAGGACGGCTCGAGCGAGGCCGACGTACAGGCCGAGCCCGAGGATACGCACAGGTCCTTGATTCCCATCATGAGGCCCTCGCCCTCGACGTAGGCGAAGCTGAGATTGAGGTTGCCGGGCAGCCGGTGCTCGAGGTCGCCGTTCAGGTACACGTCGGGCAGGCGCTCCTTGATCTGGCGGTAGAACCGGTCGCGCAGCATGCGCAGCCGCTCGGCCTCGGCGCCCATCTCCTTCTCGGCGACGGCGCAGGCGGCACCCAGGCCCACGCAGAGCGGCGTCGGCAGCGTGCCCGAGCGCATGCCGCGCTCCTGGCCGCCGCCGGTGATCAGCGCCTGCAGGCGCACGCGCGGCTTGCGCCCGACATAGAGCGCGCCGATGCCCTTGGGCCCGTAGATCTTGTGGCCCGAGATGCTGAGCAGGTCGATCTTCATCTTCTTGACGTCGATCGGGATCTTGCCGACCGCCTGCGCCGCGTCGGTGTGGAAGAACACGCCGCGCGCGCGGCAGATCTCGCCGATCTCGGCCAGCGGCTGGACCACGCCGATCTCGTTGTTGGCGGCCATCACCGAGACCAGCACGGTCTTGTCGGTGATCGCGCCCTTCAGCAGCTCGAGATCGAGCAGCCCGTCCTTGCGGACCGGCAGGTAGGTGACCTTGAAGCCCTCCTCCTCGAGGTGGCGCATGCTGTCGAGCACGCACTTGTGCTCGGTCGCCACCGTGACGAGGTGGTTCTTCTTGTCCTTGTAGAAGCGCGCCACGCCCTTGAGCGCCAGGTTGTTCGATTCCGTCGCGCCCGAGGTGAAGATGACCTCCTTCTCGTCGGCGCCGATGATGGACGCGACCTGCTTGCGCGCGGTCTCGACCGCGTCCTCGGCTTCCCAGCCGTAGACGTGGTTGCGCGAATGGGGATTGCCGAACTTCTCGGTGAAATACGGCAGCATCGCCTCGACCACGCGCGGGTCGCACGGCGTCGTCGCCTGGTAGTCGAGATAGATCGGCAGCTTCGGGCGGTTGTCGCCGTTGAGCTTCTCCGCCGCCGTCGTTCCGTTGGCCACCATGCTCATCCTGTCGGTCCCTTCTTCTCTTCCCAAGGTGCCGTCACGCGGCCTTCAGACGGCGCGTGCGGTCGTACAGGGTCTTCCATTCCGCGACGAAGCGCTTTGCCTCCTCGGCGGTGTTGCCGCGCCCGAGGCTCACCCGGATCGCCTCGGCCGCCGCCGACGCGCCGGCGCCCATGGCGCCGAGTACCGCCGACGGCGCAACCTTGCCCGAGGAGCAGGCGGCGCCGGCCGAGACCGCGATTCCGGCCAGGTCGAACGCCATCACCTGGGTCTCGCCCTTCACGCCGGGCATGCCGACGCAGGTCGTGTTGGCGATGCGCCGTGCCGCTGATCCATAGATGGGCGCTTGCGGCGCGATGTCACGGATGCCGCGCTCGATTTCGTCGCGCAGCGCGGCGATGTCCGCCATGCGCGCCAGGCCTTGCTGCGCCGCTTCCGCCGCGACGCCGAAACCGACGATGCCCGCCACGTTCTCCGTGCCGGCGCGCCGCCAGGACTCCTGGCCGCCGCCGCGCAGCATCGCGGTCACCTGCACGCCGTCGCGCACGGCCAGCGCGCCGGCGCCGGTCGGCCCGCCCAGCTTGTGCGCGGACAAGGTCAGCAGATCGGCGCCGAGCGCCCCCATGTCGATCGCGATGCGCCCGGCCGCCTGCACCGCGTCGCAGTGCAGCAGCGCGCCGCGGCGGTGCGCGATCGCGGCCGCCTCGGCCACGGGCTGGATCACGCCGGTCTCGTTGTTGGCGAGCATCAGCGACACGAGCGCCCGGTCGCCGCCGTGCTGGGCCAGCGACGCATCGAGCGCTGCCAGGTCGACCACGCCGTTGCGGTCGACCGCCACGCGGACCGCATCGGGCGCGGCGCGCAGCACGCTGTCATGCTCGATCGCGGAGACCAGTACGCGCCCGGCAGCGACGCCGGTCAGCGCCAGGTTGTTGGCCTCGGTGCCGCCCGAGGTGAACACGACCCAGGTCCCGGGCACGCCGACCAGCGCGGCCACCGCCGCGCGCGCGCGATCCACCGCCTGGCGCGAAGCGCGGCCGAAGCGATGCACGGAGGACGGGTTGCCGCCGAGCTCCAGCGCGCCCGCGACCGCAGCGGCGACGTCCGGCAGCACCGGCGCGGTCGCGTTGTGGTCGAGATAGATGGCGCGCTGCGGCGTCATGGTCGCGCTCGCGCCCCTACTGCGCCGCCACGGCGCTGGGCGCAGTCGCCTGGGCCGGCACGGACGGCTGATGCTCGATCACGCCCGAGGTGCCGAGGATGCGCCGCGCGCACACGTCGGCGAGCGACACCGAGCTGAGATAGAGATGGATCTGATTGCCGAGCTCTTCCCACAGGTCATGGGTCAGACATCGGCTCTTGTTCGAGCGGCAGCCGCTCGGCGAGCCGGGGGCGCAGCGCGTGGCGCGGATCGGCTCGTCCACCGCGAGGATGATGTCGGAGATGCGCGTCGACTCGGCCGGATGCGCCAGCAGATAGCCGCCGCCGGGCCCGCGCACGCTGCGCACGAGGCCGCCCTTGCGCAGCTTGGCGAAAAGCTGCTCGAGATAGGAGAGCGAGATCTCCTGGCGCTCGGCGATGTCCGCGAGCGCCACCGGGCTGCCGTCGCTGTTGCGCGTCAGGTCGACCATGGCCATGACGGCGTAGCGTCCTTTGGTGCTGAGCTTCATCCTCTTGATCCTCCTCCGCGCGCGTCCGGGTGCCGGGTCAGGCGCGGGTTCTCAATTGCAGCTTCGTCACGCGGTCCGCATCGGCGTCGCCGGCCGCTGGCGGCGTCGCCACCGGCACGACGCGCTCCTGCAGCTTCCCTTCCAGCTCGGTGATGCGCGCGCCCAGCCGGTCGATCTGGTCGATCAACCCGCCGATCGCGCGGGCGACGGGATCGGGCAGGTCCGCCGTCGGCGTACCGTAGGCCATGAATTCGCCGCGCTGCTCCTTGGGCGGGATGACGCGCGCGGGAATCCCGACGGCCGACGCGCCGGCCGGAACGTCCTTGACCACGACGGCGTTGGCGCCGATGCGCGCATTGGCGCCGATCGTGATCGGCCCCAGGATCTTGGCGCCGGCGCCGACGATCACGCCGCTTTCGATGGTCGGATGGCGCTTGCCCTGGGACAGCGATGTGCCGCCCAGCGTCACGCCGTGATAGAGCATGACGTCGTCGCCGATCTCGGCCGTCTCGCCGATCACCACGCCCATGCCGTGGTCGATGAAGAAACGCCGGCCGATCGTGGCGCCGGGATGGATCTCGATGCCGGTGATCGTGCGCGCGAATTGCGAGATCGCCCGCGCCAGGAAGCGCCAGCCGCGGCGCCACAGCGCGTTGGCCAGGCGATGCAGCACCAGCGCGTGGAAGCTCGAATAGAGCAGCGCGACCTCGAGCCGCGACCGAGCGGCGGGATCGCGCCGCATGGCGCCGTCGATTTCATCGCGAAGCTGCTTGAAAAACATAGCTCACCACTATGATATTAAGACAGCGAGAGGACGCGACTCCCATCGCGCTTGGTTTCCTGCTATCTAGCGACCCGCCCGGACTCCAAGCGTTTCAGGAGATATAGTTAGTCCTACTAGTTTGGTCAAGTTTGTTCGGCCGGAGCGCCGGGAGCCTGGGAACCAAACCCTATGCTTTTTCTAGGATAAGCGGCCACCAGCGTAAAATCAGCGAGTTGCGATGCCCGAAGTCATCATCAATGGCCCGGTAGGCCGGCTGGAAGGCCGATACCAGCACGGCAAGGACGCCAACGCGCCGGTCGCGCTGATCCTGCACCCCCACCCCCAATATGGTGGGACGATGAACAACAAGGTGGTCTACACCTTGTTCCATACCTTCGCGCGCCTCGGCTTCTCGGTGCTGCGTTTCAATTTCCGCGGCGTCGGGCGCAGCCAGGGTACGTTCAACCGCGGCGAGGGCGAGCTTAGCGACGCCGCCGCCGCGCTGGACTGGCTGCAGACCTACAATCCCAATGCCCGCGGCTGCTGGATCGCCGGCTTTTCCTTCGGCGCCTGGATCAGCATGCAGCTTCTGATGCGGCGGCCCGAGATCAGCGGCTTCATCTCGGTGTCGCCGCCGGCGAATCTGTTCGATTTCACCTTCCTGGCGCCCTGCCCGGCGTCGGGCCTGATCGTGCACGGCGACAGCGACGAGGTGGTGCCGCAGGAAGCGGTGCAGAAGCTGGTCGACAAGCTGAAGCACCAGAAGGACATCCACGTCCAGTTCAAGGTCGCGGATGGCGCCAATCACTTCTTCGCCGACCAGCTCGAGCAGCTCGGCGAGATCGTGACCGACTACCTGAACGTCCGCCTCAACCCGGAAAAGCAGCAGGCCCCGGCGACGAAGAAGGCGGCCGCCGCGCGTTAAGTACGCGGCCGTCGCACGATTCTTCCGCCGGTCATCGGGCGCGGCACGCCGGTCGTCGTCGGCAGGCTGATCGGCAGGCCGCGCACCGCGCGCAAGGCCAGATGCGCGAAGGCCTGTGCCTCGAGCGCGTCGCCGTCCCACCCGACCGCCTCGGCGCCCACCACCGGCGCCGACAGCTCGGCCGCCAGCGCCGCCATCAGCGCCGGGTTGTGCCGGCCGCCGCCGGTGACGATCCAGCGCCGGACCTGCGCGGGGAAGTGCCGCTCGGCCAGCTTGACGCTGCGCGCGGTGAAGGCGGTCAGCGTCGCCGCGCCGTCCGCCGCCGACAGGCCGTCCACGGCCGAGAGATCGAACTGGTCGCGGTCGAGCGACTTCGGCGGCGGCAGCGCGAAATAGGCGCAGCCGAGCAGCCGGTCGAGCGCGCGGGCATCGACGCGGCCGGCGCGCGCGAGCGCGCCGTCGCGGTCCAGCGGCATCCCGGTGTGCGCGAGCGCCCAATCGTCGATCGGCCCGTTGCCCGGCCCGGTGTCGAAGGCCAGCAGCGGCGCCTCGTGCTCCTCCCCCGCGCCGCCGATCCACGTCGCGTTGGCGACGCCGCCGATATTGAGCACGGCGAGCGGCCGCTCCAGGGCCGCTGAGAGCGCCAAGTGGAAGAGCGGCGCCAGCGGCGCACCCTGCCCGCCGGCCGCCACGTCGGCGGAGCGAAAGTCGTAGACGACGTCGATCCCGGTGAGCTCCGCCAGCAGCGCCCCGTCGCCGATCTGCCAGGTCCGCCGATGGGCGGGATCGTGCAGGATGGTCTGGCCATGGAAGCCGATCAGCGCGACGTTTCCGGCGTCGAGCCCGGCTTGGCTGAGCAGCTTCCGGACCGCTCCGGCGTGGCGTTCGGTCAGCGCGCGTTCCGCCGCGGCGACATCGCCGCTGCCGCCCATCACGCCGCGCAACTGCGCGCGGAAACCTGGGTCATAGGGCAGCGTCAGCCACGGCCCCGTCTCGATCCGCCGCTCGCCGTCGCCGCGCAGCAACGCCGCGTCGATGCCGTCGCAGGACGTGCCGCTCATCAGCCCGATCGCCCAGCGCAGCTCGGCCATGCGTCTGTTCACCTTGCCATGGCGGCTGTTGAGGACCGGCCGCGATGTGCTACACCACCCGGCCTCGTAGCACACGGCGTCCCGGAGCCCAAGCCCATGGCCAGCCCCGCCGAACCGAAGAAGGCCGACCTGCCGCGGGTCGATTTTGTCGCCCATGCGCGCGCGCGCGGCATCGTGAACGACTGCACCGACGACGACAGCCTCAACGCGCTGGCGGCGGAGCGGATCATCCCCGCCTATATCGGCTTCGACGCGACCGCCGACAGCCTTCATGTCGGCAGCCTGCTGCAGATCATGCTGCTGCGCCTGCTGCAGCGCCATGGCCACAAGCCGATCGTGCTGATGGGCGGCGGCACCACCAAGGTGGGCGATCCCTCGGGCAAGGACGAGGCGCGCAAGCTGCTGACCGAGGAGGAGATCGCGCGCAACATCGCCGGGATCCGGCGCATCTTCGACAGGTTCCTCGTCTTCGGTGACGGACCCGGCGACGCGATCATGGTCAACAACGCGGACTGGCTCGACAAGCTCGAGTACATCCCGTTCCTGCGCGAGGTCGGGCGGCACTTCTCGGTCAACCGCATGCTCACCTTCGACAGCGTCAAGCTGCGGCTGGAGCGCGAGCAGCCGCTGAGCTTCCTCGAGTTCAACTACATGGTGCTGCAGTCCTACGACTTCCTCGAGCTCGGCCGGCGCTACGACTGCCGGCTGCAGATGGGCGGCTCCGACCAGTGGGGCAACATCGTCAGCGGCGTCGACCTCAACCGCCGCATCGACAACCGCCACGTCTTCGGCCTGACCACGCCGCTGATCGCGACCGCCTCGGGCGCGAAAATGGGCAAGACCGCCGCCGGCGCGGTATGGCTCAACGCCGAGCGCCTCACGCCCTACGACTACTGGCAGTTCTGGCGCAACACCGAGGACGCCGATGTCGGCCGCTTCCTGCGCCTGTTCACCGACCTGCCGCTCGACGAGATCGCGCACCTCGAGCGCCTGCACGGCGCCGACATCAACGAGGCGAAGAAGGTGCTGGCGAACGAGGCGACCGCGCTGTGCCACGGCCGCGAGACGGCGGTGGAAGCGGCGGAAACCGCGCGCCGGACGTTCGAGCAGGGCGGCATCGGCAAGAGCCTGCCGACGATCGACATCCCGAGCGGCGAGCTGACAAGGGGAATCCCCTTTTTCGAGGCCTTGCGCCGCGCCGGACTTGCGACCAGCAACGGCGAGGCGCGACGCCTGATCCAGCAAGGCGGCGGCTATCTGAACGACCAGAAGATCGACGATGCGAACGCCGCAGTGACGCTCGTGCACAAGAACGCCGAGGGCGTGATCAAGCTGTCGGCCGGCCGCAAGCGGCACGCGCTGCTGCGGCCGGTGTAGGCGGCAAGGCGACCATCGCGCCACTACGATTTTCAGGCGCTACGTGGAATCGAATCTCCGCGTCGGCATCGGCGGAGCGTCATACCGGCCGAGCATGAGGTTCCAGTACGCCCAGGAACGCGCGTCGAAGATGCCGGGCGGGGCGTTCTCGATCACTTCCTGCAGATCGTCTTCGCTGAGCTGTTCGCGAAGCTCCTCTACATCCTCATGTGTGCCGTAGGTCAGGACATAGGCGGCAAACTGCACAGGATTCGCGACGGCTTCGGCCGGCTCCTTGAACCAGATGCACCGTCTCGCAACGGCCGTCAGCCCGGCTGTAAGAACCAGAGGCTTCATGCGCTGCCCCGCGATTTCGCGCGCTTCGATCGGGTTACGACCGGAAGCCGGCGCAAGTCGACCTGCCGAACTGCATCCTGTATGCGGCGCTTCAATGGCCCGGGCAGCGATGGCAGATCGCCATCTTCGAAATATGATAGCGCCTTGAGCGTGACCTGTGGATTGAAGCTCTTGCCATAGAGCGCGCGACCTGCTGCCAGCGTCGTGGCCAAGGTGACGCCATGCGAGATCAGCGCATCGAGATCAACGTAGTCTTTCGCTTCGGCGCGCTTCTGGACGACCATTGCCTTCGTTCCGGCGAGATCGAGAAGCGATGCGACTCGGACGCCGCTTCCGGTCGCCACCTGCGGCTGACGCAACCGGGGCAGAGCCGGCACGCCAAAGAAGGAAACCTGGACCGGCCCGCCACGATCGACTCGAATAGTTAGCGTATCTGGGCCGCTTTGAATCACCTCCGCCTCTCGGAGAAAGCGAACCTCCTGCGCCAGCTTGTCATGATTGAGATTCGCCGAACTGAAGAAATCGAAATCGACCGATCGACGATGACCAAGATAGAGGGCGATCGCCGTGCCGCCGTACAGGCTGAACGTTGCGGGTATCTGCGTCAGCTCAGCCCACAGCCGTCGCTGCGGTGGCGGCAGAATGTCCAATCGGGGAGTCAAGCGGGCTACCATTCGCGAAAAGCAGCATAGCAGATTTCGCGAGACCGCCGTGCGCCCAGGCGCGTTCTGTGGCATGCAAACCTGGCTGTGGCATGCGCATCGTCCGAGGTTCGCCCATGCACGTCCTGATCTGCGGCGCCGGCGTGATCGGCACGTCGACCGCCTATTTCCTCAGCCGCCGCGGCGTCGCGGTGACGGTGATCGAGGCCGCCGGCGTGGCCTGCGCGGCGTCGGGCAAGTCGGGCGGCTTTCTGGCGCTGGACTGGTGCGACGGCACGCCGTTGCAGGGGCTGGCGCGCCGCAGCTTCGCCCTGCACGCCGAGCTGGCACGCGATGTCGGCGCCGACTGGGGCTACCGGCGCCTGGATGCCTACAGCGGATACGGCGCTGCGCGCGCCGCCGCAACGGGCCGTGGCGACGGCCACCAGCCGGCGTGGCTGGCAGACCGCGTGACGGTGGACCGCCAACTGGGCACGACGCGCACCACGGCGCAGGTCGTGCCGGCGGCCTTCACCACGGCGATGATGCGCGCGGCGGAAGCGCGGGGCGCCAGGCTGCATCGCGGTCGCGTAACCGGCTTGCTGCGCGCCCGCGACGGTGCGCGGGTCGAAGGCGCCGAGGTCGATGGCACGACGGCGATCGAGGGCGACGCGGTGGTGATCGCCATGGGCCCGTGGTCGATCCTGGCCGCCGGCTGGATGAGGCTGCCCGGCGTCTACGGATTGAAGGGGCACAGCCTCGTCTTCGACACCGCACTGCCGGCCGAGGCGGCGTTCCTCGAGTACCGCGAGGCGACAGGCGACCACTCGTCACCGGAGGTGTATCCGCGCCCCGACGGCACGACCTATGTCTGCGCCATCTCCAGCGAGAGCCGGCTGCCGCGCGACCCCGACGCCGTCGCGCCGGACCCCGGTGCGATCGAGCGACTGCAGGCGATATGCGGGCAGATCGTCCCCGCCCTCGTCCAGGCCAAGATAGTCGCGCGGCAGGCCTGCTTCCGTCCGGTGACGGAGGACGGCCTGCCGCTGATCGGTGCGGTGCCGGGCATCGCCGGCGCCTACGTCGCCACCGGCCACAGCGTCTGGGGCATGCTCAACGCGCCGGCGACGGGCGAGGCGGTGGCCGAGCTGATCGTCGATGGCGGCGCGCGCCGGGTCGACCTCTCGCCGTTCGACCCCGCCCGCCTGCGGCCCTTCGACCCGGCGCGCCTGCGGATGCCGGCAGGACATTGACGCGGACCGCACGGCGCCCGATCCCGCCGGCATTGACGTGGGTCAAGGCGGCTGAGCACCATCCGGTCCAGAAGCTGGTTCTTGAATCTCGAAATGGACGGCTGCATGCGTCGCTGGCTGGTTGCGGCGGTACTCCTCGCGGTGGTTTTGGCCCTCGCCCTGATCGTCCTGTCGCGGCGTCCGCTGGCGACCTGGACGGACTGGCTGCCGGGTTCCGCGCGAAGCAATGCCGCGCTCACCCTCTACGGCAACGTCGATATCCGCCAGGTCGACCTGGCGTTCGACGCCACCGGCCGCATCGTCGAGCTCAATGTCGAGGAAGGCGATGCGGTCGCCGAAGGCCAGGTGCTCGCCCGGCTCGACCAGGACCTCTACGCGCACGCGGTGCGCCTGGCCGAGGCCCGGCGCGACGCCCAGCGCAGCGTCCTGGAGAAGCTGGAGGCCGGCTCGCGGCCGGAGGAGATCGAGAAGGCGCGCGCCGATGTCGCCACGCTGCAGGCGGTGCGCGACAACGCCGAGGCCGTCTACCGCCGGCGATCGGAGCTGGTGACGACCGGCGCCGTGGCACAGCAGGCCTTCGAGGACGCGCGCGCCGCCCTGGGCGAAGCGGAGGGTCGGCTGCAATCTGCGCGGGAAACCCTGGCGCTGGCCGTAGCCGGGCCGCGCAAAGAGGAGATCGCGCAGGCCCGCGCGCAGCTCCGCGCCGACGAGGCGGCACTCGAGATCTCGCGCAACCGCTATCGCCACACGGCGCTCACCGCGCCCGGCCCGGGGATCGTGACGACGCGCGTGCACGAGGTCGGCGCCGTCGTGCTGCCCAACTCGCCGATCTACACGGTCGCGCTCACCGACAAGGTCTGGATTCGCACCTATGCGCCGGAGACGCTGCTGGGCAGCGTGCAGCCCGGCATGCCGGTCGAGGTCACGACCGATGGCGGGCGCCGGTACAAGGGCTGGGTCGGCTACATCTCGCCCACGGCCGAGTTCACGCCCAAGGCGGTCGAGACGCCCGAGCTGCGTACGCAGCTCGTCTATCGCCTGCGCGTCCACATCGACGACGCCGACGCCTGGCTGCGCCAGGGCATGCCGGTCACGGTCCACCTGCGGACGCCGCCCGCGAAGCCATGAATGAGAATCCCGCCGAGACGCCCATCGTCGCCCTCGACGGCTTGACCAAGTCGTTTCGCGTCGACGCCCGCCAGGTCGTCGCGATCGATTCCCTCAGCTGCACGATCGCCGCCGGCGGCATCACGACCCTGGTCGGGCCGGATGGAGCCGGCAAGACGACGCTGCTGCGCCTGATGGCCGGACTGCTCAGGCCCGACCGCGGCCGCGTCACCGTGCTGGGGCGCGACGCCACGGCCGAGGCTGCGACGATCCAGGCCGAGATCGGCTACATGCCGCAGCGCTTCGGCCTGTACGAGGACCTGACCGTGGCCGAGAACCTGGCGCTGCACGCCGATCTCAGGCAGGTGACCGGTGAAACGCGGCGCCAGCGCTTCGCCGAGTTGACGCATTTCACCGGCCTCGCGCCCTTTGTCGACCGGCTGGCCGGCCGCCTGTCCGGCGGCATGAAGCAGAAGCTGGGCCTGGCCTGCTCGCTGCTGGCGCGGCCGCGCCTGCTGCTGCTGGACGAGCCGTCGGTCGGCGTCGACCCGCTGTCGCGCCGGCAGCTCTGGAGCATCGTCGAGGGCCTGAGCGACGCCGGCATGAGCGTGCTGTGGAGCACCGCCTATCTCGACGAAGCCGAGCGCAGCCGCGACGTGCTGCTGCTGCACGAAGGCCGCCTGCTCGACCGCGGCCCGCCCGCCGAATTCACTTCGAGACTGAGGGGCCGCGTGTTCCTGGCGACGGGGCCAACGGCATCGCGCCGCCGCATCCGGCAATCCGCCGCGAGCCGGCCCGGCCTCCTCGACGCCGCGATCCGCAGCGACGGCGTTCGCATGGTCCTGGCCGAAGGCGTCGCGGCGCCCTCGGCGGCGGCGATCGGCGCCGACGCGGTCGAGCCGGTGCCGGCCTGCCTGGAAGACGCGTTCATCACGCGCCTGATCGGCGCGCAGCACCCCGCGTCCGAAACGCACGCCCCCGTCGCGCCGGCGCCGGTCGAGCCGTCCGCACAGGCGGCGGCCGTCATCGAGGTGAAGGACCTGACGCGCCGGTTCGGCGCCTTCCTTGCCGTCGATCGCGTCGGCTTCGCCGTGCGGCGCGGCGAGATCTTCGGCCTGCTCGGCCCCAACGGCGCAGGCAAATCCACCATCTTCCGCATCCTGTGCGGGCTGCTGGCGCCGAGCGGCGGCACGGCGCGCGTGGCCGGCATCGACCTCGGCAAGGCGGCCGCCGCCGCGCGCGCCCGCATCGGCTACATGGCGCAGAAGTTCTCGCTCTATGGCAGCCTGACGGTGCGGCAGAACCTGGAGTTCTTCGCGCGCGCCTATGGTCTTTCCCGGGCGCGCAGCGCCGAGCGGATCGCCTGGGTGCTCGACGAATTCGCCCTCGGCGGCGAGGCGGATTCCGCCAGCGGCGAGCTGCCGCTCGGCTTCAAGCAGCGCCTGTCCCTGGGCTGCGCGCTGATGCACGAGCCCGCCATCCTGTTCCTGGACGAGCCGACCTCGGGCGTGGACCCGCTCGCCCGCCGCGCCTTCTGGACGCGAATCATGCGGCTGGCCGATCGCGGCGTGACGGTGCTCGTGACATCGCACTTCATGGAAGAGGCCGAGTACTGCGACCGCCTTGCGGTGATCGATCGCGGACAGATCGTCGCCGCGGAAACGCCGGAGCTCCTGAAGGCGCGCTTCGCGACGAAGGAGCTGCCGCACCCGAGCCTCGAGGACGCCTTCGTCGCCCTGATCCGCCAGGCGGGGCGGGCCGAGGCAGCCTAATGCGTCAGTCAAGCGGCGAGTTTGAAGTTTGTCTGGAAGGTCTGTCGGTTGTTGAGCATGGCCCAGAGGACATTGATGCGTCGGCGCGCGAGTGCGATGACGGCCTGATGGTGACGTTTTCCCTCGCG
>JAKLKW010000135.1 GCA_023150455.1 Alphaproteobacteria bacterium | reverse complement strand
ATGTCGCGATGCCCCACGCCTCCGGCCCCGTCGCCCGCCGCATGGTCGCCGCCGTGTGGCCGCACCGGGCGGTGTTCGTCACGCCGATGGCGGCGGTCGCCGGCGCCGTCGCCGACGAGATGCTGGAGCGGATGCTGGCGGGCCGGCGCCTGCTGCGCGCCCATGTCAACGACGGCGGCGACATCGCCATCCACCTGACGGCGGGCCAGATCATGCGCGTCGGCGTCGCCGGCACGCTCGAGGCCGACGACCGCCAGAGCGCGGCGCTGGACGGGTTCGCCGCGATTCCGTTCGCCGCGCCGGTGCGCGGCATCGCCACGTCGGGCCGCGGCGGGCGGTCGTTGAGCCGCGGCGTCGCCGACTCCGTCACCGTGCTGGCCGCGAACGCCGCCGCCGCCGACGCCGCCGCGACGCTGATCGCCAACGCGGTGGACGTCGACAGCCCGGCGATCCGCCGGCTGCCGGCGCGCGAGGTCAAGGACGACAGCGATCTCGGCGACATCCCGGTGACGGTCGCCGTCGGCGCCCTGGACGCGAGCGAGATCGACGCGGCGCTCGACCGCGGCGCGGCCGAGGCACGGCGCATGCGCGACGCCGGCCTGATCGAGAGCGCGCTGTTGCAGCTGCGCGGGCGCCGGCGCGTCGTCGGCGACCGCGGCCGCCTGCTGTCCTCGGCGGCATAGAGACGGGAGAACCGATGGAACTGGTCCGGGTCCGCAAGATCGCGGTCAACGTCGAGACGATCCGGCACGAGGGCGGCCCGCCGGTGGCGAAGCCGGTCCTGGTCGGCTGGGCCGGCGCGGTGATCGCCAATCCGTATGCCGGGGGCTACGCCGAGGACATCATGCCGATGATGGAGGCGCTGAAGCCTCTCGGCATCGACATCTCCAGGCGGCTGATCGCGGCCATGGGCGGCGACCCCAAGGCGATCGAGGCCTACGGCAAGGCGTCCTGCGCCGGCAGCGCGGGCGAGCTCGAGCATACCGCCGTGTGGCACGTGCCCGGCGGCTACGCCATGCGCGAGGCGCTGGGCGGCGCCAAGGCGATCGTGCCGTCGGTGATGAAAGTGGGACCCGTCGGCATGCGCGTCGACATCCCGATCCATCACAAGGACGCCGCCTACGTGCGCAGCCATTTCGGCGCGATCGAGGCGGGCATCCCGGACGCGCCGCGGCCGGACGAGCTGTGCCTCTACATCGCCATGACCACGGGCGGGCGCGTGCATGCGCGCGCCGGCGGCCTGAAGACATCGGAGATCAAGCTGTGGGACGGGCAGCGCTGACGTGAAAGACGGGGATTCGCCGGCCGCGGCCGGCAGCATCGTCGGCGTGGACGTGGGCGGGACGTTCACCGACCTGATCGCGATCGACCCGCGGACCCGCGCGGTGCGCGTGGCCAAGGTGCCGACCACGCCCGACAACCAGGCCTTCGGCGTGCTGGCGGCGATCAAGGCGAGCGGCGGCGATCCCGCGCGCCTGTCGGCCGTCGTGCACGGCACGACCACCACGACCAACGCGCTGCTCGAGCGCAAGATCGCCCGCTGCGGCCTGATCACGACCAGGGGATTCCGCGACTCGCTGGAGCTGGGCCGGCGCACGCGGCCGACCCCCTATGGGCTGACCGGGCGCTTCATCCCGCTGATCCCGCGCGAGCTGCGCCTGGAAGTGCGCGAGCGCATGGACGCCGACGGCGAGGTGGTCGAACCGCTGGACGAAGCGGCGGTCGCCGCCGCGGCGCGCGCGCTGCTGGCCATGGGTTGCGAGGCGGTGGTGATCCACTTCCTGCACAGCTACATCAACCCGGCGCACGAGCGCCGCGCCGGCGAGATCGTGCGCGCGCTGTGGCCCAACGCCTATGTCACGCTCGGCAGCGGCGTCCTGTCGGAGTACCGCGAGTACGAGCGCGGCGTGACCGCGGCGGTGAACGCCTCGGTCCAGCCGGTGCTGCACCGCTACATCACGCGGCTCGGCGACGAGCTGAAGCAGCGGGGCTTTGCGCGCGAGCTGCTGGTGATGCAGGGCAACGGCGGCACGGTGTCGAGCCGGATCGCCGCCGAGGCCGCGGTCAACACCGTGATGTCGGGCCCGGCCTCGGGCGTGATGGCCGCGGCCTATACCGGGCGCCAGGCCGGCTATCCGGACCTGATCACCTACGACATGGGCGGCACCAGCTCGGACGTCGGCCTGATCCAGGGCGGCGTGCCGCGCGTCAGCGCCGAGCTCGAGCTGGAATACGCCATGCCGATCCACGTGCCGATGGTCGACGTGCACACGATCGGCGCCGGCGGCGGCTCGATCGCGCATCTCGACGACTCCGGCATGCTGCGCGTCGGGCCCGAGAGCGCCGGCGCCGCGCCCGGTCCGATCTGCTACGGCAAAGGCGGCACGCGTCCGACCATCACCGATGCCAACCTGCTGCTCGGCCGGCTGAACCCGAAGGGCCTGCTGGCGGTGGATTCGCCCGTGTCGATGCAAGTCCTCGCCGACGCGATCCTCGCCGCCGTCGGCCGCCCGCTCGGCCTCGACGCCGAGCAGGCCGCCGCCGCGATCATCCGCGTCGCCAACGACAGGATGGCCGGCGCCATTCGCATGGTGTCGCTGGCCAAGGGCCACGACCCGCGCGATTTCGCGCTGTTCGCCTTCGGCGGCGCCGGGCCGCTGCACGCCGCCGCATTGGCGCGCGAGCTCGGCATTCCGCGCCTATTGATCCCCGCGCGGCCCGGCATCACCAACGCGCTGGGCTGCGTCGTCGCCGACCTGCGGCACGACTACGTCAACACGGTCAACAAGCCGCTGCCGGCGCTGGACATGGCGCTCGTCCGGCATACGCTGGAAGCGCAGATCGCGGAGGGCCGCGCCACCATCGCGCGCGAAGGCGTCGATGTGGACGGCATCGAGGTGCTGCACGAGGCCGACATGCAGTTCCAGGGCCAGAGCCACATCCTGACCGTCGGCCTGCCGGGCGTCGACGTCAGCCGCGAGGCGCTGCACCAGGCCTTCGCCGACGCCTATTGGAAGCGGTTCGAGGTGGCGCTGCCGGAGATCCGCCCGGTGCTCGTGAACCTGCACACCGCGGTGATCGGCCGCCGCCCGGCCCTGCCGCTCGACGCGCTGCTGCCGGCCGACGGGCGCGCGCGCGACCTCGCCGGCGCCGAGGCCGGCAAGCGGCGCGTCTGGTTCAACGCCGATCGCGACTCCGGGGGCGGATGGCGCGAGACCGCGGTCTATCACCGCGAGAAGCTGCCGGCCGGCGCCCGCTTCGCCGGCCCCGCCATCGTCGAGCAGCTCGACTGCACGATCGTGATCGAGCCGGGCGACCGCGTGGAGGCCGACGGGTTCGGCAACCTCGTGGTATCGGTACAGGCAAGCACGCCATGAACGACGTCGCATCCGCGGCGACACTCGATCCCGTCACGCTGGCCGTGATCGAGAACGGCCTGCAGCAGGTCTGCAACGAGATGGACCTGGCCTTCGTGCGCGCCGCCTTCTCGCCGGTGATCTCCGAGGCGCTCGACCGGTCGGACGGCATCTACCATCGCGCGACGGGCGAGCTGATCGCGCAGGGCGAGCTGGGCCTGCCGGTGTTCGTCGGCACGATGCAGTTCGGCGCCAAGGCGGTGATCGACCGCGCGAAGGACCTCGCGCCGGGCGACGTCTACATCGTCAACGACCCCTATCTCGGCGGCACGCACCTGATGGACGTGCGCTTCGTCAAGCCGTTCTTCTATCGCGGCGAGCTGTTCTGCTGGCTGTCCAACACCGGGCACTGGCCCGACACCGGCGGCATGGTGCCGGGCGGGTTCTCGGCCAACGCGACCGAGGTCGAGCAGGAAGGCCTGCGCCTGCCGCCGGTCAAGCTGTTCAAGGCGGGCCGGATGGACGAGGAGATCCTGTCGATCGTCCTCAGCAACATCCGCATCGCCGACCAGCGCATCGGCGACATCAAGGCGCAGGCGGCGGCGCTGGCGATCGGCGAGAAGCGCCTGACCGCGCTGATCGACCGCTACGGAAGGGACACGGTCGAGACCGCGATCGGCGAGCTCAAGGCGCGCGCCGCGCGGCTGATGCGCGCGCGCATCGCCACCATTCCCGACGGCGAGTACTACGGCGAGTCCTACGTCGATTCCGACGGCGTGGTCGACGAGCCGCTGGTCATCCGGCTGACGGTGCGCAAGGAGGACACCGAGCTCCATTTCGACCTGTCCCGGTCGTCGCCGCCCTGCCGCGGGCCGATGAACAGCGTCATCGCCACGACGCGCTCGTCGATCTACCTGGCGATGAAGCACATCTTCCCCGAGGTGCCGATCAACGCCGGGACCTTCGACCCGCTGCACATCGCCGACCCGGACGGCACGTTCCTCTACGCCCGGTATCCGCGGCCGGTCTCGGGCTGCGCGGCGGAGGTCAGCCAGCGCATCGCCGAGGCCGTGTTCAACGCGCTGGTGCCGGCGATGCCCGACCGGCTGTTCGCCGCGCCCGCCGGCACCTCCGGCAATCTGGCATTGGGCGGCCACGATCCCGCGCGCAACCGCAACTACATCATGTACGTCATCAGCGGCGGCGGCTATGGCGGCAACGCGGCGGGCGACGGCCTGTCCAACGGCTGCTCGACCATCGGCATCTCCAAGACCACGCCGATCGAGGTGATGGAGCAGTACTACCCGGTGCTGTTCGAGGAATACTCGCTGCACGAGGGCTCGGGCGGCGCCGGCAGGCGGCGCGGCGGCTTCGGCATCAACTACAGGATCCGCCTCCGGCGCGGCTCGGCGCGCGCGTCGATGGTGATGGACCACGGCCGCACCGGCCCGCGCGGCGCGCTCGGCGGCGAGGACGGCGGCACGAACAAGGTCAGGATCACGCGGGCCGGGCGCGACTACACGCCGCCGCATCTGTCGAAGGACCAGAACATCGAGATCGGCCCGGGCGACGTCGTCGCCGTCTCCACGCCGGGCGGCGGCGGCTACGGCGATCCGCTCGAGCGCGAGCCGGCGCTGGTGCTGGCCGATGTCGGGCGCGGCTACTACACCGTCGACCACGCGCGCGCGAAGTTCGGTGTCGTGCTGACGGGAACCCCGCTCGGCGTGGACGAGGCGGCGACCGCGGCGCTGCGCAAGGCGCGGGCGACCGCGTCCGAACCGACGGCAGCCCAATAGGCCATCGTCAGAACTCCAGCGGATAGCGCGCGAAGCCGCGAAACCGCGCTCGCCCGCCGCGGACGAAGGCGCCCGCGCGCCGGAGATCGGGGAAGCGCCGCACGAGCGATCCGATCGCGATCTGGCCTTCCACGCGCGCGAGCGTGTTGCCGAGACAGATATGCGGCCCGGCGGCGAAGGCGAGGTGCCGGTTGGGACTGCGGCCGATGTCGAAGCGGTCGGGATTGGGGAATTGCGCCGGATCGCGGTTGGCCGCGCCGATGCCGAGATGCAGATAGGTGCCGGGCGGCGGGGCTTTTCGCCCGCGCCGCCCGCCGGCACCGGGTCCTCAGCGATTAGCGGCCGCTGATCCGGCCGCCGACTCAAATGTCGGCGCGCGCGGATCAACGCGCGCGCTGTCAACCCTTGCCGATGGCGATCTTGCGCGACGCTTCCTTCGCCTTGGCCGATTTCGGCAGGGTCACGCACAGCACGCCCTTGTCGAACCTGGCGGCGATCTTCGCCTCGTCGACGATGTCGGGCAGCTCGAACGAGCGCTGGAAGCTGCCGTACTGCCGCTCGACCATGTGGTAGTTCTTGCGCTTCTCTTCCTTCTCGAACTTCTTCTCGCCGCGGATGGTCAGGACGTGGTCCTGCAGCAGCAGCTCGACGTCCTTCTCCTCCATGCCCGGCAGCTCGGCCTGCACCTCGAAGGCCTGGTCGGTCTCGCTCACGTCGATGCGCGGCGTCAATTGGCCGTCGCCGGTGCGCGGCAGCATTTCCGATTCGAACAGGCGCGCCGGGAAGCGGCTCGTGCCGCCGCCGAAGAAGCTCGACATCATGCGGTCGACCTCGTCATGGAGGCTGCGCCATCCAGGAACCTGGCGTGCGCCGGCCGCCGGAACGGATTTCGGTTGTTCAGCCATGAAATCTCTCCCTTGCTCGAGTGGCGATCCACTCAATGCGAGTGCCCGAATTATGGTTCCCGGCGCGCCGGGCGCTTTGACCTGGATCAACCGGCGGAGGATTCCGGTCGGCCTTGCATCGCCGCCGCCCCGGCGGCACTCTTCCCGGCGCGATCGCCCGGATCCGGCCGCCCGTCGAAAAGCCACGTGTGTGGCGGCCGGCTGACCATTCGGCCCGCAGGAGGGGACGATGACCGAGAAACGCATGATGGTCGGCGCTGCCATGACGGCGCTGGCGCTGCTGGCGACGCCGGGCATGAGCGGCATCGCCGAAGCCGCCGAGAGACCCCGCCCGATACAGCTGGCGCAGGCGACCGACGCGGCGGAGCTGGCCTTCTGGGATTCCATCAAGAGCAGCAAGGACCCGGCCGAGTACAAGGCGTACCTGGATACCTATCCCAACGGCAAGTTCGCCGCCTTGGCGAAGACGCGGATGAACGCGCTGCAGAAGCCCGCCGCGCCGGCGGCGGCCCCGGCGGCCGCACCCGCGCCGAAACCCGCGGCGAAGAAGCCGGCGGCGAAACCGGCTGCCGCGCCGGCCCCCGCCGCCGCGCCCGGCAAGGCCGTCGTCGGCAAGCAATACACGACCAGCCGCCAGGCCGTGGTACGCCAGCAGCCCAACGCCGACTCGGCGCAGGTCAGCACCATCCCCGCCGGCCAGCCGGTCACGGTGACCGCGGACGTACCCGGGACGGACTGGTACCGCGTTTCCTATGGCGGCCAGGACGTCGGCTATGTGTTCGGCGCGCAACTCGCGGGCGTCGCGACCGCTGCTGCCGGCGGGCCGGCGCCGGCGCCCGCGTCGACCACGGCCTCTTCGACCCCCAGCCTGCCGGGACAGGCCGCCTCGACCGCGTCGGGCACGGCGCAGGCCATCACCACCGGCGCGACCACGCCGCCGCCGCTGACGCAGGCGGCGCCGCCGGAGCAGAAGGTCGAGTACTGGACCGCCAACACGCCGGGCGGCCAGGGCAACGTGCGCATCTACCCGCAGCCGACCTCGCAGGTGTCGTTCATCGCCGGCGAGTACTACGTCGACGAGCAGGCGATCAAGGTGCTGGAGGTCATCCCCGGCCGGCGGCAGACGCCGTGGCTCAAGGTCGAGACGCCCTCGGGCAAGATCGGCTACGTGTTCGGCGGCCTTGCCCGGCCGCCCGGCACCACGCGCAGCGGCCGACGCGTCTACGGGCCCGAGAGCTCGGACTGAGCGGCTGGTCCACCGGCGGAGCGGCGGCCGCATCGGATCGGCGTGAGGCGTGATCGCCGATCCGCTGTTCTATGCGCTGGCCGTCCCGGCGATCCTGCTCACCGGCATCTCCAAGGGCGGCTTCGGCACCGGCATCGGCATGATGGCGGTGCCGCTGATGGCGCTGGCCATCCCGGTGCCGCAGGCGGCGGCCGTCATGCTGCCGATCCTGTGCGTGATGGACCTGGTCGGCCTGTGGACCTACTGGGGCCGCTGGGACCAATCCGTCATGTCGGCCATGCTGCCCGGCGCCGTGCTCGGCATCGCGGTCGGCGGCCTGACCTTCAGCCTGCTCGACGAGCACCTGCTGCGGCTCATGATCGGTGTGCTGGCCACGGGATTCGTGCTGAACTACTGGTTCGGCCGGCGTCCGCACGGGGCCGCGCGGCCGAGCCGGTTCCGGGGCTGGCTGTGGGGTGCCTTGAGCGGCTACACCAGCTTCATGAGCCATGCCGGCGGGCCGCCGTTCAACATCTACGTGCTGCCGCTCGGCCTCGACAAGACCGCGCTGGTCGCCACGGCGGTGATCTTCTTCGCCGCCGTCAACTACACCAAGCTCGTGCCCTACTGGTTTCTCGGCCAGTTGAGCGCGGGCAATCTCGGCACGTCGCTGGCGCTGAGCCCGCTGGCGCCCGTCGGCATCCTGGCCGGCGCGTGGATGCTGAAGCGCGTCAACGACCGGCTGTTCCTGCGCGTGTGCTACGCCTTCCTGCTGCTGAGCGGGCTGAAGCTCATGTGGGACGGGGCGAGCTGGCTCATGCGGTAGCGCCGATGCCTCGTCCCGAGCTCGTCGAAGGACGCGAACGCCGCCTCTATGCCAGCCGCTGCCTCGACCTCGCCTTCTCGTACGCCGCGCGTGCCTTGCCGCTCACCGGCACGTCCCACCAAGCGCCGCCTTCCGCCGTGCCGCGCTGCGGGTCGGTGTCGATCACGACCACGCAGGTCCGCGCGGCGGCGCGCGCGCGCTTCAGCGCCTGCTCGAGCTCGCCGATGCCGGCGACCTTCTCGGCGGTCGCGCCCAGGCTCGCGGCATGCTGCGCGAAATCGATGCGCGGCGCCGCGTCCTCCAGCAGGTTGTTGAACGGGTCGAGGCCGCAGCCGACCGTCTGCAGGCGGTGGATGCAGCCGAAGCCGCGATTGTCGAGCACGACGACGACGAGCTTCTGCTTGAGCGCGACGGACGTCGCGATCTCGGAGTTCATCATCAGGTAGCTGCCGTCGCCGACCATGACGAACACCTCGCGCTGCGGCGCCGCCATGCGGGCGCCCAGGCCCCCGGCGATCTCGTAGCCCATGCAGGAGTAGCCGTACTCGAGGTGGTACGCGGTCGAGTCGAGCGCACGCCAGAGCTTGTGCAGCTCGCCCGGCAGGCCGCCGGCGGCGCACACGACCATGCCGTCGCGGCCGGCGGCGCGGTTGACGGCGCCGAGCACCTGCGCGTCGGTCGGCAGCGCGTTGCTGCGGCTCGGCGGCGGCGCGGTGACGCGGTCGACGGTCTTGTTCCAGCTCGCGACGAGGCGGCGCGCCCTGGCGGTCCAGGCATCGGGCGCGCGCCAGCTTTCGAGCGCCGCGGCCAGGTGCTTCAAGCCGCGGCGCGCATCGGCGACCAGCGCCAGGCCGCCATGCTTGCCGGCGTCGAACGGCACGACGTTGAGGCCCACGAGCGCGACGCGCGGATCGGCGAACAGCGCGCGCGAGCCGCTGGCGAAGTCGCCGAGCCGCGTGCCGACCGCCAGCACGAGGTCCGCGTCATGGGCCAGCGCGTTAGCGGCGGTGGAGCCGGTCACGCCGATGGCGCCGACATTGGCCGGATGGTCCCAGGCGAGCGCGCCCTTGCCCGCCTGCGTCTCGGCCACCGGGACGCCGTGCGCCTCGGCGAACTCGCCGAGCGCGCGCTCCGCCAGGCTGTACTTGACCCCGCCGCCGGCGACGATCAGCGGCTTGCGCGCGCGCTTCAGCGCCGCCGCCGCCTCGTCGAGCGTGATCGGGTCGGGGCCGGGGCGGCGCAGGCGATGCCGCCGCGGCGCGAAGAACGCGGCGGGGAAATCGAAGCTCTCCGCCTGCACGTCCTGCGGCAGCGCCAGAGTCGCCGGCCCGCATTCGGCCGGATCGGTCAGCACGCGCAGCGCCTGCGGCAGGCTGACCAGGAGCTGCTCGGGCAGCATGATGCGGTCGAAGTAGCGCGACACCGGGCGGAAGCAGTCGTTCGCCGAGGCCGTCGCATCGCCGAAGTCCTCGACTTGCTGCAGCACCGGATCGGGCCGGCGCGAGGCGAACACGTCCCCGGGCAGGAGCAGCACCGGCAGGCGGTTGACATGCGCGACCGCCGCCGCGGTCACCATGTTCGTCGCCCCCGGGCCGATCGAGGTCGTGCAGGCCATCATGCGCCGGCGCGCGCAGGTCTTGGCGAAGGCGATGGCGGCATGCGCCATCGCCTGCTCGTTGTGCGCGCGATAGGTCGGCAGGACGCGGCGGTGCCGGAGCAGCGCCGGCCCCATCCCGGCGACGTTGCCGTGGCCGAAGATGGCGAACACGCCGGCGAACAGCGGCAGCTCGCGTCCGTCGATCTCGGTCGATTGCGCGGCAAGGTAGCGCACCAGCGCCTCCGCCATCGTCAGGCGTATCGTCTTCATGCGGCGTTTCCCCGTTGACCCCGGCGCAAGATTACGGATTTATGACGTCCTTATACAACTGCCAGCAGACGGGACACGGCCCCCGTTGCACTTCCGGCGCGGCCGAAGGGAGAATCCAGCGATGATCGAGTTCGCGCAATTCGGCGCCGGGCGCATCGGCGCCATCCATGCCGCCACGCTCGCGCGCAGCGAGGGCGCGCGGCTGCGCTACGTCGTCGACGTGAACGCGAGAGCCGCGCAGCTTCTGGCGGATCGCCACGGCGCCAAGGCGGTGGACCGCGACGCGGCCATGGGCGACCCGAAGGTCGGCGCGGTGGTCATCGCGTCGTCGACCGACACGCACGCCGACCTCGCCATCGCCGCGGCCAGGGCCGGCAAGGCGATCTTCTGCGAGAAGCCGATCGACCTGTCGCTGGCGCGCGTCGACGCCTGCCTCAAGGAGGTCGAGAAGGCGCGCGTGCCGATGCTGGTCGGCTTCAACCGCCGCTTCGACCCGAGCTTCAAGGCGCTGCGCGACCGCCTCGGCGCGGGCGAGGTCGGCACGCTGGAGCAGGTGATCATCACCAGCCGCGACCCCGGCCTGCCGCCGCTCGAGTACCTGAAGGTGAGCGGCGGCCAGTTCCGCGACATGACGATCCACGACTTCGACATGGCGCGCTGGCTGCTGGGCGAGGAGCCGGTCGAGCTCTACGCGACCGGCTCCTGCCTGGTCGACCCGAAGGTGGGGCAGCTCGGCGACGTCGACAGCGTGATGGTGGTGATGCGCACGGCCTCGGGCAAGCTGGCGCACATCAACAACAGCCGGCGCGCGGTCTACGGCTACGACCAGCGCATCGAGGTCCTGGGATCGAAGGGCATGCTGCGCGCCGGCAACCGCACGCCGACCACGGTCGAGCGCGCGGGCGACGACTGGGTCGCCAGCGACAAGCCGCTGCATTTCTTCCTCGAGCGCTATGCCGAGGCCTACGTCGCCGAGATGGACCATTTCATCGACAGCGTGAACGCCGGCAAGGCGCCTGCGGTCGGCGCGCGCGACGGCCGCCAGGCGCTGGTGCTGGCGGAAGCGGCGCTGCAGTCGATGAAGACCGGCGCCGCCGTCAAGCCGGCCTGATGCGGCGCGCCGCCTCGCGCTTGTGCGCGAGGAGCGCCATCAGCCTGCGGTCGCGCCAGATCTGCGCCGCGCCGTGCTTCTTGAGCGGCACGGCGCGCCGGCGCTCGGCGTCGAGGCGTCCGACCAGCTCCTGCGACCAGTCCGGCTGCCCGCGCATGTCGCGGTCGAGCGCGCGGATGAGCGCGCCGTAGCGGGCGAAGTAGTCCGCCGTGCCGCCCGGCGCGTTCAGGTCGATCGTCTCCATCGGCCCCATGATGACCCAGCGCAGCGCCAGCCCGTCCTTCAGCGTCTTGTCGAGATCGCCGGCGGTGACGTAGCCGGCGTCGATCAGGCGGCACGCCTCGTTGAGCAGCGCCATCTGCAGGCGGTTGAGGATGAAGGCCTCGATCTCCTTGCGGACGGCGATCGGCGTCATGCCGGCGGCCTCCATGATCGAGCGCGCGCGCGCGACCGTCGCCGGCGCGGTCCACGGCGCGCCGCACAGCTCGACGATCGGAATGAGATGGGGCGGGTTGGCCGGGTGCGCGACCAGGCAGCGCGCGCGGCCCGCGAGCGGCTCGGTGAAGCGCGAGGGCTGGATGGTCGAGGTCGAGCTGGCGAGAATCGCGCCCGGCGGCGCCAGGCGGTCCAGCTCGGCGAAGATCGCGCGCTTCTGCTCGACCTTCTCCGGCGTGTTCTCCTGCACGTACTCGGCACCGGCCACGGCGTCGCGCAGGTCCTGCGTGGCGCGAATGCGCTTCAGGACCGCCGCCGCGTTCTTCAGCAGGCCGGCGCGCACGAGGTCCTTCAGGCTGCCGCCGATCGCCTTCAGCGCCGCATCCAGCGCCGGCTTCGACGCGTCGTAGAGCGCGACCTCGGCGCCCGCGCGCGCGAACACGATCGCCCAGGCGCGGCCGATCAGCCCGGCGCCGACCACCGCGACGTGCCTGGCGCCGCCCGATTTCGCTGTCGCCACGTTGTCCTCCCGTTGTCTTTCCCGATCCCGCGGATCCCGGCTTCGAACCTGTCACGCCGGCGGCATCGCTGCCAAGCCCTCGTCCAAATCCCGGATTTGCTTTGACAATAACGCGGTTTTGGCGTTTCTTCCCCGGCTGCAATCGACGTTTTGGCCCAGCTTGGCCGTTTCGCTCCCCGGTACGACCGATACCCCACGGGGCGGCGTTTCAAGACGACCCAAGATCCAGGTTGTACTGCCGGCCCGCGCGATGGGCGCGCGGACGGATTCGCGCCTGGATTCGGGCGCAACGTCAGGACGAAGGAGACCTACATGGCTACCGGTACCGTCAAGTGGTTCAACGCGCAGCGCGGCTATGGCTTCATCCAGCCGAGCGACGGCACGAACGACGTGTTCGTGCACATCAGCGCGGTGCAGCGCGCGGGCATGGATTCGCTCGTCGAGGGCCAGAAGCTCAGCTACGACGTGAGCAACGAGCGCGGCAAGCCGGCGGCGACCAACCTGCAGGCGGCCTGACCGCCGGACCCGATGGCGCCCCCCGCGCGGACCCGCCTGGGGGCGCCATCCGGCGCGCAATTCCTCCGCTCCCCCGACGGACCGCCCGGCAGCATCCGTGAGTTGACAAGCCCGTGACGGCCGGCGACTAATTCGCGTCAGAAGCGCCGGCCATGTACCGGCGCCGAGGTCATGACCGAGGGAGCTGATCACATGAAATCGAATATCGGACTCGCGGCGCTCGGCGTCGCGGCCGCGCTCGCCTTTGCCGGCTCCGCCACCGCGAAGACGCTGGTCTACTGCTCGGAAGGCAGCCCGGAAGGCTTCAATCCGGCGCTTCACACCGCCGGCACCACCTTCGACGCTTCCGGTCGCCCGCTCTACAACCGGCTGACCGAGTTCGAGCGCGGCTCCACCAAGATCATTCCCGGCCTTGCCGAATCCTGGGACGTGTCCGAGGACGGCCAGACCTACACGTTCAAGCTGCGCAAGGGCGTGAAGTGGCACACCAGCAAGACCTTCACCCCGACGCGCGACTTCAACGCCGATGACGTGATCTTCACCTTCGAGCGCGCCTGGAAGCCCGAGCACCCGTTCAACAAGGTCTCGGGCGGCAAGTACCCGTACTTCGTCGACATGGGCATGGGCAAGCTCTTGAAGTCGATCACCAAGAAGGACGACCACACCGTCGTCTTCCAGCTCAACGCGCCCGAGGCGCCGTTCATCGCCAACATGGCGATGGACTTCGCCTCGATCCAGTCGGCCGAGTACGCCGACAAGATGATGAAGGCGGGCACGCCCGAGAAGCTCGACCTCGAGCCGATCGGCACCGGGCCGTTCTACCTGGTCAGCTACCAGAAGGACGCCGTGATCCGCTTCAAGGCCAACCCGAGCTACTGGGCCGGCAAGGCGAAGATCGACGACCTGGTTTTCGCGATCACGCCCGATGCGTCGGTGCGCTGGGCCAAGGTCAAGGCGGGCGAGTGCCACCTCATGCCCTATCCGAACCCGGCCGATCTCGAGGCGATGAAGAAGGACCCGAACATCAACCTGATGAGCCAGGAGGGTCTCAACATCGGCTATTGGGCCTTCAACACCGAGAAGAAGCCCTTCGACGACAAGCGCGTGCGCCAGGCGATGAACTACGCCGTCAACAAGCAGGCGATCATCGACGCGGTGTATCTGGGCGCGGGCAAGGCGGCGAAGAACCCGATTCCGCCGACGATCTGGTCCTACAACGACGACGTGAAGGACTATCCGTACGACCCGGCCAAGGCCAAGGCGCTGCTGGCGGCAGCGGGCCTGCCCAACGGCTTCGAAACCGACCTGTGGGCGATGCCGGTGCAGCGCCCGTACAATCCCAACGCCAAGCGCATGGCCGAGATGATCCAGGCCGATCTCGACAAGGTCGGCGTCAAGGCGAAGATCGTCACCTACGAGTGGGCCGAGTACCTGAAGCGCGTGCGCACCGGCGAGCAGCAGACCGTGCTGCTGGGCTGGACCGGCGACAACGGCGACCCGGACAACTTCCTCAACGTGCTGCTGGGCTGCGACGCGGCCAAGATGTCCACGTCGCGCTGGTGCTTCAAGCCCTATGACGACCTGATGCAGCAGGCGCGCAAGATCGCCGACGTCAACAAGCGCACCGAGCTGTACAAGAAGGCGCAGGTGATCTTCAAGGAAGAGGCGCCGTGGATGACCATCGCGCACTCGGTGCAGAACAAGCCGGTCCGCAAGGAAGTGATCGACTTCAAGCTGCATCCGTTCGGCGGCCATCTGTTCTACGGCGTCGACATCAAGGAGTGATCCGGCAAGGCCGGAACCACGGTCGGGGGGAGCGGCGACGCTCCC
>JAKLKW010000134.1 GCA_023150455.1 Alphaproteobacteria bacterium | reverse complement strand
GTAGGCTGGGGGCTGGCGCGAGGAAGGATGGATGGGCGCCGTGGTTTCCCTACCGACTCCCATCGAGTAGGCTATATGCAGCTTGCGGTACAGCTTGGCCTGGGCCGTGGTTTCCCTACCGACTCCCATCGAGTAGGCTAGTTCCAGGAGTTCATCCGCGCGCAGGGCTGCCGTGGTTTCCCTACCGACTCCCATCGAGTAGGCTCGGTTCGGCGGAAGTATCTGGAAGCGCTCTGATTTCGGTCTCCTTACCAAGGCCGAAATCAGAGCAGGACCAGCTGTTGCGGGGCCACTTTCTCATTTTTCGTCGCCTCGCCGAGCAGCAGTCGCATCCGAGCATACTGCTTGTCCGTCACTTGCAGAGCGCGGACGCTTCCCTTCGACGGCAGGTTCTTGGTCACCCGCTGGATGTGCTTGTCCACGGCCTCGTCGCCGCGACAGACACGAGCGTACACGGACCACTGGAGCATCATATACCCGTCGTCCTTGAGGAAGTTGCGGAATCGCGCGGCCGCACGTCTTTCCTTCTTCGTGCCCACGGGCAGGTCGAAGAACACGAACAGCCACAAGATCCGGACCTCCTCCGGCTTCATCGCGCCTCATCCGGCGAAAGCGGGCAGCTCCAGCGCATCGGATAGAGACGCCTCCACGGCCCGCACCAGCGATTCCGCGGCCCGTTCGGAGGCGACAATGAGAGTGGCCGTCTCGCTGCCGAGCCGCGCGGTCGCCAGCAGCACGCCCGCCATTGCTCGGCGATCCTCGATCGTCAGGTCGTCGCGCGACGGCCGCCCCTCGTCCGCCGTGCGCCACGCCAGCCAGTCGACGAAGGGCCTGAACGGCTCCACCAGGTCGTCGGCGAGGTTGAATGCGTTGGTGACGCTCGCATGCTTGATGCCGAGCGCCGGGAGCAGGCCGGACGCGACCAGGGCCCGAGCCAAGCCCGCCCTGACCACCGCGTAGCCGTAGTTCAGCAGCTTGTTGCGGCGGTCGCCCTCATCTTCGCGCCGGAAATCGGTCCAGAGATAGCCCCAATAGGCGCGGGCGGCGCGCGCTTCGACGTTGTCCGGGTCGCCGGACCCGACCAAGCGCGCCATCTCCGCCAGGGTACGTGCGCCATCGCGGCCAGCAGCCGTCAGCACTGCGGCCTGGTTCTCGATCTTGAGTCGTACGATCTTCTGCCAAAGCCGCTTCTTGAGGGGACCACTCATCGCGGTCTGAAGCTGGGCGATCTCGCCCTGGCGGAAATGGCGGTGAAAGGGCAGTGCTACCCCGGACGGCGTGTGCTTCTCGTCGGTGACGACGATGGCGATCCCTGCCGCCATGCAAGCCGACAGCAGCGTCCCCGTCACGGTGGATTGCGGCGTGTCGAGCACGATCCAGGCGATGTCTTCGATGGGCAGGCGAACTTCGCCGTCGTCCTGCGCGACGACCACCTGGCCGTCTGCGTAGCTCAAGCGCGATGGCTTGCTCAGGTGCAGGCCACGCCATGCCATGTGCGGGTCTCGCGCGCGACTTCGAACCGCCTACCCAGCCGATCGACCGAATATTTTCGGAATGTTTTGAGGGTTCTGGCGCCAATCCCCTTTCGAATCTCCTGTTTGGAGCGATCAGGCGACATTGTCAGCGCGCCGGTGTTGCGATCAACGCTTCTCAGGTATCCGCCGATGATCTCACCGTCTGCCTTGACGAGTTCGAGATAACTCAACGGGTACATACTCCAACAGAATTCATAGCTTTGATCGATTTCCGGCCATTGATCTTCGGTGCTACCGCCCTGAATGGCTCGACTCGGCGGCTTGGGCCAATCCGCAGTGTCCGCTACTTGGTGCGGATAGATCGGCACCAGATAGAATTCCCACGTGTTCCGGTGATTCTTCTTGCGGAACACGTCGACTCGCACCATTTCTCCGCGGTCAGCGGCACCGTCGCGGACAAGCACGTCTGGCTTCTTGCTCGTCTTAAGGCGGACCTTTGCGATGGGATCGCCTTTGGGTGAAAGAGGCCTGCGGTCCTTCGGTTTGCCGTCAGCGAGCCAGGCGCGCAGGGCTTCCATCAGCTTGGCGTTGCGCTCGGGGTCCTTGACGCGATCGAGGTCGTTCAGCGTTAGCGCGTCGATGCTCTTTCGTTCATAAACGACGGGGATGCCATCGACCCGCTCGATCCGGCGGATCGTCGCTGCATGCCCTTCACCGCGCGCGCGGCGCCGCTCGGCGCGCGACACGAAGACCGTCATCAGGGCGCTTCTTGCATCTTCGACGAATCCTGGCCAAGGCGGGTCGAGGCGGCTGAAATCGCGATGCGCGCCGATCCGCTCCGCGTCCTGGAAAGCCCGGGTCAGCCGTTGCAGCGCGCTTTCGCTCGTCGCGGCGACGACCAGGGCGTCGAGAGCGTGATGGCGGTCATCCTCGACACGCGATCCGTCCGGACCTTTCTTCAGGTGCTGGATTCCCCAGCCGCGACGTAGACGATCCGTCAGCGGACCCGGCCGCGAGAAAATCCGACGTATCCCGTCTTCCGGATACATCCGCCTCAGCTCGTCCGCCAGCAGGCGTGTTGCGTACCGAGTGTCGTTGAGATTCCGGGGGCGGAACTTCTCCTCGAGGATCGATGCGTCCTTCAGCAGGTAATTGCGCTTCTTCCTCCCCTTCATCTCCTTCACGGTCTCTACGCGCTCGACGAAGCTGTCCCACGTTGCAAGGTCGTGCCCAAACCATTCGTATGGGGTTCGCCCCTTCTTCTCCTGGTTGGCGCTGGCATGGCAGAGGCACCGACGATTGCGTGCGGGTGGATCGGCTGATCCGTGTAGAGGCAGCGCCCGCGCTGCTCCTTCCACAATTCGTATCGAAGCAAATCCTCTCCACCGCTTGGTTCCGTCCCGACGGTGTCCTGGAACTCCTCGCGCAGCTGATCCTTCTGCTTATTGCGCTTTTCGATGCCGAACCGGATCTCGTCGCGCTCTTCCTTGCTCTTGCCGACGTCGCGCGCCAACTCGACGTGAATGCGTCCGGGCAGGCCGTACTCCCGAACGATGACGCGAACCTGCTTGAGCGCTTCCGACAGCGCCTTGCGGGCCACGGGATTGGCGATCTCGTCGGCGCCGACGGCACGGCGCGCAGCATGATCGTATCCGGCCGCCTTGCAGGCATCGGAGTACATCAGGCCCTGAAGCAGGTGCGGGATCAGGTTGCGGCACGCCGTGGCCGAAATGTGTCCCGCCCTGCTGAAGTGACCGAACGCACCCTCCTTGGCGCCGGACATGAGCGCCTCTAGGACGAGAGGTTCCAGGCCGATCTGGCTTAGGCCGCGGCGAATCGATTCCAGGTCTTCCCGGAACGACAGCACGAATGCGATGCGATCCAGCTTGTCCGGCATCCTGAGAAGCGACTGGAATGCATCTCCGAGCACGCTGCGCAGCGCCCAGGTGCCTGCCGCCGCATCGCCGGCGCGGGCGACGACATCGCGTTTGCCCTCCTCTTCGAAGGGAATGCCCTCGAACCGATCAGTGTCGGCAAGGCGGATCAGTTTCCGCAGGCGTTTGAAGGAAACGCCTTTGTGTGATCCGAAATCGGCGGATGCGTCACCAATCTCCTGAGCCGTCAGCGGCCGCTGCTCTTTGCCGACCCGAAGGGCCGTGAGCCTCGATAGGAAGCGGAACAATTCGAACGAGTAGCTTCGTTTGGCCGCTCGCTTCTCGCCGTTCTCGAATGGGCAGGGGCCGACCTTGTCCTCGCTGTCGGCGAGCGGCTTCTGATCGAAGGCCTCCTTGATGAAAGCCGCTTCCAGCTCCTCCGATGCGAACGTGCTGCCCAAGCGCCGCTGTGCGTCGAACAGCAATCGTGTTTCGCGCTCCTGATCCTCACGTAGGATGGATCTCGAATAGTCGCCGTCGCGGTTGCGCTTGCGTCCGGCATATTCCGCGTCCTTCCAGAACATCTCGCCGACGGAGCGGTAGGTGCCGAGTCGCTGACGCGTATGCTCGATCTGCTGGAGCATCGCCGACGAATCCTTCGGCGCATTCGCACCGCGGTCCCTTTTGCTGTTCGACTTGAAACCGCGGTGCTTGGCGATATGGCCGAGTGCGACCGCGAGCTCATCGCCATTCAGCTTGCGCTGCAATCCGTCCGAGCGGATCTTCCAGGGATTGATGTTCGGAATCTTCAAGGCATGCTTGCCATCGCCGGCCAGGAGGCCGCGTTCCTTGAACAGGCGCCGGACTTCGTTCATCCGCTTGCGTCGGCGCCGTAGCACGGTGCGCAGCCCGCGATGCTGCCGGCGCAGCTGATTGGTCGGAGTCCGTTCCTTGTCCGTCTCGGGCACGTCGAACGTGCGCACGCCGAGCGCAACGACGCGGCCCGCTGCGCCGTCTTCCTCGATGACCGCCCAACCACAGGATCCGATGCCTAGGTCGATGCCGAGGGTCCGTCCTTCGATCGGCTGCATGGGCGCTTCCGTTCTGTTGTCGCGTTATCCACATGCGAATTATTGACCTGGTTGACCAACTCTGCAATATTGCGCGCGGGAGTCGGTTGGGAAACCACGGTAAGGTGGTTTTCCACTCGAAGGATTACCCTCCGGCGGCAACGCCGGAGGGGATTCCTCTTGCTTGCAACATCTTGAAAATATTACGCAGGAGCGCTCGCCGCTCGCGCCGGCGCCGCTCTACCCCTTCACCCGCGCCGCCAGGTGGTCGCCCAGCCTGAGGGCGAGCTGGACGATCGTGTAGGTCGGGTTGGCCCAGCCCGAGCGGGGAAACACGCTCGAGCCGCCGACATAGAGGTTCGCCGCGCCGAACAGGCGGCCGTCGCGGTCGACCACGCCGGCGCGCGGGTGGTCGGCCATCCGCGTGGTGCCGATATGGTGGCTGCCGCCGAAGAAGCCTTCGCGACGCTCGGGCACGTAGGGCGGCTCCGCCACGAGCCACGGCGCCATCTGGACGCGGCCCAGGTCGCTCGCGGCGAAGCGACGGCCGATCTGCGTGACGGCGACGCGCATGGTGCGAAGGTCGAGCGCGCCGACACGCCAGTCGAGCCGGGCGCGGCACAGGCCGAACGCGTCCAGCGCGTCTGTCAGGGTCACGCGGCTGTCCGGATTGGGCGCCTGCTCGAACACGCCCTCGATCGGCAGCAGCCCCGGCCCCGCGCCGTTGCCGCAGTCGAACGGCGCCGAGCCGATCGCCGCGGCAAGCGCGCGGATGAACTCGGTGGAGCACGCCGCCTCGCGCAGCCTCGCGCCGAGACCGTCGCCGGACGCCATCGCCGTGCCGGGCAGGCGCAGGCAATAGTTCAGCACCTGCTCGCGCGCGATGAATCCCTCGGTCGGCGCGTAGTAGCGCTCCCCGGCGAAGGCCGGCACGCGCTGCCGGTCATAGAGCAGCCACCCGATGCGGACATGCGGGTGGTCGCAGAAGAAGCGGCCGACCAGGCCGGTCTCGTTGCCGAGGCCGGATTCGGACCGGGCGCGGCAGTTCAGCAGCAGTCGGGCGTTCTCGATGCCGCCCAGGCACAGCGCATAGTGCCGCGCGCGCACGACGAACTCCTGCTTGCGCCGCAATGGCCGGAAGCGGGCGCCGGTCACGCCGCGCCGGTCGGGGTCGAAGGCGAAGTCGACCAGGTTCGCGTGCAGATGCAGCCAGATCCGGTCCGATCGCTCGATCTCGCGCCGGTACTTCGCGGAAAAGCGCACGGGCGGGCTGAGCGGGATCGCGACCGCGCGCAACTCGTCCTTGCCGTCGAAGCCCAGCGGGTCGTGGGCGTGCTCGGGCACGCGGCTCTCCAGGATCGCGCCCGCCTCGTCGGCGTACTGATCGAGCTCCTCCCTGCCGAACGGCCAGCCGTCGAGGTCGCAATCCGGCCGCGGCCGGTAGTCGACCGCGTCCAGCGCGGGCGCGTGCCCGGTCCAATGGTTCGAGGTGCCGCCGAAATAGCGCAGCCGGCCGACATGGAGCGGCAGGAAGGGGATTCCGACGCTGTCGCCCCTGTACGCGTCGGTCGACTCGGCAGACGGCCCGAAGCCGCCGGCCTCCATCAGGGCGACGTCGCATCCGCGCGCGGCCAGGCGCCGGGCCAGGGTTATCCCGGCGGGTCCGGCGCCGCAAACGCAGACGTCGTAGATCCGTTCCGGGAGCCAGGAAGCGTCGCGATCGGTGTCGAGGATCATCCGAGCCCGAGCACCTCGATGTCGCGCGCCGTCAGGATCCATCCGCGATGCAGAACGAACGTCGGCGCTTCCGCCGCGGCCGCCGGCAACGGCAGGGAAGCCTGGGCGGCGGTCGCGGCCAGCGCCTGCGCCAGCGCTGCCGTGTGCCGCAGCACCTGGCGGCGCGTGAGCGCGCGCGTCGCCGTGCGTTCGTGCCGACAAGCCGCGCCGGTCACGTCGCCGATCCTATTCCGAGGACCGTCAGCAGTGTCATGCGCACGCAATATAAGTGCCCCCCGCGGTGCCGTGGTGGAATAGATCACGCGCGACCGTGCACAATCCTGCGAGCGCGCGGCGTTGCGCCGACCGGCGAAAAGGCGGGCACCGCCGCCGCCCGCCCCGGCGGCGTTGTCGCAGGGCAGGGAAGGCGGGGCGCAACGGCTTGAAACCGATTGCATTTCCGTCGGGCCGGGCGACACACGCGCGGCCTCCCTTCTTCTTGCACCGCACCCGGGGCCCGTGCTAGCAATCGCGCGCCTTGCCGGCGGGGGTCTGGCGGCAAGGGCCGGTTCGTTTTGCGGCGCGGGACATTGGCTTCCCAAGCGCCGCGTCGCTTCCGGAATCCTGCTGATTTCTTTGGGACGGGCGCTTTCATCGTGGCAGCCGAATCGACGGGTATGGCCGGTCTGGCCGAACGCTACGCCGCCGCTCTGTATGAACTTGCCGACGAAGGCAAGGCGCTGGACCGGGTCGCTTCCGACCTGCGCAGCCTTGCCAAGGCGCTGGACGAAAGCGCCGACCTGACGCGGCTGATCCGCAGCCCGGTTCTGGGCCGCCACGAGCAGGGCCGCGCCGTCAAGGCGATCCTCGACAAGATGGGCGCCGACGCGCTGACCGCGAAGTTCCTGGGCCTGGTGGCGCAGAACCGCCGCCTGTTCGCGCTGCCGGCGATGATCAAGGCCTACCTCGCGGAGCTCGCGCGCCGGCGCGGCGAGATCGCGGCGGAGGTCACCTCGGCTGTGCCGCTGTCCGCGGCGCAGGCCGAGGCGGTGACGGCCTCCTTGCGCCAGGCCGTCGGAGCCAAGGTTTCGGTTGAGACGCGGGTCGACCCGTCGCTGCTCGGCGGCATGGTCGTGCGCGTCGGCAGCCGCATGGTCGATAGTTCACTGAAGACCAAGCTCCAGAAGATGGAGCTGGCGATGAAAGGGCTGGGCTGATGGATATCCGCGCCGCCGAGATCTCGGCAATCCTCAAGCAGCAGATCGCGAATTTCGGCTCCGAGGCCGATGTCGCCGAGGTGGGCCAGGTGCTGTCGGTCGGCGACGGCGTCGCCCGCGTGCACGGGCTCGACCGCGTCCAGGCCGGCGAGATGGTCGAGTTCCCCGGCGGCATCAAGGGCATGGCGCTGAACCTGGAGAACGACAACGTCGGCGTCGTGATCTTCGGCGACGACCGCTCGATCAAGGAAGGCGACACCGTCAAGCGCACCGGCGCCATCGTCGACGTGCCGGTGGGCAAGGGCCTGCTCGGCCGCGTCGTCGATGCGCTCGGCAACCCGATCGACGGCAAGGGCCCGATCAAGGGCGCGGAGCGCAAGCGCGTCGACGTCAAGGCGCCCGGCATCATCCCGCGCAAGTCGGTGCATGAGCCGGTGCAGACGGGCCTCAAGGCCATCGACAGCCTGGTGCCGGTCGGCCGCGGCCAGCGCGAGCTCATCATCGGCGACCGCCAGACCGGCAAGACCGCCGTCGCGATCGACACCTTCATCAACCAGAAGGGCATCAACGCCTCGGGCGACGAGAAGCGCAAGCTCTATTGCATCTACGTCGCGGTCGGCCAGAAGCGCTCGACCGTGGCGCAGATCGTCAAGACGCTCGAGGACAACGGCGCGATGGAATACTCCATCGTCGTCGCCGCCACCGCGTCGGAGCCGGCGCCGCTGCAGTTCCTGGCGCCCTATACCGGCTGCACGATGGGCGAGTATTTCCGCGACAACGGCATGCACGCCGTGATCGTGTACGACGACCTGTCGAAGCAGGCGGTCGCCTATCGCCAGATGTCGCTGCTGCTGCGCCGCCCGCCCGGGCGCGAAGCCTATCCCGGCGACGTGTTCTACCTGCATTCGCGCCTGCTCGAGCGCGCGGCCAAGATGAACGACGACAACGGATCGGGCTCGCTCACCGCGCTGCCGGTGATCGAGACGCAGGCCGGCGACGTGTCGGCCTACATCCCGACCAACGTGATCTCGATCACCGACGGGCAGATCTTCCTCGAGACCGAGCTGTTCTATCGCGGCATCCGCCCGGCCATCAACGTCGGCCTGTCGGTGTCGCGCGTCGGCTCGGCGGCGCAGATCAAGGCGATGAAGCAGGTCGCCGGCCGCATCAAGCTCGAGCTCGCGCAGTACCGCGAGATGGCTGCCTTCGCCCAGTTCGCCTCGGACCTCGACCCCGCGACCCAGCGCCTGCTCGCGCGCGGCGCGCGGCTGACCGAGCTGCTCAAGCAGCCGCAGTACAAGCCCTACGCGGTCGAGGAGCAGGTCGTGGCGATCTTCGCCGGCGTGCGCGGCTATCTCGACCGCGTCGCGATCAACGACGTGACGCGCTTCGAGCTGACGATGCTGGCCGAGGTCAAGTCGAAGGCGCCGGACATCCTGGCCGAGATCCGCGACAAGCGCGAGTTGACCCAGGCGACGGAAGAAAAGCTCAAGACCTTCCTCGACAAGTTCGCCACGGGCTTCACGGCCTGATCGCAACAGCCTGCTAGGGCCATCCGATGGCGACCCTCAAGAGCCTTCGCACCCGGATCAACAGCGTCAAGTCGACGCGCAAGATCACGTCGGCCATGAAGATGGTCGCGGCGGCGAAGCTGCGCCGCGCGCAGGAGCAGGCGCAGGCCGCGCGGCCCTATGCCGAGCGCATGGAGCGGATGCTGGGCTCGCTCAGCGCCAGCCTCGCGGGATCCGAGGGCGCGCCGCCGCTCCTGGCCGGCACCGGCCGGGACGCCGTGCACCTCCTGGTGCCGGTCAGCTCCGATCGCGGCCTGTGCGGCGGCTTCAACTCCTCGATCGCGCGCTTCGTGCGCGCCAAGGCGCGCCGCCTGATCGCCGACGGCAAGACCGTCAGGATCCTCTGCGTCGGGCGCAAGGCGCGCGACATGCTGCGGCGCGACCTCGGCAACCTGATCATCGGCACGATCGACGAGATCGGCCGGCCGAGCCTCGGCTTCCACCACGCCGAGAAGGTCGCGCACCGCATCACGCAGATGTTCGGGGCGGGCGAGTTCGACGTCTGCACCGTCGTCTACAACCGCTTCAAGTCGGCCATCAGCCAGGTGGTGACCGAGCAGCAGCTGATCCCGTTCGCGCCGCCCGCCGCCAGGGCCGAGGCCGGCGCCCCTGATACGGATGGACGGGCGCTCGCCGCCTACGAGTACGAGCCGGACGAGGCCGAGATCCTGGCCGACCTGCTGCCGCGCAACCTGTCGGTGCAGGTGTTCCGCGCGCTCCTGGAGAGCAATGCCTCGGAGCACGGCGCGCGCATGAGCGCGATGGACAACGCGACGCGCAACGCCGGCGACATGATCAACAAGCTGACCCTCAGCTACAACCGCCAGCGCCAGGCGATGATCACGAAAGAGCTGATCGAGATCATCTCGGGCGCCGAGGCGCTGTAAGCGAATTCTGCCCCAGGAGCGACGGACATGGCTGAAGCACAAACCTCCAAGAACACGACGGGCCGCGTCACGCAGGTGCTCGGCGCGGTCGTCGACGTACGCTTCGACGGCGAGCTGCCGGCGATCCTGAACGCGCTCGACGTCGACAACCAGGGCAACAAGCTGGTGCTGGAAGTGGCGCAGCATCTCGGCGAGAACACCGTGCGCACCGTGGCCATGGACACGACCGACGGCCTGGTGCGCGGCCAGCCGGTGGTCGACACCGGCGGCCCGATCTCCGTGCCGGTCGGCCCCGAGACGCTCGGCCGCATCGTCAACGTGATCGGTGCGCCGGTCGACGAGCGCGGCCCGGTCAACGCCAAGAGGACCCTGCCGATCCACCGCCCGGCGCCCGAGTTCGTCGACCAGTCGACCGAGGCGCAGGTGCTGGTCACCGGCATCAAGGTCGTCGACCTGCTGGCGCCCTATGCGCGCGGCGGCAAGATCGGCCTGTTCGGCGGCGCCGGCGTCGGCAAGACCGTCATCATCATGGAGCTGATCAACAACATCGCCAAGGCGCACGGCGGCTACTCGGTGTTCGCCGGCGTCGGCGAGCGCACGCGCGAGGGCAACGACCTCTACCACGAGATGATCGAGTCGGGCGTCATCAAGCTCGACGGCCCCGGCTCGAAGGCGGCGCTGGTCTACGGCCAGATGAACGAGCCGCCGGGCGCGCGCGCGCGCGTCGGCCTGACCGGCCTGACGCTGGCCGAGTATTTCCGCGACGAGGAAGGCCAGGACGTGCTGTTCTTCGTCGACAACATCTTCCGCTTCACCCAGGCGGGCTCGGAAGTGTCGGCGCTCTTGGGCCGCATCCCCTCGGCCGTGGGCTACCAGCCGACGCTGGCGACCGACATGGGCGCGCTGCAGGAACGCATCACCACGACCAAGAAGGGCTCGATCACCTCGGTGCAGGCCATCTACGTGCCCGCCGACGACCTGACCGACCCGGCGCCGGCGACGTCGTTCTCGCACCTCGACGCCACCACCGTGCTGTCGCGCCAGATCGCCGAGCTCGGCATCTATCCGGCCGTCGACCCGCTCGACTCCACCTCGCGCATCCTCGACCCGCGCGTGGTCGGCGAGGAGCACTACAAGGTCGCGCGCGACGTGCAGCGCGTGCTGCAGACCTACAAGTCGCTGCAAGACATCATCGCCATCCTGGGCATGGACGAGCTGTCGGAAGAGGACAAGCTGACCGTGGCGCGTGCGCGCAAGATCCAGCGCTTCCTGTCGCAGCCCTTCCACGTGGCCGAGGTGTTCACCGGCACGCCGGGGGTGTTCGTGAAGCTCGAGGACACGATCCGCGGCTTCAAGGGGCTGGTCGCCGGCGACTACGACGACCTGCCCGAGGCCGCCTTCTACATGGTCGGCACGATCGAGGAAGCCGTCGAGAAGGCCAAGAAGATGGCGGCCGAGGCCGCTTGATCATGGCCGACACGATCGAATTCGAGCTGGTCTCGCCCGAGCGCCTCTTGCTGTCTCGCCCGGTCGAGATGGTCGTGGTCCCGGGCAGCGAGGGCGATTTCGGCGTGCTGCCCGACCACGCGCCGCTGATCTCGACCGTCCGGCCCGGCATCATCGAGGTCTACGAGGGCGGCAAGGTCACCGAGCGCATCTTCGTCGCCGGCGGCTTCGCCGAGGTGAACCCCGAGCGCTGCACCGTGCTGGCCGAGGTCGCCATGCCGGTCGGCGAGATCGACCGCGCCCAGGTCGAGCAGGAGCTGCGCGACCTCGGCGACGACCTCGCCGCCGCCAAGACCGACGAGGCCCGCGAAGACGTCCAGGCGAAGATCCACGTCGCCGAAAGCAAGCTGCAGGCGGTCGCGACGGTGCACTGACCCATTTTCCGCTTGCCCGCCGAAGGCGGGATGGGGACCGGCGGGCGTAGCGTTCGGGTGGCTCGTTCAGTTCACGCGGAAACGCGGAGGGTGCGGAAGGAAACGGGCCCGTTTGCTCCGCGGCCTTCGCGTCTCCGCGTGCCCAATCGTCCCTCTCCCGCGCTGCGCGCGGGCGAGGGTAGTCAGCCCAGCGTCTCCAGGAGCCGGATCATCAGCCGGGCGCGCGGCTCGAGCGACGAGAAGTAGATCTGCTCGTAGTCGGTATGGGCGCCCTTGCCGTCGGCGCCGAGCCCGTCGAGCGTGGGGATGCCGAGGGCGGCGGTGAAGTTGCCGTCGCTGCCGCCGCCGGTCAGCTTGACGTCCTGCAGCTCGAAGCCGATCTCGGCGGCCAGGCCCCTGGCGTGCTCGAACAGCTTCGCGATGCCTTCGTCCTTGGTGTAGGGCGGCCGGTTCATGCCGCCCTCGGCCACGAGCTTCACGTCCGGGTCGTGCGGCTTCAGGCCGAGGATGCGCTCCACCATCTCCTCGCCGGTCCGGGCGTCGGGCACGCGCAGGTCGACCTCGATCTCGCAGAATTGCGGGACGACGTTGACCCCGGTGCCGCCCTGGATCAGGCCGACCGAGGTCGTGATGCCGCGCGCGTAGTCGGTCATGCCCTCGATCGCCAGGACGACGCGCGCCATCTCCCTGATCGCGCTGCGGCCGTCCTCGTGGCGCGCGCCGGCATGGGCCGGGCGGCCCTCGGTCTTGAGCTTGAAGCGGCCGACCCCTTTCCGCGAGGTCACGATCTTGCCGCCGTCGCGCGCGGGCTCGGTCACCAGCACGTATTTGTTCGCCTTGCCCAGCTTCTCGATCAGGTCGCGGGTCGTGTTCGAGCCGACCTCCTCGTCCGGCACGAAGGCGAAGGTGACGGGCAGCGGCGTGGTGCGGCCCTCGCGCACGAGATGGCGCAGCGCGTTGTAGGCGAGATAGGCACCGGCCTTCATGTCGTAGATGCCCGGTCCCGACACGACGTCGCCCTCGCGCTTGAACGGCAGCGTGTTCTCGAGGAAGCCGATCGGGTGCACGGTGTCGAGGTGGCTCAGCACCAGGATGCCGGGCCCGTCGCCGCCCCAGGGCGTGCGCGCGATCAGCATGTCGCCGAACCCGTCGCGGCCGGGCCGCCGCTCGATCCTGGCGCCCAGCCGGCGCATGTCGCCCTCGACCCGGTCGACCATGCGGTTGACGGCGGCGGCGTCGTGCGAGGGCGACTCGATCTCGATCCATTCCCTGATGCCGGCGAGGATCTCCTCGGGATCGATGCGGTCTCGATTGGTGCTGGCGCGGTCGGGGGTCGCGGCCTCGGGCTTGTCCATCGCTGGGAATTCTCCGGGAAGGATCAGGAAACGGCCTTGAGCGGCCGCACGTCCTCGGGCAGGCGGCCTTCCTCGACGCCGTGGCAGGCGACCAGCGCGCCGTCGGCGAGCGGGATGGGCTCGGGCCGCTCGGCGCGGCAGCGGTCGGCGGCGAAGGGGCAGCGCGGGTGGAAGCTGCAGCCGCTCGGCGGGTTGATCGGGTTCGGCACCTCGCCCGCCACCGGCGTGCGCTGCCGGCCGGTCATGTCGAGGTCGGGAATGGTGTCGAGCAGCATCCGCGTGTAGGGATGGCGCGGGCGCGAGAACAGCGTGCGCGTCGGCGCCACCTCGGCGATGCGGCCGAGATACATGACCGCGACCTTGTCCGAGATGTGATAGACGACGGCCAGGTTGTGCGAGATGAACAGGTAGGTGAGCTTGAACTCGCGCTGCAGGTCCTTCATCAGGTTCAGGATCTGCGCCTGCACCGAGACGTCGAGCGCCGAGGTCGGCTCGTCGCACACCAGGAACTCCGGTTTGCTCGCCAGCGCGCGCGCGATCGAGATGCGCTGGCGCTGGCCGCCGGAGAACTCGTGCGGGTACTTCTCGCCGTCGGCGGGCGCGAGGCCGACATGGCGCAGCAGCTCGCCCACGCGCTCGAGGATCGCGGCATTGCCGTCGATCAAGCGGAAGGCACGGATCGGCTCGGCGATGATGTCGCGCACCCGCCAGCGCGGGTTGAGGCTGGCATAGGGGTCCTGGAAGATCATCTGCTGCCGGCGCCGCACCTGCGCCAGCTCGCGGCGCGTGCGCAGTCGCGCCATGTCGACGCCGTCGAACGCGATCGAGCCGCCGGTCGGGCGGTAGAGCCCGACGATCAGGCGCGCCACGGTCGACTTGCCGCAGCCCGACTCGCCGACGATCGAGAAGGTCTCGCCGCGCCCGATGGCGAAGTCGACGCCGTCGACCGCGCGCAGGGTCAGCCTCGGCTGGCGCTCGAGCACGCGGTTTAACAGCGGCGCCGAGACGTCGAAGTAGCGCTTCAGCCCGCCCACGCGCAGCAGCGGCACGGCACCGCCGGCATCAGCCACGGCGCGCCTCCTTGCGGTCGTAGAGCCAGCACGACACGGCGGTCGGCCCCTGCGGGATCAGGTCGGGCCGCTCGACGCGGCAGCGGTCGAACACCTTGGGGCAGCGCGGGTTGAAGGCGCAGCCCTCGGGGATCGCGTTCAGCCGCGGCATGGCGCCGTCGATCTGGGCCAGGCGGGCGCGGTCGACGCCGACCGAGGGGATCGAGCCCATCAGGCCGACCGTGTAGGGATGCAGCGCGTGCTTGATCACCTGGCGCACGGGTCCGACCTCGGCGATGCGCCCGGCATACATCACCGCCACGCGGTCGGCGGTCTCGGCGATCACGCCCATGTCGTGGGTGATGAGCATGACGGCCGTGCCGTGGTCGCGGCACAGGCGCTTCAGAAGCGCGATGATCTGCGCCTGGATCGAGACGTCGAGCGCCGTGGTCGGCTCGTCGGCGATGATCAGCCGCGGGTTGGCGCACAGCGCGAGCGCGATCACCACGCGCTGGCGCATGCCGCCCGAGAACTGGTGCGGATAGTGGTCGATGCGCCGCTCCGGCGCGGGAATGCCGACCTCGGCCAGAAGATCGATCGCGCGCCTGCGCGCCTCGGCCTGGTTCATGTCGAGATGGGTCGTGATGGTCTCGACGAGCTGCCGCCCGACGCTGTAGAGCGGGTTGAGGCTGGTCAGCGGATCCTGGAAGATGGCGCCGATCTGCTTGCCGCGGATGCGCCGCAACTTCTCCGGCGGCAGGTCGTCGATGCGGCTGCCGTCCAGGAAGATGCGCCCGCCGGCGATGCGGCCCGGCGGCTCCAACAGGCCGATGATCGACGCGCCGGTCAGCGACTTGCCGGCGCCGGACTCGCCGACCACGCCCAGCACCTCGCCCGGATCGATGTGGAAGGAGACATCGTCGATCGCGCGCAACACGCCGCGGCGCGTCGGGAACTCGACCACCAGGTTCTCGACCTGCAGCAGCGGCTGGTTGGCGCGCGGCCGCGTCTCGCGCGGCAAAATGACGGTCGGATGATCCATGGCGCTCATCGGAGCTTTGGATTGAGGGCGTCGCGCAGCCAGTCGCCGAGCAGGTTGACCGAGAGCACGAGCACCACCAGGGCGGCGCCGGGGACGATGGTCATCCACCACTCGCCGGAGAACAGGAAGTTGTTGCCGATGCGGATCAGCGTGCCGAGCGACGGCTGCGTCGGCGGCACGCCGACGCCGAGGAAGCTCAAGGTGGCCTCGGTCAGCACGGCGATGGCGAGGCCGATCGTGGCGATCACCAGCACCGGTCCCAGCACGTTCGGCAGCACGTGGCGCAGCATGATCAGCGCCGGGTGCAGGCCGATCACGCGCGCCGCCTGCACGTATTCCTTCGACTTCTCGACCATGGTGGTGGCGCGCACGGTGCGCGCGTACTGCACCCAGGTGCTGAGGCCGATCGAGAAGATCAGCACGTAGACGGATACCCTGGTGTGCAGGTCGCGCGGCAGCACCCCGCGCGCGACGCCGTCGATCAGGAGCGCGATCAGGATGGCGGGGAAGCTCAGCATCACGTCCGCCACGCGCATGATCGCGGCGTCGACCACGCCGCCGACATAGCCGCTGACCAGGCCCAGCGTCACGCCGAGCACGGCGGCGAACAGCACGGCGGCGAAGCCGACCATCAGCGAGACGCGCGCGCCGAGCATGATGGTCGACAGCACGTCGCGGCCCTGGTCGTCGGTGCCCAGCAGGAACTGCGCCTTGCCCGACGCGGTCCAGGCCGGCGGCAGGAAGGCATTGGACAGGTCGAGGATCGCCACGTCGTAGGTGTTGTGCGGGGCGATCCAGGGCGCCAGCCCCGCGGCGAAGAAATAGACGAGAACCACGACCGCGGCCGCGACCGTCGCGGGCGAGCGGCGAAAGCTGTAGAAGAGGTCGCTGTCCAGCGCCCGGCGTGCCGTGTCCACATAGGCGAGAGCCATGGCGGCGCGCCCTCAGACCTGGCGCCCGCGCACGGCGCCGCGGTCGGCGCGTAGGCGCGGGTCGACCGCGTAGTAGAGCAGGTCGACCGCCAGGTTGATCAGCACGAACATCATCGCCACCAGGATCAGGTAGCACGACATGACCGGCACGTCAGCGTACTGGATCGCCTGCAGGAACAGGAGGCCCATGCCCGGCCACTGGAACACCGTCTCGGTGATGATGGCGAAGGCGATGAGCCCGCCGATCTGCAGGCCCATGATGGTGATGACCGGCACCATCGTGTTCTTCAGGGCATGGCCGAAATTGATGGCGCGCTCGGTCAGTCCGCGCGCGCGGGCGAACTTGATGTAGTCCGTGCGCAGGACCTCGAGCATCTCGGCGCGCACCAGCCGCATGATCAGCGTCGTCTGGAACAGGCCGAGTGTGATCGCCGGCAGGATCAGCGACCTCAGCCCGCTCTGCGTCAGGTAGCCGGTCGACCACCAGCCGACCGGCACGACCTGCCCGCGGCCGAACGACGGCAGCCAGCCGAGGATCACCGAGAAGACCAGGATCAAGAGGATGCCGATCAGGAAGGTCGGCAGCGAGATGCCGACGAGCGAGAACGTCAGGAACGCCCGGCTGAGCAGGCCGTAGCGGTGGATGCCGGTGTAGACGCCGAGCGGCACGCCCACCAGGATCGAAATCGCGGCCGCCGCGAAAACGAGCTCGAGCGTCGCCGGCAGGCGTTCGGCGAGCACGGCCGACACCTTCATGCCCAGGCGGTACGAGGTGCCGAACTCTCCCTGGGCGGCGTTGGCGGCGAAGCGGGCGTACTGGACGTAGAAGGGCTGGTCGAGGCCGAGGGCGGCGCGCATCCGCTCGTGGTCCTCCGGCGTCGCGTCCTGGCCGATGAAGTTGGTGACCGGATCGCCGACGAAATTGAACATGCCGAAGGCAATGAAGCCGACGGCCAGCATGACGATCACGGCCTGCATCAGGCGGCGGAGGATGTACGCGGCCATCGCGCGGTCTCTTCAATGGCCGACGCCCACCCGCCGTTTCGGGCGGGTGGGCGTCGTGCTTGCGGGCGGTTCGCTGCGCACGCCCCAGGCCAGCGCCTGCGGGTGCAGCGGCAGGTGTCCGAAGTCCTCCTTGTGGATGCGGAAGGCGTCCTTCAGCATCGCCAGGCGCTTTTCCTGGTTGGTTTCGGAGGCCATTTTCGCCGTCAGTTCCTCGACCTTCGTGTTGCTGTAGGCGCCGCTGTTCCAGGCGCCCGAGCCCTTGTCCTTCAGGACCATCAGGTTGTACAGCGCGTTGTGGCCGTCATACGTGCCGGGGGTCCAGCCCAGCATGTAGAAGGCGGTGTTGCGCTTCTCCTTGAGCCCGATCTTGTCGAAGTGCTTGCCCTTGGTCTGCGCGTTCAGGTTCACCTTGACGCCGATGCGGGCCAGCATCGGCACGACCGCCAGGCAGATCGCCTCGTCGTTGACGTAGCGGTCGTTCGGGCAGTCGAGCTGCACCTCGAAGCCTTGCGGGTAGCCGGCCTCCGCCAGCAGCTTCTTCGCCGCTTCCGGGTCGAACGGGTAGCGCTTGTTGAGCTCGGGATCGAAGCCGACGATGCCCGGCGCGATCATCAGCCCGGTCGGCGTCGCGGCGTTGCGCATCACCACGCGCTTGATCTGGTCGATGTCGACGGCCTGGTAGAAGGCGCGGCGCACCCGCACGTCCTTGAACGGGTTCTTGCCCTTGACGCTGGAGGCGACCAGTTCGTCCCGCTCCTGGTCGAATCCCAGGAAGATGGTGCGCAGCTCGGGGCCTTCCATCACCTTGACGCCCTGGGTCTGGTTCAGCCGCGGCACGTCCTGCAGCGGCACCGGGTACATCATGTCGATTTCGCCCGACAGCAGCGCGGCCACGCGCGTGGCGTTGTTGGTGATCGGCTTGAACTCGGCGCGCGTCAGGTTGTGCGTGGGCTTGCCCCACCAGTCCTTGTTCGGCTCCAGCACGGTGCGCGTGTCGGGCACGCGCTCGACCAGCTTGAACGGACCAGTGCCGTTGGTGTGGCGGTTGGCGTAGATCTCGGACGTGGCGCCGCGCACCGGGTTCACCGAGTTGTTCTTCTCGGTCCACGACTTGGACATGATGTAGAACAGCGTCAGGTTCTGGTGCAGAATCGGGTCCGGCCCCTTGGTGACGAAGTCGACGGTGAAGTCGTCGATCTTCTTCACCTCGGCGACCGTCGCCACGTAGGTGTTCATCTCCGACTGCTCGTGCGTCACGCGCTTGAACGAGAACACCACGTCGTCGGCGTTGAACGGCGTGCCGTCGTGGAACTTGACGCCCTGGCGCAGCTTGAAGCGCCAGATCGTCGGTTCGGGATTGCTCCACTCCGTGGCGAGCGACGGATGCACCTTGAGGTCCGGCGTGCGATGGACCAGTCCCTCGTAGATGTTGCCCTTCATCGTATTGGTCGGGCCCTCGTTGTTGATGTGCGGGTCCATCCCGATCACATCGCCCGAGGTCGAGTAGCGGAAGGTCTTGGCGTCCACGCCGGCAGGCATGGTGACGAGCGCCAGGGCGCAGACCCCCAGCGCGATGGAAAATCGCCTCATGGTTCTTTTACTCCCCGTTCATGAGCCGCCAGCGGAGCGGACTCTCGACCTCTTCCCCCGGACGGCATGATGCCGAGTATTCCCGGGCGTTTCGGCATTGGCAAGCCTCGTTGACGTTTCCCGGCCTGTCCGTCCGGCGGACCGCCGCGGCCGCCCGGACACGAAGCCGTCATGCGGTGCCGACCCAAGTTGACCCCCGGCTCGAACAGGGTCATGCTGGGCGCTCCGGTGCATCGATGGGAGAGTTCCATGCGCCTTGTGGCTTCGATCCTCGCCGCCTTCGCCCTGCTGGCGATCCCGGCCGTCGCATCCGCCGGCTGCAGTCCCCAGCACACGGTGCAGGCGCCGCAGACGCCGGTGCCGCAGGCCGACCAGGGCCAGCCGCTGCAGACACCCAAGCCGAAGACCAGCTGAGCTTCGGGGCCGCCCTGGCGCGGCCGCAATGAGTTGACCGGGCGGGCGGGGCCGCGCAAGGCGGCGCCCGCCCGTCGTCCTTTCCGGGTCCGGCTCGATGGACCGTTGGCGGGTCGCCGATCGCCGCGATCCGTAGTATCACTTGCCGGTCCGGTTTCCCCCGAGGATCGATCGCCGCGCATGAATTCGGGCCTGACCTGCCGCGTGGTCGCGAGCGACCGGGCCTGGATCGAAGCCGAGGAGGGCTGGGCGCGCATCGCCGCGCGCGGGGCACGGGTCGGCCTGTTCCAGGACCATGCCTGGCTCGGCGCCTGGTGGCGGGCCGCCGCCGGGGCCCCCGCGGCGCCCGGCCTCCATACGGTCATCGTGAGCGACGAGGCCGGGCCGGTCGCGATCGCGCCGCTGGTCGTCCGGCGCGACCGGTTTCCGGCGCGGCTCATCTGGATGGCGCTCGAGGTCAGCGACTACTGCGACCTGATCGCCCTGCCGGGCCTCGACGCCGGCCGGCTCTGGCGCGCGCTCAAGCCCGCCATGGCCGCAAGCGGCGCGGCGATCGCCGACCTGAGCCAGCTGCCCCCGGACGGCGCCGCGGCGGGCCTGCTTCGCCACGGCGCGCGCGCCGGCACGCTCGCGCTCAAGTCGCCCTATCTCGATCTCGCCGGCCGGACCTGGCCCGAGGTCGAGAAATCCTTCTCCGGCAGCTTCCGCCAGGAGATGCGCCGCAAGGGACGGCGCCTGGCGAAGCAATTGCCGTGGCGCTGCGCCGAGTACGCCGATCCCGCGCGCCGGGCCGCCGCGGTCGAGTTCGTCGTCGCGCAGAAGCGCCGCCAGTTCGCCGACGAGCCCGCCGCGTGCGCGCAGCTCGAGCAGGTCTTCGCGCCCTTCGCCCGCGACGTGTTCATGCGCGATCGGATCGGCCAGGCGCGCGTGCACGTGTCGGCGCTGGAAGCCGAAGCCGACGGCCGCATGATCGCCGCGCATCTGGGCTTCGTCGACGCCGATCGCTTCTACTACTACGTCCCCGCCTTCGATCCCGAGTTCCAGGCCGACTCGCCCGGCCAGCTCCTGATCTACGAGCTGGTGCGCCGCGCCGCCGAGGAGCGCGTGCCCGTGTTCGACATGCTGCGCGGCGACTATGCCTACAAGTGGCGGCTGACCGACGCGGCGGTGACGCTCATGAGCATCCTGGAGCCGCTCGGGATCCTCGGGGGGGCCTATCTCGGAGCGCGTGCGATCGCGCGGCGCGTGCGGCCGCACCGGACGTAGGCGAGGGCCGGCCTACCGCGCCGCGGCGCGGCGGGCGAACTCCGACGGCAGCTCGAGCACGTTGGCGTCGTCGGCATCGATCACCTGGCAGCGGCAGCGCTGCGGCGTGTCGTTGAACTTCTCGCATCGCGCCACGGCGTCCTGGCGCGGCGGGATGCCGGAGCGGCCGGGCAGGATGTAGGAATCCGCCCAGGCGCCGGGCGACACGGTCTCGAGCGTACCGCCCGACCAATCAATGCAGGCGGCGAGCGCCTTGGGCTTGGGCAGGCGGCGATAGGGATTGGGCTGCCCCTTGTCCGGCCCGGATGCCACGGCCTGGCCGAGCAGGATTCCCATGAGTCGGTCGTAGGCGCGCTGACGCAGGTCCGAGGCCGGCGGCGCCGACGCGCCCGGCGCAGGGGCTGGCGCGGCAGAGGGCGACTGGGGCGCGGCAGCGACGGGCGCCGGGGCGGGCGCCGGCGGCGCGGCAGGCGTCGCC
>JAKLKW010000133.1 GCA_023150455.1 Alphaproteobacteria bacterium | reverse complement strand
AGCACGGCGAGCGCAACGGACGTCAGGCGCATGCAGCGACTATATCGCGCGGCGGCGAATTTCAGAACCGGATGTCACCCCGTCGCCGCGATGTTGTCGATCAGGCGCGTGCGGCCGAGATGCGCGGCCGCGAACAGGCGCGCGCCGGGCGCCGTCGCCGGCAGCGCCTGCAGCGTCGCGCCGTCGCACAGGGCGACGTAGTCGACCGACGTGAACCCGGCGGCGAGCAGCGCCTGTCGCGCCTCCGCCAGCACCGGTGCGGCGGCCGCACCGGCGGCGAGCCGGCCCGCGGCATCCCGCAGAATCGCCGGCAGCCGCCCGGCGATGCGGCGCTCCGCCGCGCCGAGATACGCGTTGCGCGACGACATGGCCAGGCCGTCCGGCTCGCGCACCGTCGGCGCGCCCTCGATCGCGACCGGCACGTCCAGGTCCAGCGCCATGCGGCGGATCACCTGGAGCTGCTGCCAGTCCTTCTCGCCGAACCAGGCGCGGTCGGGCAGGGACTGCAGCAGCAGCTTGCAGACGATGGTCGCCACACCCTCGAAATGCCCGGGCCGGAGCGGGGCGCACAGCCCCTGCGTCAACGTGCCGCCGACCGCGACCGTCGTCGCGTGGCCGGGCGGGTACATCTCGCCGGGCGGCGGCGCGAACAGCAGATGCGCGCCGACCGTCGCCAGCTTGGCGGCATCCTCGGCTTCGCTGCGCGGATAGGCGGCGAAATCCTCGCGCGGGCCGAACTGGCGCGGGTTGACGAAGATGGTGGCGACCGCGCGGTCGCATCGGGAGAGGGCGAGGCGCACCAGCGACAGATGGCCGTCGTGCAGCGCGCCCATGGTCGGCACCAGCCCGACGCTCAGGCCCTGGGCCCGCCAGGCGCGCACCTGCTCGCGCAAGGCCGTGACGCTGCGCGCGGTCGGCAGGGTCGTCTCAGCCACGGCGCGCGTCGTCCGGCTCGTCGTGCTCGGTGCTGCGATAGGGCGAATGCTCGGCCAGCGCCATGCGCTCGCGCCGAACCGCGCCGCGCTCGCGCTTCAGGTAGTCGGCGATGGCGTCCTTGAGCCGCCGGTCGGCGATGAAATGCGCGCTCCAGGTGGCCGCCGGCAGATAGCCGCGCTGGATCTTGTGCGGCCCTTGCGCGCCCGCCTCGACCCGCGCCAGCCGATGCTCGATCGCGTATTCGATGGCCTGGTAGTAGCAGCACTCGAAATGCAGGTAGGGCCAGTCGCCGCGGCAGCCCCAGTTGCGGCCGTAGAGCGCCGCGTCGCCGCGCAGGTTGAGCGCCCCCGCGATCCACTGCCCGTCCTTCTCGGCCATGACCAGCACGACCTTGTCGCCCAGGCGCCGGCCGAGCAGGTCGAAGAACTCGCGGTTGAGATAGGGGCTTCCCCACTTGCGGTCCGAGGTCGAGATGTAGAAGCGGAAGAAGGCGTCCCACAGCTTGGGCGTCAGCTCCGGGCCGCTCAGGCGCCGGATTGCGATCCCGCCGGCGACGGCGTCGCGGCGTTCCTTGCGCAGCTGCTTGCGCTTGCGCGACGCGAGCTGTCCGAGGAAGTCGTCGAAGCCGGCATAGCCGTGGTTGTGCCAATGGAACTGGGTGCCTTCGCGCAGCAGGAACCCGGCCGCCTGCATCAGGCGCGCCTCGTCCTCGGTGCAGTAGGTGACGTGCAGCGACGACAGCCCAAGGCGGCGCGTCACCTCGGCCAGGCCTTCGGCCAGCGCCGCGCGCACCGCGGCGCCGTCGCCCCCGCGCCGCGCCAGCAGGCGCGGCCCCGGCACCGGCGTGAAGGGCACCGCCGCCTGCAGCTTCGGGTAGTAGCGCCCGCCGGCGCGCTCGTAGGCGTCGGCCCAGCCGTGGTCGAACACGTACTCGCCGTAGGAATGGCTCTTCACGTAAAGCGGCACCACGCCCAGGATCGCGCCGTCGCCGCCGCGCGCCACGAGATGGCGCGGCAGCCAGCCCGTCGCGGCGCCGACCGAGCCCGATTCCTCCAGCGCGCCGAGGAACGCGTGGCCGACGAAGGGATTGCCGCTGCCGGCGCAGGCGTCCCACTCGGCCGCCGGCACGTCGGCAATGCGCTCGACGAGGCCGAGCTCGATCGCGCTGTCGCCGTCGGGCATCAGCGGCGCGCCCCGTCACTATTTGCGACCACGTTCCTCATCCTGGCCTAGAGCTTCACAACAGGAATGGCCGTGACCCGATAGATCGGCTTCGACGGCTTCTCATTCGTGACGAACAGATCAACCCGGACCGACATGGCAGCGGCAACGTGGAGCGCATCCATCGCGGCCAGTCCGAACCGCTGGCCCAAATCCAAAGCTGTCCGGCCAAGCCGTGGCTCCATCATTGCCCAAACGCTTGCCCTCTCGAAGAAGCGCCGATAGAAGGCTGCCTCCATGGATCGTCGGTGAAAGACGGCTTTCGGCAGCACTTCGAGGCGCAAGAAGTCGCTCGCGGCGAATTCCAGGGAGGCGTTGTCGAGCAGGCTGAAGGCCCGCCGTGCCGCCGGTTGAACGCCTCCGGCTGCAAGGATCAGGACATTGGCATCCACGTAGACGAGCGGCACAAGGCTTCGCTAACGAACGCCGCCGCGCCGATCGGCAACCTCGCGGCGAACCTGGGCAGCTGTCAGCAACGGCTTGCCACTTTCGATGATGCGACGCCGGAGCCGACGAAGCTCTGCCCCGAGTGTGGTGCGCGCCTTGTTATACGCTGGTTCACCCTTCTCCTTGGGGAGGTCCAGGATCGACTTCAATTCCCTGCGCAAGTGACGGCGTGTGGAAGCCATGGTTGCCTCAACCTGAACACCCTGCGCCCAAATCTACTTATCACACCAGCTCGAAGATCGCATCGACCTCGGTCGCGACGCCGAGCGGCAGCGAGCCGGCGCCGACGGCGAAGCGGGCGTGCTTGCCGGCATCGCCCAGCACCTGCACCAAGAGGTCCGAGGCGCCGTTGATCACCTTGGGAAGTTCCAGGAAGTCGGGCGGGCAGTTGACGAAGCCGCCGACCTTGCAGCATCGCTTGATGCGGTCGAGATCGCCGTCGCAGGCGGCCTTCGCCTGCGCCAGGATGTTGAGTGCGCACAGCCGCGCCGCCTGCTGGCCCTGCTCGATCGAGAACTCGCGTCCGACCTTGCCGATGAACTTGAGCTCGCCGTTCCAGAACGTCACCTGGCCGGCGACGTACAGCGTCTTGCCGGCCAGCACGTAGGGCACGTAGTTGGCCGCCGGCGCCGCCGCCTTGGGCAGCTCGATGTTGAGTTCCTTCAGGCGCGCCTCGATCTTGCCGGCCATCCTTCGCTCCATCCGCCAAAGATTGGGATCGGCGGCGAGCATAGCGGCCGCACGCGCGATCGCCAACCGGCGCCGCCGCGATCGGCGGGCGGAAACCGCGCCCCGCGGCCGCGAAACCTGCTAGAATCCGCGCCGATCCACGGCTCAGCACGCGCGCGAGCGACCTCGGCTCGCCGGCTGCGGGGCCCCGACCGCAGGCCGCCCGATGACGTCGCCCTCGCCCAGGTTTCTCAACCGCCGCACGTTCCACGCCGGTCATCTGATCTTCGCGCAGGGCCAGATCGGCACGCGCGCCTACGTGGTCGAGTCGGGCGAGGTCGAGATCGTGCGCGTGCAGGGCCAGCGCCGGCGCCCGCTCGGCCGGATCGGGCCGGGCGGCATCTTCGGCGAGATGGCGCTGATCGACGACCAGCCGCGCATGGCCGACGCCATCGCGCTCAGCGACTGCACCTGCCTGGTGATCACGCGCGAGCAGTTCCGCTCCAAGCTCGACGCCGCCGATCCCTTTCTGCAGGGCCTGCTGCGCATTTTCGTGCGCAATATCCGCTCGATGGCGGACGTGCCGTAGCGCGTGGTTTCGCGGCGGCGACCTATGCCGCCATCACCGCCAGGTGGCTGTGCTCGAAGAACACCGCGTGCAGGCAGCGCTCCCAGACGACGTCGTGGCTGCCGCGGCGGAACAGGTAGGCCGTGGTCGGTGCAACGTCATTGCCGACTCTTTCCACGGGAGATCGGAAGGAAGGAAAGTGCCGCGCCGGCGGGCCGGCTGCCGAAGCCGGCAAGCATCGCGGCGCGCGCCCGCCAGAGGGCGAATGCCCCCGCCGCGCCGAGCGCGAGGCCGAAGGCGAAGCGGAGCGCGTTGTCGACCTCGATGCCGAGCGCCCATAGCGCCGCCGAAACGACGGCCAGCGCATAGGCGGGCGCCTCGGCGGCGGCGAGCAGCCGTGGTCGCCGCGCCAGCATGCCGAGGCCGAGCCATGTCGCGGCGATGCCGAGATAGATGCCGGTGCAGCGCGCACACAGCCCGAACGGGCGGCCGTCGACGCAGAAGGAGCGCGCGACGATCTGGTGGCAGAAGGGCGCGAGCGCGGCGCGCAGCCGGGGCAGCGCCGGCGCCGCGGTGCTCATGGCCGCCAGCGCCAGGCTGGGCGGACCGATCAGGTGGAGGAAATAGCGCGGGCCGAACAGCCCGCCATGCGGGACCGTCCTCGCGGCAATTCGATCGGTCGAGGATCGGCTGCGGTCGGGCATCGTCTCGTCCAGGCGCGATGCGGACGGCCCGCATCAACTCCTGCCGACTAGACGACAGGCGAAACGAAACTTCGTTGACCTAAATCAACCGCTGCGGCGCGAACCGCTCGCACGCCCGACAGAAAGACGGGGCCCGTGTTGCCACAGGCCCCGCAAGGTACAGGGAGCACTGATGCCAGGCTAGTAGGCGGCCGCTAGCATCACCTGCGGCCGCCACATGCGCCGCCGAGGAGCGGCGACGCATCTCGGGAGCGCCTGATCAGGCGCTGATCTCTCTCCTCAGCTGCACCCGCTGGTGCCGCCGCACGTGTCGCATTTCAGGCAAGTGCCGTTGCGCACCAGGGTGAAGTTGCCGCATTCCGGGCAGGGATCGCCCTCATACCCCTTGAGCCGCGCGGCGCGGATGCGGTCGAGCCGCGCATCCACCGCGTCCATGATCTCGGCCGAGACGGCGACCGCCTCGACCTTGCGCCGTCCCTCGGTGGTCAGCAGCCCGGCCGAGACCGCGTGGGCCGAGGCGTGCAGCACGCCGTTGCCGCCCGCGTGGCCGTTGGCGGCATGCCCGCCGGCGCCATGGCCGCTCGCGCCGATCGCCGCCGCCGTGCCGGCCGTCGCCGCGACGCCGCCCTGGAACACCAGGAAGCTGTTGCGCACGTATCCGGTCGACGCGATGCGCTTCAGCGTCGCCTCGCTGGTCGCGGTGCCCGCAGCGGCCTGGTCGGCTTCGCCGCGGCCGACGCTGTCGGGCGCGATGTCGTCGGGCTGGACATGGGCGAGGTCGGTGCGGCCGAGATAGGAGATCGCGAGCTCGCGGAAGATGTAGTCGAGCACCGAGGTCGCCATCTTGATGGCGTCGTTGCCCTGCACCGCGCCCGACGGCTCGAAGCGCGTGAAGGTGAACGCCTCGACGTACTGCTCCAGCGGCACGCCGTACTGCAGTCCCATCGACACCGAGATGGCGAAGCTGTCCATCAGCGCCCGGAAGGCCGAGCCTTCCTTGTGCATGTCGATGAAGATCTCGCCGATGCGCCCGTCCTCGTACTCGCCGGTGCGCAGGTAGACCTTGTGCCCGCCGACGATGGCCTTCTGCGTATAGCCCTTGCGCCGCTGCGGCAGGCGGCGGCGCTCGCCGACCCGCTCGATCACGCGCTCGATCACCTTCTCGGCGATCACGGTCGCGCGCGCGGCGGCCGGCATGGCGACCAGCGCCTCGGCCTCGACCGCGGCCTCGTCCGGGTCCTCCGCCAGCACGCCGGCCGAGAGCGGCTGCGACAGCTTCGAGCCGTCGCGGTAGAGCGCGTTGGCCTTGAGGCCGAGGCGCCAGGACAGCCGGTAGGCCTCGGCGCAGTCGTCCATCGTCGCCGCGTTCGGCATGTTGATGGTCTTGGAGATGGCGCCCGAGATGAAGGGCTGCGCCGCCGCCATCATGCGGATATGGCTCTCGACCGACAGCGCCCGCGTGCCGGTGCGGCCGCAGGGATTGGCGCAATCGAACACCGGCAGGTGCTCTGCCTTCAGGATCGGCGCGCCTTCCAGCGTCATGGCGCCGCAGCAATAGGCGTTCGCCACCTCGATCTCGGCCTTGGTGAAGCCGAGCGTCGTCAGCAGGTCGAAGCCGGGATCGGCCAGCGTCGCCGGCGCGATCGCCAGCGTCTTGACGCAGAACTCCTCGCCGAGCGTCCACTTGTTGAAGGCGAACCTGATGTCGTAGGCGTTCTGCAGCGCCGCCTCGATCGCCTCCAGCGCCTTGGCGCCGAAGCCCTTCGCCTTCAGCCGCGCGTGGCTGACGCCGGGCGCGTCCTTCAGCGTGCCGCGGCCGACCGCGTAGTCGACGATCGTCTCGATCTCCTCCTCGTCGTAGCCGAGCGCGGTGAGCGCGTCGGGCACGGCGCGGTTGATGATCTTGAAGTAGCCGCCGCCGGCCAGCTTCTTGAACTTGACCAGCGCGAAATCCGGCTCGATGCCGGTCGTGTCGCAGTCCATCACCAGGCCGATCGTGCCGGTCGGCGCGATGACGGTGGCCTGGGCGTTGCGGAAGCCGTGCAGCTCGCCCAGCGCCAGCGCCTGGTCCCAGGCCGCGCGCGCCTTCATCACCAGGCCGCGGTCGGGGCACTTGGCGGCGTCGAGCGGGACCGGGGCGATCGAAAGCTCCTCGTAGCCCTTGCCCTCGCCGTAGGCCGCGCGGCGATGGTTGCGGATCACGCGCAGCATCGCCTCGGCGTTGCGGCGGTACTCGGGGAACGGGCCGACCTCGCCCGCGAGCTCGGCCGAGGTCGCATAGGCGACGCCGGTCATCAGCGCCGTGATCGCGGCGCACAAGCTCCGGCCCTCGTCGCTGTCATAGGCGATGCCGCTCGCCATCAGGAGCCCGCCGATGTTGGCGTAGCCGAGGCCGAGCGTGCGATAGGCGTAGCTCAAGCGCGCGATCTCGGGCGAGGGGAACTGCGCCATCAGCACCGCGATCTCGAGCGTCAGCGTCCACAGCCGGCAGGCATGCGCGAAGCTGTCCGCATCGAAGTCGAAGCCCAGCTCCGCCGTGTCCGGGAAGCGGAAGGCCATCAGGTTGAGCGAGGCGAGGTTGCACGCCGTGTCGTCGAGGAACATGTACTCGGAGCATGGGTTCGACGCGTTGATGCGGCCGCCCGCGGGACAGGTGTGCCAGTCGTTGATCGTCGTGTCGTACTGGATGCCCGGATCGGCGCAGGACCATGCCGCGTGGCAGATCTGGTCCCACAGCGCGCGCGCCCTGATCATGCGCGCGGTCTTGCCGTCGGTGCGCCGCCTGAGCGTCCAGTCGCGGTCGGCCTCGACCGCCTCGAGGAACTCGTTGGTCACGCGCACGGAGTTGTTGGAGTTCTGCCCGGCGACGGTGAGGTACGCGTCGGAATCCCAGTCCGTGTCGTAGACGCGGAAGTCGATCGAGGATTTGCCCTGGCGCGCCAGCTGGATCGCGCGCTGCACGTAGTTCTCGGGCACGGAAGCGGCGCGGGCGCCGCGGACCGCCTGGCGCAGCGCGGCGTTCTTCTTGGGGTCGAAGCGCGCGTCGTCGTCGAGGTCGCTGGCGTTGCAGGCCTTGACGACGGCGTTCAGCGCCTTGTTCGCGAGCGTCGATCCCGCGACCAGGGCAGCGACCTTCTGCTCCTCGACCACCTTCCAGTTGACGAAGTGCTCGATGTCGGGATGGTCGACGTCGACCACCACCATCTTGGCCGCGCGCCTGGTCGTGCCGCCCGACTTGATGGCGCCGGCGGCGCGGTCGCCGACCTTCAGGAAGCTCATCAGGCCCGACGACTTGCCGCCGCCGCTCAGCGGCTCGTTCTCGCCGCGCAGCCGCGAGAAGTTGCTGCCGGTGCCCGAGCCGTACTTGAACAGCCGCGCCTCGCGCACCCACAGGTCCATGATGCCGCCGTCGTTCACCAGGTCGTCGGAGACCGACTGGATGAAGCAGGCATGCGGCTGCGGGTGCTCGTAGGCCGAGCCCGACCGGACCAGCACGCCGCTCTGGTAGTCGACGTAGTGATGGCCCTGGCCGGGGCCGTCGATCCCGTAGGCCCAGTGCAGGCCGGTGTTGAACCATTGCGGCGAGTTCGGCGCGCCCATCTGGCGGCACAGCATCGCGCGCATCTCGTCGAAATAGGCGCGCGCGTCGTCCTCGGCGTCGAAGTACCCGGCCTTCCAGCCCCAGTAGGTCCAGGTGCCGGCCAGGCGGTCGAACACCTGGCGCGCCGAGCGCTCGCCGCCCAGGGTGCTGCCCTCGGCCGGCACGCGCCGCCACAGCCAGTCGGGCACGTCGGACTCGGGCACCGCGACCGAGCGGTCCGGCACGCCGGCGCGGCGGAAATACTTCTGCGCCAGCACATCCGAGGCGACCTGGCTCCAGCCGGCCGGAACCTCGATCTCGCTTTGTCGGAAGACGACGGAACCGTCGGGGTTGCGGATTTCGCTGGCTGTGATTCGGAACTCGACCCCGTCATAGGGCGAGTCGCTCGCGGTCGTGAAGCGCCGCTCAATCCGCATCTTGATCCCCTCTCAACGTCGCGTTCCCGCAGGCGGGCGACGGCTTCTTCCCCGCCGGCCCCCCGGCCAGCCCGCCGTGCTTGCGCCACGCTTCCGTATGGAACACGAATCTGCCACATTTTGTGGAGGCCGCCAAGGGTATTCCCAACATCTAGTGGATGTAGACAAGTCTGTGGGTTATTCGGGCAATGCTTGGCCATTCAGGGGCGTGGCGCCTCGGGCAAGCGGGGCTGCGACATTGTGGCCGCCAGCCGGCGGAAAACGGCGGCCGGCTGCCCGGCCGGGCCGGCTGCCAGGGCGAGCCGCCGCGACCGGCGGCGGAAATCCGCCGGTCGCCGGTTCAGCGCCCGGTGCGATCCTTCTGCATCAGCAGGATCGCGGCGATCACCAGGGTCACGCCGGCGAGCTGGTGCGGGCGCAGCGCCTCGCCCAGCACGAGGTAGGCGAGGAAGGTCGCGAGGACCGGCTCGATGTTGCAGACCATGGCGGCGCGCACGCCGCCGATCAGGCTGATGCCGACATAGAAGAGAGAGGTCGAGAAGCAGAAAATCGCCGCCCCGCCAAGGACGCCGAACCAGCCGAGCGCCGTGGTCGGCAGCGCCATCCCGACCGCGGGCGCCACCACCACGAGCGCCAGCGCCGAGGTGCCGGTCATCGCCGCCATGGCGGTCAACGGGCTCGCCCGCCGCATCACCCGCGCATTGACCGTGATGTTGATCGACAGCCCCACCGCGGAGACGAGGGCGAGGCCGATGCCGAGCGGCGCGATGTCGCCGAAGGAAACGCCGACCGCGAGCGCCACCCCGGCGAATCCCAAGGCCAGCGCCGCCAGCCGCGACGGCGGCAGCGCCTCGCCGTCGACCACGCGGGCGATCATCGCGACGATCATCGGGAAGAGATAGAAGATGGTCACGGCGAGCCCGATCGGGATGTAGCGGATCGACGTGACATAGCAGTACGAGCCGACCAGCCAGATGAGGCCGACCAGCGCGGCCGGCAGACGCAGACCGTGCGGCGGCAGCATCGGCACCCGGCGGCCCAGGCACAGCACGGCGTACAGCGCCGCCGCGGCGCCGGCGCGGAACACCGTCACCGTCATCGGATCGCCGCCGCCGTCGTAGGCGAGACGCGCCAGGGTCGGCAGCGTCGCGTAGCCGAAGGCGCAGCAGAAGACGAGCGCGATGCCCAGGCGCAGCCGCGCCGCCGGCGCCGCCTCCGCGGGCAGGCGGCCGGTCGAGACGCTCATGCGCGCGCGGCGAGCGGCAGGTTGACCAGCAGGTTCTGCGGCTTCAGGCGCAGCGTCTTCGACTCGGTCATGGCGAGCGCCAGATAGACCGGCCGCCCGGCGATATCGGGCCGCGTCATGCTGGCATCGGCGAACTCGAGGCGGAACAGCGACAGCAGCCGCGCCATGCGTTCCTCGTCGACCTCGGCACCGTTGTAGAGATCGTTGAGCAGGCGGCTCGATTCGGTGTCGAGGCCCGTGTGCCAGACCCAGCGCGCGTCGTCGATGCGCTGCACCGGCTGGATCGACACGCCGACGCCCAGCATGTGCGCGACGAACGCCTCCAGCACGCGGCAGAGCGCGTCGAGTCCGGGCCGCGCGAAGGTCAGGTCGAGCACCGTGTCGTGACGCTCGTCGCGCCGGAAATAGCCGGCCTGGTTCTCCTCGGTCAGCACGTCGAGCTCGATCGTGCGCAGCCTGGTCTGGGCCTCGACGACCAGCCGCCCCAGGCTGCCGAAGCCGCCGGTGGTCGCGTACATCTCGACCGTTTCCTGGTCGGCCGCCAGGATGGCGCCTTCCTCCAGGGTGACGCTTTGCGGCCGGAACATCAGCTCGCCGGCGCGCACGCGGATGCCGTCCCCGGCGCCGTCGAGCACGTGGCGGGTCAGCACGTGCGCCAGCTGATCGACGAACAGATGCGGCATGCCGGTCGCCTGGTCGAGGAACAGCCGCAGATAGGCGTCCTCGATCGTGCCGGCGGCGACGAGCCGGTCGCGGAAGGCCAGCAAGGTGCGGTAGTTGTCGCCGGCGTCGGGGTCGGCCAGCTCCTGCAGCCGCGCCTCGGCGACCGCGCGGCGGGGATTCTCCATGAGCTCGGCGTGCAGCGCGCGCTCGGCGGCGCAGGACTCCGCCACCGGCGCGATCTCGGGCCGCCGCAGGTAGGCGCGCAGGAAATCGTCCGTGAGCCCAAGCCGCGGCCCGCTGGGGGTCGCGCGGCGATCGAGCAGGTGATAGCCGGAAGAACGCCAGAAATCGGGCATGGCCCGAGGTTATGCGGTCCCGCCGCCCGGTTTGTCCAGCCGAGGGACGGCCCGTATCATCGCGCGGCGTTTTCGCTTGGGGACGGATCACGTGTTGCTTCAAGTTTGTGAGCGGGCTCTCCGTTGCCGTCCCCCCTCCCCTTGCGGGAGGGCGCCAGGGGGAGGGGTCGTCATGATCGAGCTGGACCGGCAAAGAGTCGGACCCGCCTGTTCGCCCCCTCCCCCTAACCCCCTCCCGCAAGGGGAGGGGGGACCGAAGAACTGGTGATGGTCGGCTCCGGTCAACGAGTCATTGCCTACGCCGTCGCCCTGGCCACGTTCGCGGCGATCGGCGTCATCCTCACCTGGGATTCGCGCGGCAATCCGGCGACCGGGTGGATGCGGATGTTCGACCCGGCGGACTTTGCCGCGCCGGGAACGCTGGCGCCGTTCATCGCCGGCCTGCAGGCGCCGATCTCGCCGTGGCTGGCCGCGCTCGAGATCCTCAGCCAGCGAACCTTCGGCACGGCGGCGCCGGTCACGGTCGGGCTCTATCGCGCGACCCTGATCGGCGCCTACCTGATCGCGATGCTGCTGACCTGGCCGTCGCTCCTGCGGCTGGCGCTGTCGTTCGGGCTGTCGGTCCTGTTCCTCTGGGCCACGGTGCTGATCCATCCGGCGAGCCCGATCGTCTACGACGTCGTGCTGCCGTTCCTGCTGGTCGCATATTTCGCGCTGCTGCGGCTCGGCTCGACGGCGGCGCTCGCCATCGCGGGAATCGCGCTCGCCCTGGCCGAGCTGACGCGGCCCTACGTGCTGATCGTCCTGCCGCTGCTGCTGGCCGGCGCCTGGTGCGGCCTGCGGCGCATGAGGGTCCTCGCGCTGCTCGCGCCGGTGCTGCTGATCTCGGGCACGTGGCACCTGCATCAATGGGCCCATCATGGCCAGCTGACCTGGAGCAACCACGCCGGCTTCAACATGATCCGCGCGTGGCGCATGGTCGCCTATCCCGAGCTCCTGCCCGAGCCCGGCGCCGTGCGGCTGGCGCCCGATCGCCTGCCCAACCTGAACACGAGCGAGCACACCGAGAACAGCCGCCGCATGCGCCGGGCCGTGCTCGACTACATCCGGGCCAATCCCGGCGACAGCGCGCTGCACATGCTCGAGCGCGTGGCGATCTTCGTCGGCGCCGGGCACCAGATCGAGGACCACGCGCCGGACCACGCGCTGCTGCCGGTCTACGACGTGGTGGTGAAATACGCGAACATGGCCGTGCTCGCGGCCGCGCTGGCGATCGGCGTCGCGCTGCTGTGGCTGATGGTCGCCTCGCCGCGCGGCGCGATCGCCGCGCTCGGCCGCGGCGACAACCAGATGCTGCTGCTGATGGCCGGGGCCATGGTCCTGATCGCGATCACCGAATCGGGCGAGGAGGCGCGCTTCCAGATCAGCATCCTGCCGCTGATGGCGGCGCTGCCCTTGCCCTTCCTGCCGGACCGGCGCGGCGCCGACCGCCTCGCGCGCATCGCCTCCTGGCCGGCATCGCGCAAGCGCCGGGCGATCGCGGCCCTGGTCGCGCTGGTCGTCGTCGTCGAAACCCTGACCTGGGGCTCGGCGCGCCGCCCGGCCGCGGCGGCGAGCGGCGGTCCGCTCGCCGTGCCCGAGCGGCCGGGCGCCGATCCCTATGTCGAGCGCGGCCGGTTGCGCGTGGCGCAGTTCAACGTCCGCGGCGGCGCCTGGCGCGACCGCGAGCGCGAAATCGCCGCCAATGCCGCCTGCCTCGGCGATCTCGATCTCGCGGGCCTTGCCGAGGTGCGCGGCCCGCGCTTCTTCGGCCTTGCGGAGGGCCAGCTGCCCGCGCTGGCGGCGGCGAGCGGGCTCGTGCCGCTCTACGCGCCGGCGGAGCGGCGCTGGTGGGGCGAGCATTTCGGCAACGCGCTGCTGACCGCGTTGCCGGTCGAGCGCTGGACGCGCACCGCGCTGCCGCACCGCTTCGGCGTGTCCTATCGCTCGATGCTCGCGGCGGAGATCCCGATCGACGGGCGGCGTCTCGCCGTGCTGGTGGCGCAGATCGACAACCACGACCACGTCATCCAGATCGAGGCGATCGACGGGGCGTTCCGCGCCGCGGCGGCGCCGGCGCTGCTGCTGGCGGATTTCGGCACCTCCGACCCGCGCAAGGAGCCGCTCGTGCGCCTGGTCCGCGATCCCGCCTTCCTGGCGCTGACCAACCAGCCGCCGTTCCCAGAGGCGACCGTGCAAGGCGGCTGGATCCTGGCCAAGGGCTTCCGGCGCGTCGATGTGTCGTTCTGCAAGGGCGGCGTGTCGATGCAGCCGCGCCTGGCCGCCACGCTGGAGTTCCTGCCGTGAGGCCGCAGCCGTGACCGGGCGCGAGGCGGGTCCGATCGACCGCGTGCTGTTCGCCGCGGTCGCGCTGGTGTTCGCCGGCGCCGCGCTCTACCTGCTGCGCGACGCCGCCGCCTTCCCGACGCTCCGCTGGATCGACATGTTCTCGCCCTACGACTACCGGAGCGAGGGGCTCGAGCGCTTCCTGCTCGAGCTGCGTCTGCCGGTGCCGCCGGTCCTGGCGACGCTCGAGATGCTGAGCCTCCGCCATCTCGGCTCGACCTGGTGGATCGAGGTGGTGCTGTACCGCGGCGCCATCATCGTCGCGTTCCTCGCGGCGCTCGCGCTGATCTGGCCGTCGCGCATCAGGGTCATGCTGTTCCTGCCGGTGGCGCTCGTCTTCGTGTGGGCCGGCGCGCTGCTCAACCCGTTCACGCCGCTGGTCTACGACGCCGTGCTGCCGTGCCTCCTGATGGTCTATCTCGTCCTGCACCGCTGGATGAACGCGGCGCGCCCGGGGCGCGCCATGGCCGCGCTGCCGCTGGCGGCCGGGACGGTGCTGGCGCTGCTCGAGCTCACGCGGCCCTTCGTGCTGCTGCTGCTGCCGTTCTTCCTGCTGTCCGCCCGGGCCGCGCTCAGGCCGCATGGGATGCGCGCCTTCCTGCTGCTGCTGCTGCCGCTGCTGCTGCTGTCGGGCACGTGGCATGCGCATCAGTTCGTCCGCCACGGGCAGGTCACCTGGAGCAACCACGCCGGGTTCAACCTGATCCGCGCCTGGCGCCAGGTGCCGTTCCCGCCGCTGATCGACGAGAGCCCGCATCTGGCCGCGCCCGACAACCAGCTGCCGAACGCCAACACCGGGACGCACAGCGAGAACAGCCGCCGCCTGCAGCGCGCCGTGCTGCGCTACGCGCTCGACAACCCGCTCGAGGCGGCGGGGCACATCGCCCAGCGCGTCGCCGTGTTCGTCGGCACCGGGCATTTCCTCGAAGGCGTTTCGCCCGACCATCCCGTGCTCGCCTTCTACGACGTCGCCGTGCGCTATCTCGACCTGATGATGCTGGCGGGCGCGATCGCCGTCGCGGTCGGGTTCGTCTTCAAGGCCGGGCAGCGGGCGGCGATCGTGGCGGCGCCCGCGAATCTCGCCCTCGTCGTCGGCGCCGGCGCGCTCGTGATCATGGCGATCGGCGAGGCGGGCGAGGAAGCGCGCTTCCAGGTCTCGCTGCTGCCCCTCATGGCCGCCATGCCCGTTCCCCATCTCGGCAGGCCGCGCGCGGCCGTGACCCGGCGCGCGCGCCAGGCCGCGATGCGCTGGCGCGCCGTCGGCGTGATCGCGACCATCCTCGCCCTGGCCGCGGTCGAGGTCGTGCTCTGGGGCTCGCGCCGCGCGCCCGCG
>JAKLKW010000132.1 GCA_023150455.1 Alphaproteobacteria bacterium | reverse complement strand
ATCGGCATTGCCGCCGCCGACCTCGAGCGCGTGCTGCGGCCGTTCGAGCAGATCGAGTCGCAGCTCCATCGCAAGCACGAGGGCACCGGGCTCGGCCTGCCGCTGGCGAAGGTGCTGACCGAGCTGCACGGCGGCACGCTCGCGCTCGAGAGCACGCCGGGGAAGGGAACCCGCGTCACCGTCACCCTGCCGGCCGCCCGCGTGCGGCCGCGCACCGATGCGCCGACGCGGGCGGCGCCGGACGACCGGGCGGTCGCGGCGGCGTAATCCCGCCGCGCTGTCGCTTGCCGTCTGGCTGGTGCTGCCGCCGCTCTCGCCGGCATGGGCACAAGGGGCGGCGGCCGAGAAGCGCGTCGCGCCGGTCATCGGCAACGCGGCCTGCAAGGACGCGCCGCTCCGCAATCCCGTCAACGACGCGCGGCTGATGGCGGCGAAGCTGAAGCAGCCGGGCTTCGAGGTCGGCGCGGGCGAGAACGCGAGCCGCGCGCAGATGGCGAGCGCGGTGGGGTGCGCGTTGGGGCCTGCATGCGTCGGGTGGAAGCAGAAGGGGCAGTGACGTGACGAAAGCAGGAACTCTGCCCTCGCCCGAACGTCCCCTCACAGCGTCTCCCCCGCCTTCAGCACGCCCTTGGCCCGGAGCGCCGCCTCGAGCCAGGGCTGGGTGATCTCGCCGCGCTCGATCTCGACGCGGCGCCTGGCTTCGCCGGCGTCGCGCTGGGCGGCGGCTGCGATGGCCATCGCGAGGTCCGCCTTGGGCACGACGATGATGCCGTCGCCGTCGCCGACCACGACGTCGCCGGGATGCACGGGCACGCCGCCGCAGGCGATCGGCAGGTTGATCTGGCCGGGCCCGTCCTTGTGCGGGCCGCAGGGGGTGACGCCGCGGGCGAAGACCGGCAGCTCCATCTGGTAGAGCTCCTCGCGGTCGCGCACCGCGCCGTCGATCACCAGGCCGCCGAGGCCCAGCTTCACCGCCGAAGCGCCCATGAGGCCGCCCCAGACGGCGGCGCTGAGGTCGCCGTGGGCGTCGCACACGATCACGTCGCCCGGCTTCGCCAGCGCGAGCGCGGCGTGCAGCATCAGGTTGTCGGCGCCGCGCGTCTCGACCGTGAAGGCGGGGCCGCACAGGCGCCGCGCCGGATTGATCGGCCGGATCGCGGCGTCCATGATCGCGCGGCGGCCGAGCCCGTCGCCGATCAGCGAGACGGCGAAGCGGCCGAGCTTCTCGATCTCGGCGCCGGGCGGGCGGTCGAAATCGGGGACGATGCAGAAGCCGGGTTGGCCCAGCATTCTCGTGCTCATGCGCGGGTTCCTTCGTTCAGGCAGGAGGTTGCGGTTCAGGACGGGGCGATGCGCGGCAGGCGCTCGGGCACCAGGCCGGCCGGGTTGTAGCGCAGCAGGACGAGCAGCAGGAGCGCGATCAGGAACTCGCGCAGCGCCGCGCCCTGCACGGCGCTCAGGCCCGGCACGTAGGGGATGACGAAGCGCGTCGATTCGAGGAAGAACACGACGACGAAGGCGCCGATCAGCGCGCCGCGGTTGTTGCCGAGGCCGCCGGCCAAGAGCGCCAGCTTGATGTAGAGCGTCAAGAGCGGCACGAAGATGTCGGGCGCGATGTAGGAGGTGTAGTGCGCGTAGAGCGCGCCGGCGAGGCCGAGCGCGGCGGCGCCGATGGCGAAGGCGCGCACCTTGAAGCCCATGACGTGCTTGCCGGCGACCGCGGCGACCTGCTCGTCGTCGCGGATCGCGCGCAGCACGCGGCCGAACGGCGCCTGCGCCAGGCGCTCGGACAGGAGGTAGGCGACGGCGACGATCGCGGCGACGACGCCGAGATAGAGCAGGTTGAACTGGGTCGGCGAGAGCGAGCCGCGCAAGGGGCCGGGGATGCCGGAGAGGCCGTCGGTGCCGTTGGTCAGCCAGATCATGTTGCTGGAGATCACGCGGATGGTCTCGGCCAGGCCCAGCGTCACGATGGCGAGATAGTCGCCGCGCAGCCGGCCGGTCAGGAGCGCCACGCCGCCGCCGACCAGCGCCGCGCCGATCGTGCCGAGGATCGTGCCGGCCCAGATCGGGAAGCCGAGCTTGAGCGTGGCGAGCGCGGTGATGTAGGCGCCGATGGCGAAGAAGCCGACGGCGCCGAGGTTGATCATGCCGGCCAGGCCCCAGATGACGTTGAGGCCGAGCGCCATCAGCGCGTAGATGCCGGCCGAGACGGCCATGGCGATGACGTAGTTCTCCACGCCGGTACGCCCCCGATCAATACGCCCGCTGGCCCAGGATGCCGCGCGGGCGCAGGGTCAGCACCAGCAGGATCGCGGTGAAGCCGACGGCGCTGCGGTAGTCGGGCGACAGGAACAGGAGGCACAGCTCCTCGCCGACGCCGACGGTCAGCGCGCCGACCACGGCGCCGGGGATGCTGCCGAGCCCGCCGACCACGGCGGCGGCGAAGACGCTCAGGATGGCGCGGAAGCCGGTCAGCGGGTCGATCGTCGTGTCGAGCCCGATCAGCATGCCGCCGAGACCCGCCAGCCCCATGCCGACGAAGCTGACCAGCCGCGCCACGACGTCGGCGTTGATGCCCTTGATCGAGGCGAGCATCGGGTTGTCGGCGACGGCGCGCATCGCCTTGCCGGTGCGGGTGAAGGCGAGGAAGGCGAACAGCGCCGCCATGGCGGCGACCGCGATGGCGAGGTTCTGCAGCTGCTGCGGCCCGACGCGGATGCCGCCGAGGCGCCAGTCGCGCATGATCGGCAGGTCGTAGCCGCGCAGCTCGTTGCCGAAGCCGAAGCGCACCAGGTTCTCGAGCGCGATCGTCAGCGCGATCGAGGCGATCGCCGTGGTGATGAAGCCGGCGGCGCGGAACGGCTTCAGCACCAGCTCGTCCGCCGCCACGCCGACCGCACCAGCGACCAGGAAGGCCAGCACGACCGAGGGCAGCACCGGCAGGCCGAGCTTCACGTTGGCGACGTAGCCGGCGAAGGCGCCGACCGTCGCGTGCGAGGCGACGGCGAAGTTAGGGAAGCGCAGCACGGCATGGATCGAAGTCAGCCCGATCGCCGGCACCGCGAGGATGGTGCCGGTCATGATCCCGTTGACGACGAGCTGCGCGATCTCGGCGAGGATGGGGGGCATCAAAACTCCTCGTCCCCCCTCCCCCTGACCCCCTCCCGCCCCTTCGAGCAAAGCTCAGGAGGGAGGGGGGACTCGGAAAGACTCATGCCTCTTGCCTACGCGATCTTGAGGAACACCGGCTTGCCGTTCTCGATCTTGTTGTAGCGGAACTTGCAGTCGATGATGTCGCCGATGTCGGTGAAGTCGCAGGGGCCGCTGGCGCCCTCGTAGTTGATCTCCTTGCCCTCGGCCAGGAGCTTGAGGCCCTCGACGGCGCTGTAGACCTTGGTGCCGGACCCTTGCGAGATCTTGCGCACGTTGTCGCGCAGGCCGGTGCCGGTCGCCTCCTTGGCCTTGGCGATGCCGAGCGAGACGAGGCTCGCCCAGTCGGTCGCCTGGGTCTCGTAGGAATCGGGCTCCGCGATGCCCGTGCGCTTGGCGGCGAGTCCGAAGGCGGGCGAGTCGATGTCGGCCGAGGGCTGCACGGTGATGACGCCGGCGGTCACCTCGGGCGGCAGCGCGTCCAGCACCTTGCCGGTCACGGCGTAGGACTGCGCGAAGCGCGGGCCGGCGTAGCCGGCGCGGTAGAGGTCGCGCAGGATCACGGTCACGTCGGGCGCGTAGCCGTTGAGGTAGACGAGGTCGGGCTTGGTCTTGAGCGCCTGGTCGACCTCGGAGCGGTAGGTCGTCTTCTCCTTCTCGTAGATTAGCCCGCCCACCATCTCCGAGCCCTTCTGCTTCAGCACCTCGGACGCGCGGCGCTGCGTCGGCTGCGCGAACGGCGCCTGGATCGACATGATGAACACGCGCTTGGCGCCGCTGGCGGCGATGAACTCGGCGTGCTTGCCGGCCTGCAGGTGGTTGTTGGGCTGCGTGCGGATCAGGTAGCCCTGGTGCGGCAGCAGCGTGATCGAGTCGGCGCCGGACACGGTGGTGAGGAAGGTCTTGCTCTCCCAGCACAAGGGCGCCACCGCCGAGGTCACGGCCGAGGCCCAGGTGCCCATGATCACCGGCACCTTGCTGACGTCGATCAGCTTGCGCGCGGCGCGCACGGCGGCTTCCGGGTTGGTCTGGTCGTCCTCGATCACGAGGTCGACCTTGCGGCCGATGAGCCCGCCCGCGGCGTTGACCTCGTCGATCACCGCCTTCATCGCCTTGAGCATGCGCGGCCCGTCGAACCCGCCCGCGCCGGTCAGGGGCGTCAGGATGCCGAGCTGCAGCGGGGCGCCCTGGGCGCGGCCGATCGCCGGCATGGCGAGGCCGGCGGCGAGCGCGCCCGTTGCCTGGACGAAACGGCGGCGCGAGATGGCGATGCGATGATGCCTGGTCATGCGTTCCTCCTGTTCCTCTTTCTCACATGGTTCGCTGCGGGCAAGCCGCGGCGGTTCAGCCGCCGAGGAAAATCCTCCTGATGTCGGGATCGGCGGCGAGGTCGGCGGCGCGGCCGGTGCGGTGATTGCGTCCGTCGACCAGGATGTAGGCGCGCGCGGCGATCGACAAGGCCTCGCGCGCGTTCTGCTCGACCATGCCGATGGTCACGCCGTCGCGGTTGATGGCGATGACGCTCTCGAACAGGCGCTCGGCCGCGACCGGCGACAGGCCGGCCGACGGCTCGTCGAGCAGCAGCACCTCGGGCTCGACCATCAGCGCCATGGCCATGGCCAGCATCTGCCGCTCGCCGCCCGACAGCGTGCGCGCGGCGCGGCGGCGCTTCTCGGCCAGCACGGGGAAGCGCCCGAACGCCAGCTCGATGCGGCCGCGCGTGCCGGCGGGGTCGACATAGCCCCCCATCTCGAGGTTCTCGCGCACCGACATGGTGGGAAAGATGTTGTTCTCCTGCGGCACGTAGGCGACGCCCATGCGGCTGATCTCGCGCGGCGCGTGGCCGGCGATCGGCCGGTCGTTCAGCGTGATGCTGCCGCGGCTGGGCTTCAAGAGCCCGGCGATCGCCTTGAGCAGCGTCGACTTGCCGGCGCCGTTCGGCCCGATGATGCCGACGATCTCGCCCGGCTCGATCGCGAAGTCGACGCCCTTGAGGATCTCGTCGGCGGCGCTGTAGCCGGCGACCAGGCCCGCGACGTTCAGGAGCGTCATCGACCGGCGGCCCGCCGGAGCGGGTCCCATTCGCGCCGGCCCATGTAGGCCTCCTGCACCGTCTCGTCGTGCGCCAGCTCCGCGAAGGTCCCTTCCTTGAGGTTGCGCCCCTCGGCCAGCACGACGACGTGCTCGCAGAGCTGGGCGATCGTGTCCATGTGGTGCTCGATCAGGAGGATCGTGAGGCCCTCGGCCACCAGGCCGCGCAGGTGCTCCGCGATCTCGCGCGCGAGCGTCGGGTTGACGCCGGCCACCGGCTCGTCCAGCAGGACCAGCTTCGGCGAGGCCATCAGGACGCGGCCGATCTCGAGCAGCTTCTTCTGCCCGCCCGACAGCGCCGACGCCGGGTCGTTCAGCACGCGCACGAGGTTGAGGCGCCGGGCGATGGCGGAGGCGCGCGCGACCAGCTCGTCCTCGCGCCGGCGCGCCTCGGCCGGGCGCAGCAGCGCGGTCGCGACGCGCTCGCCCGGCTGCCGGTCGCCGTAGAGCAGCAGGTTCTCGAACACGCTCAAGCGCGGGAACCCGCGCGCGATCTGGAAGGTGCGCACGAGGCCCGCCCGGGCGATGTGGTCCGCGCGCCAGCCGGTGATGTCGACCCCGTCGAAGACGACGGCGCCGCCGTCCGGCGGCACGACGCCGGTCACGCAGTTGAACAGCGTCGTCTTCCCCGCGCCGTTCGGCCCGATCAGCCCGGTGATCCGCCCCGCCTCGACCTCGAGGTCGACGCCGCTCAGGGCATGCACGCCGTAGAAGCTTCGCCTGAGCCCGCGGACGTCGAGCAGCGCCAAGCCCATCCCCCGTTCCTTGCGCGCGTCCGCCCTGCCAGCCGGACGGGCGCCATTGTGACGGAGGGGCCGAATTGCGCAAGCGGCGCCTTGTATGCGCTTACCAGGGCAGGCGTCACCCGGCCGCTATGCGGACTTTCCGCCGCGCATCAGGGCGGGCACCAGCAGCGCGCCGATGGCGCGGCCGACATCGGCGTCGGCCTCGGTGAACCAGCCGGCTTCGTGCGAGACGTTCATGGTGCCCAGGCGTTCGCCGTCGAAGCTGATCGGCACGTTCATGATCGCGCCGACGCCCAGGCTGAAGATCAGCTGGTGGTCGTCGAAGGCGCGCTTCACCGCCTCGGCGTCGCGCGCGACGAACAGCTCGCCGCGGTCCAGCACCGCCTCGCCCCAGGGCGTGCCGCGCTTCTTCTTGCGGCCGCCGACCGGATAGGCCGCGAGGTTGCTGCTGTAGACGCGCTCGACCTCCATCCGGGCGGCGTGCAGGCGCATGATGGTGAACAGGCGATGGCCGATCGTGCGCTGCACCAGCGCGTCGACCGCGGCGAGGAACTGCTGCGGCGGGTGCGGCTGCGCGGATAGTTGCGCGAGCATCGACAGGTCGCGCGGCGTCAAGGGCTGGCGGACGGGCGGCATGCAGGAAATCCCCTGGGTTCAGTTGCGGTGGCAACCGATCCTATCGCGTCCGCGGCGGCTGCTCACGCAACCCGCCGTGGTCGACCCGCGCCGCAAGCCGATCGGAACCGGGCCCGGTCGCGGCCCGTTTTCATGGGCGAGGGGACGCAAGCATCCAGGAGGTCGACGATGGGCAATGCGAAGCGCCAGGACAATCCGAAGCGCGACGATCCGAAGCGCGAGGACGACGTCCGCAAGGACCGCGCGCCGGGCATCGATCCGCACGGCCAGCGGCCGATGCGCGAGGGCGGCGAGCGCCAGCCCGACCGATCGGATTGGCGCGAGAAGTCCCGCGAGGGCCAGCACCAGCCCGGGCAACGCCAGGCGCCGCCATCCGGGCCGCAGCCGGCCGAGGCCGACCCGCGTCAGCGCGGCGACCGCGAGCGCGAGACCGGCGGCGCCGCTGGCCGGGACCGGCCGTCGGACCCCGAAGGAGAAGGCCAGTCCGAGGCCACGCGCGAGAACCAGCGCAAGAGCGCGTATCGCTGAGAGGAGCCGCACCATGCCCGTGAAGCAGCCGCCGTTGCCCTATGCCTATGAAGCGCTTGCGCCGCACGTGTCGGCGGAAACCATGCACGTGCACTACGACAAGCACCACGCGACTTACGTGCAGAAGACCAACGAGCTGATCCGCGGCACGCCGTTCGAGAAGCTGACGCTGGAGGAGATCGTGCGTCGCAGCGCGGGCGACCCGCAGCATCGCAAGATCTTCAACAACGCGGCGCAGGCCTGGAACCACAACGTGTTCTGGGAGTCGATGTCGCCGCGCGGCGGCGACGGGGCGCGTCACCGCGAGCTGGTGGCGGCGATCGACCGCTCGTTCGGCGGGCACGCCGAATTCGCCGCCCGGTTCGCCAAGGCCGCGGTCGAGCAGTTCGGCAGCGGCTGGGCGTGGCTGGTCGCGGACGACGACGGCAGGCTCGAGATCGTCACCACGGGCAATGCCGGCAATCCGATGGCGGATGGCCGCGCCGTGCTGTTGACCTGCGACGTGTGGGAGCACGCCTACTACCTCGACTACCGCAACAGGCGCGACGCCTTCGTGAAGGTGTTCCTGGACAAGCTCGTCAACTGGGAGCGTGCGGCCGAAGCGCTGGCGCAGCACGTGGGCGCCGATGCGCCGGCACGCCGCGCCGCGTCGCGGTGAGCGGGAACGCGGGGGCGCACGGGCCCGTTTGCCGGGCACGACCGCAACAAGGAGATCGATCGATGAACTGGGATGTCGCGCAAGGCAACTGGAAGCAGCTCAAGGGCAAGGTCAAGCAGAAATGGGCCCAGCTGACCGACGACGACCTCACCACCATCGAGGGTCGCCGCGATCAGCTGATCGGGCGCGTCCAGGAGCGCTACGGCGTCGCCAAGGACGAGGCCGAGCGCCAGGTGCGCGACTGGGAACGGATGACGTAGCCCGCGACCCGCGCCTTCGCGCACAAGCGAACGGGCGGGTGGCCGTGCCAACCGCCCGTTTCGTTCGGACGAGGCGCGTTCGGACCGGCCGCGTTCAGATGACGCGGAACAGCGCGAGAAGGACGATGACCGACGCGGGCACGCCGAGAAACCAGAGAAGAACGTATCGCATCGAGGACCTCCGTTTCGCCCGCGGAGAACGCCGGCGCGAAGAAACCGTTGCCCCGCCCGGAACCGCCGGTGAAGGCCCGGCGTTCTTCAGCCATGCAACGCGCGACATCCCGGCCCGAGAAGCCACGACCTGGCCGCGCGTCGGTGCCCGAGCGGGGCGAGCCGGCCGAACGCCGCCGCGCCGAGCAGCGGACCAGGGAAGAGCGGGAGGCGGCCACGCGCCGGCCCTTCGAGCCGGCCCGACCCAAGGACACGGGCCGCGGCGGCGCCTAGGCGCCGCAGGAATTCGAAACGTGGGCCCTCGTCCGCGAGTGGCACACGAAGCGCCTGCCGGAGAATCTTCATAGTCCCCCCAGTTCTCCGGCAGGCGCATCTCGTCCGCGCGATCGCCGCGTCGCGGCCGGCATCATCCGACTCGCCCCGAGAACGTCTTCGTCGCGCGGAAGCGGCCGCTTCGGCCCATGCGCCGCATGGCATCAAACGGCGGCGGCGAGCCGTCCGCAAAAGGAAACGGCCCCGCTCTTGCCGAGCGGGGCCGTTCGACGTGACGGCGCCGTTCCGCGATCAGCGCTGCGCCATCTGCTTCTTCAGGCGTTCGCGCTCGCCCTTGAGGAAATCGTCGAGCTGCTCGATGCCGCCGGAGGCCTGGCGCGAGAGCTTGCCGCCGAGGTGCGAGGCGAGCGAGTTGCCGGCGACCAGGATGTCGGTCACGCGCCAGCCCTCCGCGCTCTTCTTCAGCTGCCAGTCGCCCTTCAGCTGGTCCTGCGGCCCCGCGAGCGTCAGGGCGACCAACGCTTCCGCATCGCCCTTCAATTCGACCTTGCCGATGTCGGCCTTCTCCGGTCGGATGCGCTCGAGCTCCGTCGCCATCACGCGCTTCACGTAGATGGCGATGCCGTCGATGATCTCGGGCTCGCGACTGTCCGGCACCTTGATGCCGGCGTAGTTCAGCACGTTGCGGCCGATCTCCTGGAAATCGAAGGCGGGTGCGGCTTCGGACAACAGCCGGCGGCGCTCCTCCAGCTCGTTCGCCGCGAAGGCGGCAACCGTCTGGGAGCCGAGCTTCTGCACCACCGCGCGCACGTCCGCGGCCGGGCCGGCGTCGGCCAGGGCGCTCGCACCGGCAAACGCGAGGATGACGCCCGAGATCATCAGAGTTTTTCGCATTTTCTTACGCCCTCCATAGACCCCGCTAGGTTTGGCCCACCAGCCATCCGAGCGCGTGGGTTGAATTCCCCCCGAGGTCGATGGCGGCATAGCTGATCCCGCACGAACGCTGGTGTGACAAAAAAGGTTCCGCGCGCCGAGGCGTTTTCTTGCGCTGGCTCAACGCTTTGCACCGCAGGGGCGCAGCCGCGCACACCCGCGACGTGGGCGTCCGCGGACCGGATGTAAAGGGTTCAGGCGCTGCTCAGCGCATCGATCACGAGCGAGCCGAGGAAGAGGACGAGGAACACCACGAACAGAACGCGGGCAAAGCCCGTCGCGACCGAGGCCACGCCCCAGAAGCCGAACAGCCCCGCCACCAGCGCGACGAGCAGGAAGATCAATGCCCAGCCGAGCATGGGGCGCATCCTTCCACGGGACATGGACGTGCGCCCCATCAACGGCTCACGCGGCCGACGGTTCCGGACCGGGCGAAACCCGGGCCGTGATTTCGGCGTTTGGAGTCGGCTGCGGCAGTCGCTATCGAATGGGCAGCCCGCCGCTCACCGCCTGGTAGGTGGTGATGGCGAGCATGGTCGGTTCGAACGGCTTGGTGATGAGGAACGCGGGCTCGCTCAAGGCGCCCGTCAGCAGGCGCTCGGGGTAGGCCGTGATGAAGATGACCGGGACGTGCATCGACTTCTGGATCTCGGCCACCGCGCGCTGGCCGTCACCGCCATGACGCAGGTTGATATCGGCGAGGATGAGGCCGGGCTTCGTCTGGCCGGCAAGCTTGACCGCCTCGCGTTCGCCCGCGGCAACGCCCACCACGCGATGGCCGCAGCTCTGCACCAGCTCGGCGATGTCGAGGGCGATGACCGGCTCGTCCTCGATGATCAGCACGTCGGCCTGGGCGGCATTGCGCAGCTTCTCCTTGGCCTGGGCGACCAGCTGCACCGCTTCGGCGCCGGGCATCTCGAGGATGTCGGCGGCCGTCTCGACGCCGAATCCCTCGAGCGCGGTCAGCAGCAGGATCTGGCGCTCGCGCGCGCCGAGCACGCCCGTCGCATCCTCGCCGTCACCGCCGGCGGCGTGGGCGCGGCGGGTGACCTCGCGGAACAGACGGAGGCGCACGGCGTTGATGTCGGGCCCGCCTCCTTGCGATGCAGGACCGCTTTCGCTCACGGGAAGGTGCTTCAGCACCGCGGCGACGAGCGCATCGCCGGCCGCTTGCGAGCCCGTGAGCGCGCGCGCGTAGCGGCGCACGAACGGTAGGCATTGGATGACGTCGTCCTTGAACGCAGCGGTCATGCCGGAGGCTTTCCGTAGGTGGAGGGCGATCAACGCCCGACAGGACGCGACGCCGGCATCATGTAGAATTCCGGCATGATTAAACAAGCCCCAATCCGCCTCCGGCGCGATTTCCGCCCCGCGACCCATCTGCCCGCGACAAAGTTGTGACCGCGCCGCTGAAGCAGCGACTGGTCGAGCTGCTGCCGGATCTGCGCAGCTTCGCCCGGTCGCTCGTCCGGGATCCGGAGCAGGCGGACGATCTGGTGCAGGAGACGCTGCTGCGCGCGCTCAGCGCCCTCGATACGTTCAAGGAGGGGACGAATCTCGGCGCCTGGACCTTCACCATCCTGCGCAACCACTTCTACAGCCAATGGCGCAAGCAGCGCAGGGTCGACGTGGGGCCGATCAGCGACGACATCATGCCGAGGGAGCACGCCGGCACGGCCCAGGAGGCGCGACTGCAATTGCGCGACTTGAAGAACGCGTTCTGGCGCCTGCCGCCCGAGCAGCGCGAGGCGCTGGTGCTCGTCGCCATGCGCGGCCTGAAGTACGAAGACGCGGCGGCGATCTGCGGTTGCGCCGTCGGCACGATGAAGGCGCGCGTCAGCCGGGCGCGCGCCAAACTGCAAAGCGAAGTGATGGACCAGGCTGAATCGCCCGGCAGTTGAGCGAAACTTCCTTTCGTATTCCGTGCAGCCAGCGCAGCGAAAAGGTGGAAGTACCGGAACCCGGGCGGTTGGCGCGAGAACATAACGCGCACGCTCTCGTTTCGGGCGGCGGCAACTACCGGCCATGGAGCGCGTTGGTCGTCTGTCACTGCCCCATTCGATGGAGCCCGCAATGAGCTTCCACGCCGACCTGATTGCCATGCTGCCGCGGCTGCGCCGCCACGCGATGTCGCTGACGCGTGACCGCCATGCCATGGAAGACCTGGTCCAGAATGCGGTCGTTCGCGCCTTGAATGCGCAGGACAGCTTCCAGCCCGGAACGAACTTCGCGGGCTGGATGCACAAGATCCTCCGCAACGAGTTCATTTCGGGGCTGCGCAAGACGCGCAACATCGTCGCGCTCGACGATCTCGCCGCGGAACGCGCCGCGACGGCGGAGACCCACGAGGATCACCTCGTCGTCCGCGAGCTCGAGGTGGCGCTCGACCGTCTGCCGCCGGCGCAACGCGAGGCCGTCATGCTGGCGACCCTGTCGGAGCTGAGCCACGAGCAGATCGCCGAGGTCATGGGATGCCGGGTCGGCACCGTGAAGAGCCGCATCTGCCGGGCGCGCCGCCAGCTGCAGTCCTATCTGCTGGGCGAGGTGGTCGAGGCCCCGGCGGACGACGAGGCGGCCGCCACGACCGGGCGCGCGGCGCGGCCGCGGGCCCGCACCGACGACGACGCGCGGCCGAAGGCCTGACGCGGCCGCGGGGGACGAGAGCTTCTTTGAGATGCACGAGCCGGGGGGCTCGACTATACTTGCGCGCGCCAGGCGGGCAGCGAGCCTGCCCGGCCCGTTTCCACCACAGGCGCCCGAACCGGACGGCGAGACGGCTCACGAGGCAATGGCAAAGACGCCGCCGGACAGAAAATCCCAGACGACGGAGCCGGGCGGCGCGACCGAGCAGGCACGCGGTAAAGCCGACGCCCCGGTACGGTCCCGGTCGCCTGAGAGCGCTTTCGATCTATGGCTGCAGCGCGAGCTGCAGAAGATGTTCTCGGACGTGGCGCGCGAGCCTGTGCCGGAGGAGCTGATCCGGCTCATCGACCGGGACAAGCTGAAGCGCAAATAGCGTCGCCACGCCATTACGGACGGGCAGCGCGTGGACGTTTCGCACGACCGCTCGGATGGTGAGATCTCCGGGTCGGACACGGACCCGGCGAGCCGGTCGGAGGCGGCTGCGGTCGCGGCCGTGTCGGCGCGGCGGCGGCGCGCGCGCCGCGCGCGCTCGATCCTCGGGCAACTGTCGGTTCGCGCCCGCCTGGTGATCCTGCTCGGGCTGGTGGCGGTGCCGGTCATCATCGTCGCGGTGCTCGACGCGCTCGAGCGTTACCGCGACGACCTCCAGGCCGACCGGCAGATGGTCGGGCTGCTGGCCGAGGTCGTCCTGCGCGAGCAGGCAACGGCGCTGACGATGGCGCGCCAGACCCTCACCGTGCTGACGGAGAGCCGGGACCTGAGAAGCCCGGTCGACGCCACGTTCTGCCGCGGCGATCTTCTGCGCGCCGCGCAATCGATGGGAAGCCAGTACGGGACGTTCTTCCTGCTGGGCCCGTCCGGCCGGCTGATCTGCGACACGCTCGGCACCGCCCGCGATATCGACCTGGCATCGCTCGGCGTGTTCAAGGCGACGCGCGAGAACCCGGGCGTGGCGGTCGACGCGCTTGCTTCCGACCCGCTGACGCGGCGCCCGGCGATCGTCGTCGCCTTGCCGATCCGGCTTCGCGACGGCGCCAAAGGCATGATCGGCGTGAGCGTGCACGTGCAAGGGATGGGCGGCGTGCCGGGATACGGGGTACGACCCGAGACGGCCGTCTGGATCGTCCGCCCCGGCACGCCGACCGTCATCAGCATCGTCGGCGGCAACGCGCTGCTGCCGGACTGGCCGCCGGCGGCATTCGCGGCGGCCGCGCGCGCGCCCGTGATGGACGGCGCGACGCGCGACGGAACGCCGGCGTTCTATGCGCTGCGCCGGCTCGCCGGCGACGTCCATGTCCTGGTGGGCAGCCCCGCGGCCGAAAGCATCGCGGCCGCCCAGGCGAGCCTGGCCGAGAGCATTGCGCAGATCGCGCTCTACTTCGTCCTGAGCGTCGTGGCCGTGACGCTGGGCGCGCACTACTCGGTCCTGAAGCCGCTGCGCACGCTCGGACGCGCGCTCAGCCAGTATGGCGGGGCGGCGGCGCCGTTTGTGCCGCCGCCGCAGCTGGCGTCGATGCCGCGCGAGCTCAGGCGGCTGGGCAAGCGCTTCATCGCCGTGACCGAGGCGGTCACCGACCGCGAGAACCGGCTGACCGACCTGATCGAGCAGCGCGACCTGCTGGTGCGCGAGATGCATCACCGGGTCAAGAACAACCTGCAGATCGTGTCGTCGCTGCTCAACCTGCAGGCGCAGCGCATCAAGCAGCCGGACGCCCGCGCCGAGCTCTATTCGGCGCGCGAGCGCGTGCGCGCGCTGTCGCTGCTGCACCGGCATCTCTACCTGCAGCAGGAGGTGCAGACGATCGATTTCCGGTCCTTCCTGGGTGAGCTCGTGGAGCAGATGTCCGGATTGCTGGAGGAGAGCCAGCGCCAGCGCGTCGCCATCGAGATCGATGCGCCGACCATCCGCCTGTCCTCGGACCAGTCGGTCCCGCTCGGCCTGATCGTGACCGAGGTGATGACCAACGCGTTCAAGCACGGGTTTCCCGACGGGCGCCGCGGTTCGATCCGGATCGCCCTCGAGGTCCGCGGCGAGGAAGCCGAGCTGGTGGTCTCGAACGACGGGCTCAATGCGGCGCCGACGGTCGCCGAGGGCAAGTCGGACGGGCTGGGCGATGTGCTGATCGCGGGATTTGCGCGGCAGTTGGGCGGCACGCTGGAGAAATCCGCCGCCGACGGCGCATTCGTGCTGCGGCTCACCTTCCCGCTGCAGGCGGCCGCCCAGGACGGCTGATTTCGGCCGCAAGCCGGCAGCCCGGCCGGAGCCCGGGGCCATGCAACCCGGCAGGAATTCGCACGTTTGTGGAATGCCCTGCCCGCATTTTCCTGCGCAGCGGGAGGGCGAGTGGCGATTCCTCCCTGATCGGCATAGGGGGCTGGCGGTTGCCAGCTCCCCTGCCACACCACCCGGCAGGCGGGTCCGCACCGGGCGGTTCGTTGGGTTGAGGTTACGCGGCGAGCCTGGGGACGCCAAGCCGCTCAAAGAGCGTGTTCGGCAAGGC
>JAKLKW010000131.1 GCA_023150455.1 Alphaproteobacteria bacterium | reverse complement strand
CGCCGCCGCGCCGGCGCCATGCCGACGGCGTCATCGACCTGCAGCACGCCATGCTCGAGCGCCTGCGCGGCGAGGTGACGCAGCTCAAGGACACGCAGCGCGCGCTGATCCAGACGACGCGCGGCAACGTCAATTCGACCGCGCGGGTGCACGCCAGCGTGCTGGCGCTGCTGGAATCGCCCAGCTTCGAGCACATGATCCACATCGTGACGCAGGACCTGGGGCAGATGCTCGACGTCGACGTCGTGGCGCTCTGCGTCGAGGCGATCGAGGGCGATGTCGGCCCGGCGCCGCCGCGCGGCGTGCGCATTCTCGATCCGGGCGAGATCGACACGCTGATGGGCCCAGGCCGCGACGTGGCCCTGGTCGACGACGCGCCCGGCAGCACCGCCGTGTTCGACGGCGCGGCCGGGCTGGTGCGCTCGGCGGCCTACGCGCGGCTCAAGATCAGCCCGCGCACGCCCCCCGGCATGCTCGCGCTCGGCTCGCGCTCCGCCGGCAGCTTCAATCCGAGCCAGGGCACGGAGCTGCTGGGCTTCCTCGCCAGCGTGCTCGCGCTGTCCATCCGCTCGTGGCTGGACTTGCCGGAGTAGCCGACGACGCGGTCCTGCACGCGGTCGACGCGTGGCTGGACTGGCTTGCCGACGAGCGCCGCGCCTCCGCCCGCACGGTCGACGCTTACCGTCGCGACGTCGCGCAGTTCCTGGCCTTCCTCGCCCGCCATCACGGCGCCGTCTGCGACGTGGCGATGCTCGGCGCCGTGACCCCGTCCGACCTGCGCGCCTTCCTGGCGGAGCGGCGCGGCAAGGGCATCGGGCACGTCTCGAACGCGCGCAGCCTGTCGGCGCTGCGCGGCCTGTTCCGCCATCTCGACCGCAACGGCGCCGTCGCCAACCACGCCCTCAAGCAGGTCCGCTCGCCGCGCCTGCCCAGAACCGCGCCCAAGCCGCTGTCGCCCGACGACGCCGCCTGCCTGCTGGACGAGGCGGACGCGGACGGCGATGCCCGCGCGCCCTGGGTCGCCGCGCGCGACCTGGCGCTGTTCACGCTGCTCTACGGAAGCGGCCTGCGCATCGCCGAGGCGCTGGACCTCGACTGTCGCGTGCTGCCCCTGACGGACACGCTGACGGTGCTCGGCAAGGGGCGCAAGGAGCGCGTCGTCCCGATCCTGCCGGCCGTGCGCGACGCGGTCGAGGCCTACATGAAGCTTCGCCCCTTCAAGGCCGACAAGGCGGCGCCGTTGTTCGTGGGCGCCCGCGGCAAGCGGCTGAACGCCGGCGTGGTGCAACGGCGCCTCAGGAACCTGCGGGCGCGCCTCGGCCTGCCCGCGGAGACCACGCCGCACAAGCTGCGCCACAGCTTCGCCACCCATCTTCTGGCCGACGGCGCCGATCTGCGCGCGATCCAGGAATTGCTCGGCCACGCCTCGCTCGGCACCACCCAGCGCTATACCGACGTGGATGCGACGGCGCTCATGGCGGCCTACAACCGCGCCCATCCGCGCGCGCGATCCTGACGATCGTACGCCGATAGGGATTTTCCCGCGCCCGCATCCGTTCTACCATCGGCCGCCGCAAGGAATGCACGGGGGGTGGCAGATGCGATTCATTTCTATCGCCTGCGCGGCTTTGATCGCCGCCGTCCCGGCCGCCGGCCCGGCCTGGGCGCAGGGCACGACCAAGCAGAGCCCCGCAGCGAAGCGCGCGACCGGCGGCGCGGCCGCGGTCTTCACCGACATCGAGAAGCGGATCATCGACGAATATTACCGGCTGAAGGCGCGAGTCACGGCCGGCGACCCGCCGAGCGCGTCGCCGGCCGGCGCGCCGAGGCGCGCGTCGGGCGTGACACGCGGCCTGCCGCGAAATGCCGGCAAGAAGCCCGCCGAGGATGACGATGCCGGCCAAGGAAAGGCCAAGGCGAAGCCGGAAGAGCCGCCGCCGGCGGTGAAAAAGGACGCGCCGCCGCCGGGTCTCGCCAAGAAGGATCAGCTGCCGCCGGGCCTCGCCAAGCGCGACAGGCTGCCGCCGGGGCTGCAGCGCGACAGGCTGCCGGCCGACCTCGTCGCCAAGCTGCCCGCGCCCAGGCGAGGCACCGAGCGCGTCCTCATCGGCGACGACCTCGTGCTGATCGACCAGAAGACCCAGGTCGTGCTCGACATCCTGAGGGGCGCCGCGCAGCCGCGCTCCTGACCCCAGCGTCCGCCAAGCGGAACGGGAAAAAAGAAGAGGGGCCGCGAATCGCGCGGCCCCCGCATCGACCGTATGGACGGGCTCAGAAATCCATGTCGCCCATGCCGCCGCCGCCGGGCATCGGCGCGGCGGGCTTCTTCTCGGGACGCTCGGCGACCATGGCCTCGGTCGTGATCAGGAGGCCCGCGATCGACGCGGCGTCCTGCAGCGCGGTACGCACCACCTTGGTCGGGTCGATGATGCCGGCCTTCACCATGTTGGTGAACTCGCCCTTCTGCGCATCGAAGCCCCAGTTGAGGTCCTTCGACTCCATCAGCTTGCCGACGACGATCGACCCGTCCGTGCCGGCGTTCTCGGCGATCTGCCGCGCCGGCATGGTGAGCGCCTTGCGCACGATGTCGACGCCGATGCGCTGGTCGTCGTTGCCGGGCTTGACCTTCTCCAGCACCTTGGTGGCGTAGAGCAGGGCCGCGCCGCCGCCGGCGACGATGCCCTCTTCCACCGCCGCGCGGGTGGCGTGCATCGCGTCGTCGACGCGGTCCTTGCGCTCCTTCACCTCGACCTCGGTGGCGCCGCCGACCCGGATCACCGCCACGCCGCCGGCCAGCTTCGCCAGCCGCTCCTGCAGCTTCTCGCGGTCGTAGTCGGACGTCGTCTCGTCGATCTGCGCGCGGATCTGCGTGATCCGGCCCTCGATGTCCTTCTTCTTGCCGGCGCCGTCGACGAGCGTGGTGTTCTCCTTCTCGATCACCACCTTCTTCGCCGTGCCCAGCATGTCGAGATTCACGGTCTCGAGCTTGATGCCGAGCTCCTCCGAGATCACCTGGCCGTTGGTGAGGATCGCGATGTCCTCGAGCATCGCCTTGCGGCGATCGCCGAAGCCCGGCGCCTTCACCGCCGCGACCTTCAAGCCCCCGCGCAGCTTGTTGACGACCAGGGTCGCGAGCGCCTCGCCCTCGACGTCCTCGGCGATGATCAGGAGCGGCTTGCCCGACTGCACGACGCTCTCCAGCACCGGCAGCATCGGCTGCAGCGAGCTCAGCTTCTTCTCGTGGATCAGGATGAACGGGCTCTCCAGCTCGCAGGTCATCTTGTCGGCGTTGGTGATGAAGTAAGGCGACAGGTAGCCGCGGTCGAACTGCATGCCCTCGACGACGTCGAGCTCGGTCTCCAGGCTCTTCGCCTCCTCGACCGTGATGACGCCCTCGTTGCCGACCTTCTCCATCGCCTTGGCGATCATGTCGCCGATATCGCGCTCGCCGTTGGCCGAGATCGTGCCGACCTGCGCGATCTCCTCGCCGGTGGATACCTTCTTCGAGCGCTTCTTCAGGTCCTCGACCACCGCCTCGACCGCGAGGTCGATGCCGCGCTTGAGGTCCATCGGGTTCATGCCCGCGGCGACGGCCTTGGAGCCTTCCTTGACGATCGACTGCGCCAGCAGCGTGGCCGTGGTGGTGCCGTCGCCGGCCACGTCCGATGTCTTGCTCGCCACCTCGCGCACCATCTGCGCGCCCATGTTCTCGAACTTGTCGGAAAGCTCGATCTCCTTGGCGACGGTCACGCCGTCCTTGGTGATGCGCGGCGCGCCGAACGACTTGTCCAGCACCACGTTGCGGCCCTTCGGGCCCAGCGTCACCTTGACCGCGTCGGCCAGGATGTCGACGCCGCGCAACATGCGCGTGCGCGCGTCGGTCGAGAACCTAACGTCCTTCGCTGCCATCTGCGTGTCCTCCTCGTTGCGTCATCGGTTGCGAAGAAGCGGGCGGCTACTTCTTCTTGCCGCTTTCGATCACGCCCATGATGTCGGACTCCTTCATGATCAGGAGCTCCTCGCCGTCGAGCTTGACCTCGGTGCCCGACCACTTGCCGAACAGGATGCGCTCGCCGGCCTTCACGCCCATCGGCTGCAGCTTGCCGTCCTCGCCGCGCGCGCCGGGACCGACCGCGATCACCTCGCCTTCCATCGGCTTCTCCTTGGCGGTGTCGGGGATGATGATGCCGCCGGCCGTCTTCTGCTCGGATTCGACCCGGCGCACGACCACGCGATCGTGGAGCGGTCTGAACTTCATGGGTACATCTCCCTAAAATCATGATTGCAAACGGAAAAGAGCGGCGCTTGGCACTCTCCCCCGGCGAGTGCCAAGCGTGTAGGACGATGCCGGGGCGGAGTCAAGAAGCCGCCCGGCGGTCTGGCAGCACTCTTTCCATTCGGCTGCTACAACATTGATATCGTTAGCTAATTCTTATTGCCTGGAACCACAGAATCGGAACAGCATTTGCAGGATGTGGGGCGCGCACCAGCAAGGGAGGCTTCGACCCATGCGCTCGCTGGAACTACAACTGCACGGGTATCGCCTCACCACGGCGGAGATCATCTACCGCATGCCCGATCATCCGGGCGTGCTGCAGAGCTTCATCTGGCAGAACCTCGACCTGGCGCCGCGTTTCCCGGTGCTGCACAAGTTCCTCGAGTTCTGGGAGAAGAACATCGAGGGCAAGCTCTACAAGATCATCGTCGCCAACACGCGGCTGATCACGCCGGGCGAGCTGCGCGCGGGCTCGATGACGACGCTGCAGTAGCGCTTAGCCTGTCTCCAGCAGCGCCAGCATCTCGGCGATCGTCGTGAACTTGCCGCGCGGCGCGCCCTGGCGCGCGCGGGCGATCTCGGCGGCGTCGATCCTGCCCCAGTCGGCGTAGCTGGTCGGCCTGGCGCCGCGCCGCTTCAGCAGTTCGGCGAGGCCGTCGCGGCCCGGCTTTCCCGCGCCGGCCCGGAGGTTCTCGACGATGTGCTTGGCCACGGTCTGGCCGTCGATCTTGTTGGTGCCGATCACGCCCGACGGACCGCGCATGGCCCAGCCGACGGCGTAGAGGCCGGCGTCGATCACGCCGCCCCGGTTGACGTAGAGCCCGTTGCGCTCGTCGAAGCTGGCGCCCTGGATCACCGGCGAGCGGTAGCCGATCGCGGCGACGACGAGGCCGCAGGGAAGCCCGTAGGTCTCGCCCGTGCCGACCGCGCGGCCGCCCTCGACGCGGGTGCGCTCGACGCGCAGTCCCTCGACGCGGTCGCCGCCCAGCACCTCCCTGGGCGCGGCGTTGAAGCGGAAATGCACACGCTTCGGCCGGTCCTGCGGCAGGCTTGCGAAGCCGCGCAGCATGTCGACCATCTTCGCCTTGATGCGGCGGTCCTCCTCGGGCACGTCGTCGAAGCTCGTCGGCAGCGACGCCGCGTCGACGACGGGCGAGGCGCCCTCGAGCTCGCCCATCTCGCGCAGCTCGCCGATGGTGAAGGCGGCGTGCGCGGCGCTGCGGCGGCCGAGCAGGTAGACGTCGGTGATCTCCGAGTTGACGATCGCCTCGACCGCGTACTCGGGCATGTCGGTCGCCTCGAGCTCAGCCCTTGAGCGCACGAGCAGCCGCGCCACGTCGAGGCCCACGTTGCCGACCCCGACCACGGCGGCGGCCTTGACCTTGAGGTCGGGGTCGAGGTCGCGGAAATCGGGATGGCCGTTGTACCAGCCGACGAAGGCGGCCGAGCCGAAGACGCCCTTCTTGTCGCTGCCGGGGATGCCGAGCGGCCGGTCGAGCGGCGCGCCGACCGCCAGCACGACCGCGTCGTACAGCTGCCGAAGCTCGTCGAGCGACACGTCGCGCCCGACCTCGACATTGCCGAAGAACGAAAGCGACGCTCCGCGCGCCGTCTTGTCGAAGCTGCGCGAGACCTTGCGCGTGCTCTCGTGGTCCGGCGCCACGCCGTAGCGGATCAGCCCGAAGGGCGCCGGCAGGCGCTCGATCAGGTCGATCCTGGCGTCGATGCCCGATTTCACCAGGGCGTCGGCGGTATAGAACGCGCTCGGCCCCGATCCGATGATGGCGACGGACAGCGTCACGGCCCGCGCTCCTCCCCCCTCACACGCGGGCAGTCACGCCGGCGGATATCTCCCGCCGCGTTTCACCCTATGTCAGCCTGCCACCGTCCAGGTATGCCCCTTGCGGAGCAGCTTGTTCATGTCCCCGTCCGGCAGGCGCACGACGGCGAGCTTGGCCTGGTCGCCCACGGCCTGCTCGAAGGTCGGCGCCGGGTTGCAGTAAAGCACGCCGAGCGCGACCGGGAAAGACGGCGGCTGCAAGGTCGCCAGCATCATCGCCTGCACCCGGTTCTTCTCGTCGTGCACCAGCACGTCGGCCTCGGTGACGCCGTTCTCGCCGACCGTGACGACCTCCATCTCCAGCGCGCCGGGCTTGATGCGCAGGCCCTGCTTGCGGCCGGGGCCGAACAGCATGGGCTTGCCGTGCTCGAGATGGAGCTGCGCCGCCTCGGCATGCTCCTTGGCGGTGAAATGGTCGAAGGCGCTGTCGTTGTAGACGATGCAGTTCTGGAAGATCTCGACGAAGGACGCGCCGCGGTGGTCGTGCGCGCGCTTCAGCACCTCGGGCATCAGCTTCTGCTGCGTGTCGATCGCGCGCGCCACGAAGCGGGCGCCGGCGCCGAGCGCGAACTGCGTCGCCGAGACCGGCATGTCGACCGACCCGAGCGGCGTCGAGGGCGAGCGCGTGCCGACCTTCGAGGTCGGCGAGTACTGGCCCTTGGTGAGGCCGTAGATCTCGTTGTTGAACAGCAGGAACTGCACGTCGACGTTGCGGCGCAGCAGATGCAGCAGGTGGTTGCCGCCGATCGACAGGGCGTCGCCGTCGCCCGAGACGATCCATACGTCGAGCTCGGGATTGGCGAGCTTGATGCCCGTCGCGATCGCCGGCGCGCGGCCATGGATCGTGTGGAAGCCGTAGGTCGCGACGTAATAGGGGAACCGCGAGGCGCAGCCGATGCCCGAGACGAACACCGTCTTGGCGGGATCGGCCTGGATGTCGGCCAGCGCCTTCTGCACGCCCTTCAGGATGGCATAGTCGCCGCAACCCGGACACCAGCGGACCTCCTGGTCCGAGGCGTAGTCCTTGGGCTGCAGCTTGGGAGCGGGAGCGTTCATGGCGATGTCCTCGATCAGGCGCCGAGATGCTTCAGGATGGCCTCTTCGATCTCGGCGATCTTGAAGGGCTGGCCCGAGACCTTGTTGAGGCCCTCGGCCGGCACCAGGTACTCGCTGCGCAGCACGGTCTTGAGCTGCCCGGCGTTCATCTCGGGCACCAGGACCTTATCGTAGCCGCGCAGCAGCTCGCCCAGGTTCTTGGGCAGCGGCCAGATGTAGCGGACATGGATGTGCGCGACCTCGTGGCCCCTGGCGCGCACGTTCTCGACCGCGCGGCTGATCGGCCCGAAGGTCGAGCCCCAGCCGACCACCGCCATCTTGCCCATGACCGGGCCCTGGCTGACGGTCTGCGGCGGGATGTCGTCGGCGATGCGCTGGATCTTGCCGATGCGCGTCTCGGTCATTTTCTGGTGGTTGTCGGCGTCGTAGCTGATATGGCCGGTTTCGAAGCTCTTCTCCAGCCCGCCGATGCGATGCTGCAGGCCCGGCGTGCCGGGGATCGCCCAGGCGCGCGCCAGCGTCGTCTCGTCGCGCACGAACGGGTGGAAGCCTTGCGGGTCGGTGCGGAACTTCGCCGGATTCCTGGGCAGGCGCGAGACGTCGGGAATGGCCCAGGGCTCGGCCGCGTTGGCGATGTAGCCGTCGGTCAGCAGGAACACCGGCGTCATGTAGCGCACGGCGATGCGGATCGCCTCGATCGCCACGTCGAAGCAGTCCGAGGCCGAGCGCGCGGCGAGCACCGCGACCGGCGCGTCGCCGTTGCGGCCGAACACCGCCTGGTGCAGGTCCGACTGCTCGGTCTTGGTCGGCATCCCGGTCGAGGGGCCGGCGCGCTGCGAGTTGACCACGACCAGCGGCAGCTCGACGCCGATCGCAAGGCCGATCGCCTCCATCTTCAAGGCGATGCCCGGCCCCGAGCTCGAGGTCACGCCGAGCGAACCGGCATAGGACGCGCCGATCGCGGCGCAGGCGGCGGCGATCTCGTCCTCGGCCTGGAAGGTCGTGACCCCGTACGAACGCAGCGGCGCCAGCGTATGCAGGATGCTCGAGGCCGGCGTGATCGGATACGAGGCGAACACCATCTTGAGGTTCACGGCCTGCGCGCCGGCGACCAGGCCCCAGGCCAGCGCTTCGGCGCCGGTGACGGTGCGATAAAGCCCGGGGGCGATGTGCGCCGGCTTGACGCGGAAGCCGTGGATGCCCGGCATCTCGGCGGTCTCGCCGAAGGCATGGCCGGCGTTCATCGCGGCGATGTTGGCCTCGGCCAGCTCCGGCCGCTTGGCGAAGCGCTGCTTCAGCCAGTCGGCGCTCGCCTTGCGGTCGCGGTCGTACATCCAGTAGACGAGGCCCAGCGTCCACATGTTCTTGCAGCGCAGGGCCTCCTTGTTGGTGAGGCCGAACCGCTTGACCGATTCCATGGTCGAGTTCGAGATGTCGATCGGCACGACCTGGTATTTCTCGAGCGAGCCGTCCTCGAGCGGATTCTTGTCGTAGCCCGCCTTCTTCAGGTCGCGTTCCTTGAACGAGCCGGTGTCGACGATCAGGGTGCCGCCCAGGCGCAGGTCCCTGACGTTGACCTTGAGGGCGGCCGGGTTCATGGCGATCAGCACGTCGGGCGCGTCGCCGGCGGTGGCGATCTTCTGCGCGCCGAAATTGATCTGGAAGGCCGAGACGCCGAAGGTGGTGCCCGCGGGCGCGCGGATCTCGGCCGGGAAATCGGGGAACGTCGCCAGGTCGTTGCCGGCCAGCGCCGTTGCCTCGGTGAAGCGGCTGCCGGTCAGCTGCATGCCGTCGCCGGAATCGCCGGCGAAGCGGACCACGGCGGACTCGATCTCGTCGCGCGCGGTCGGATGCAGTTGTTCGGCGGTATTGCTGGACCTCATGGTCATTATCGTCTGTTCCTTGGATGCATGCGTGCCGAAGACCCTTCGGCGCCTCTCGCGCGGGCCTTGGCGCCGGCCCGCGCCCCGTTGCGCGGCGTCGATGCCCCCGGCCTTCGCAAAAGGGCCGGCATCATTCCACATCCGCCGCCGGTGCGGAAGCCGGTCGCCTCGCACCTGCCACATGGAGATGGGGAGCCGAGGCTGGAAACGCGAGCGGCACGACATTAACGATTGGGCCGACCGGCGTGAAACCACGGATTCGGCGGACCAACCATGCGCATGCGGCGAATTATCCACGTGCCGCAAGGCCGCGGATTGACTAAACCCTTGCGGCGATGAGCGCCGACCGCGCCCTTTCCCGCGAGCCTCGCCGCGACCTGGCGTCGACGCCCGAGTCGCGCCGCATCGTCGCGGCCTGGCTGTTTGTGTGCGCCGCAATGGTGTTTGCCATGGTGCTGATCGGCGGCATCACGCGGCTGACCGAATCCGGCCTGTCGATCGTCGAGTGGCAGCCGCTGATCGGCGCCATACCCCCGATGAGCGAGCTGGATTGGCAGGCGCTGTTCCTGAAATACCAGACCAGCCCGCAGTTCAAGCACGTCAACCAGGCCATGACCCTGGCCGAGTTCAAGACGATCTTCTGGTGGGAATACATCCACCGGCTCTGGGGCCGGCTGATCGGCGCGGTGTTCCTGCTGCCGTTCCTGGGGCTCTTGTTCACGCGCCGGATCGGCGGCGCGCTCGGCTGGAAGCTCGGCGGCATCTTCGTCCTCGGCGGCCTGCAGGGCGCCATGGGCTGGTACATGGTGGCGAGCGGCCTGATCGACCGCCCCGAGGTCAGCCAGTACCGCCTGGTCGCCCATCTGGGCCTGGCGCTGCTGATCTACGGGCTCTTGCTGTGGCAGGGCTTGCGGCTGGTCCGCTCGCCCTCCGCCGCCCGCGGCGTCGACGGGAAGGCACGACTGGCGACGTTCGCGACGGGGCTGCTGATCCTCGTCACGCTCACCTTCCTCGCCGGCGGCTTCGTCGCCGGGCTCGACGCCGGGCTGCTTTACAACACGTTCCCGCTGATGGAGGGCCGGATCGTGCCGCCGGACTACGGCACGATGACGCCGTGGTGGCGCGACTGGTTCGAGAACCGCGCCACGGTCCAGTTCCATCACCGTGTCCTGGCGATCGCGACGCTCGCGGCGGTCCTCGTCTTCGCCCGGCAGGCGCTCGGCGGCGCGCCGCCCGCGCGTCTGCGCCGTGCGACGATCGCCCTGACGCATGTCGCCCTGCTGCAGGTGGCCCTGGGCATCGCCACGCTGCTGCTCGTCGTGCCGGTGTCGCTCGCTGTCCTGCACCAGGCCGGCGCGCTGGCGCTGTTCACGGCCGCGTTGTGGCTGCGCTTCGAGCTCCGCGCAGCCTAGCCTCTGTCCGGTCAGTTGGCCTTCACGTGCTTCGACGGCGTCGCCCCCGGGGCCGCGCCGACCGCCGACTGCCGCGCCCGGATCTCGCATTTCTCGCGCGTGGCCGCCGACAGCCCGTGGATCTTGTCGCAGGCCGTCATCGCCCGGCCGACCTGCTGCGGATCGGCCGACGGCTTCGGCAGCTGCGCCGCCGCCTTGCGCCGGGTCGCATATTCGTACTCGAGCGATCCGCGCGGCAGCAGCTGCGGATGGTAGGCCTGGTCGTCGAACAACGGCTCCTCGGCCGCTTGCGCGCCGACCATGCCGGCCGCGAGGGCTGCGGCGATCAAGGCTGCAGAAAGGAATTGCCGGCTCATGGCGGCGTCTCCTCGCTTGAGAACCGTTCGCGCCAGCGGCCATCGGACGGACGGTCCGGCCCGGCGCCTTGCTCCGGATAGCCCTTCAACAGGGGCGGCGAATTGATCTATCCCCGGGTGCGACAAAATGTTCTTCATGACCCGGCGCGGCGTCGCCGGCCCGGTGCTGGACGGCCGTCATGTCCGCCGAGCTTGGCGCTCGAGGCCGCTAGCGCAGCGGTCTCGACGGGCGGGCGGCGCCGACGCCGGCGATCGCGCCGGTGATCGTATGCGTGGTCGAGACCGGGATGCCGAGCCCCGTGGCCACGAACAGCGTCACCGCGCCGCCGGTCGCGGGTCGCGCCCTACCCCCTCGCGCCGGCGACCGCGCCTGCCTCGCGCGTGAAGCGGCGGATCAGGTAGCTGCCCGAGCGCTCGTCCATCTCGAGCTCCAGCATGCCGCGGGCCTGGGCCTCTTCGAGCAGGTCGTGGAACGAGCTGAAGCCGTAGAACGACTCGTTGAAGCTCGGCTGGCGCCGCTTCAGCGTCTGCTTGACCAGCGATCCCCAGAGCTTCTCCGTGTCGCCCCGCTCCGCGTACAGCTCCTCGATCGTCTCGCGCACCAGGTCGATCGCCTCCTGCGAGCGGTCGTCGGGCGCGGCGGCGGCCAGCTCCTCCGGCTTCGCGCCTTCCGGCGCCTTGGCTCCCGCGGGCCGGCGCTTGCGCCGGCGCGAGGGCCCGGCCTTGCGGACGAGGTCGTCGTAGAGAATGAACTCGTCGCAACTGCTCATCAGCAGGTCCGAGGTCGAGCTCTTCACGCCGACCCCGATCACCGTCTTGGCGTTCTCGCGCAGCTTGCTGACCAGCGGCGAGAAGTCGGAATCGCCGGAGATGATCACGAAGGTGTCGATGTGATCCTTCGTGTAGCAGAGGTCGAGCGCGTCGACGACCATGCGGATGTCGGCCGAGTTCTTGCCGGTCTGGCGGACGTGCGGAATCTCGATCAGCTCGAACGCCGCCTCGTGCATCGCAGCCTTGAACTCCTTGTAGCGGTCCCAGTCGCAATAGGCCTTCTTCACGACGATGCTGCCCTTGACCAGCAGCTTCTGCAGCACCGGCTGGATGTCGAAGCGCGCATACTTTGCGTCGCGCGCGCCGAGCGCGATGTTCTCGAAGTCGCAGAAGACGGCGAGGTTGCGGTCACCGTTCACGGGCGCTCTCCCTTTGGGCCTGTTGCGCGTGCGACAGGAGACGGTGGTGCTACGCTAGCACAACGCCGCGGTGCGTGCCGAAACGCGGCGGCACGGCCGGCCGATCGCCGATGCTTGCCGGGAGAACGAAGCCGTCGAAGGCGATCGGCCGTGCGGCGGCGGAGAAGACGCTCGCGCGGCCGTTCACGAACGTCGCGCCTCAGGCCAGCGCGCGCGAGTCGAGGCCGATCAGGGCTTCGGAATCACCCAGCCGTCCGCCACCGCCAGGCGCAGCGCGTCGCCCGGCTTGGGCGAGGCGTCGGCGGGCGCCAGCCAGTGCAGCGTCTGCTCGGGCGCGGCGGCGGGCGCCAGCTCGACGGCGTTCTGCGCGCCCTGGTAGACGATGCGGCGCACCGTCGCGGCGATGCCGTCGCCGGCGGTGAGCGACAGGGCCTCGGGGCGCAGCAGGATGTGCGCCGGGCCGGGCCGCGCCTCGGCCGGCGCGCGCAGCGTCACGCGCGCGCCCAGCACCTCGATCGTGGCGTGGCCGCCGTGCCCGTCCAGCACCAGGCCGGGGACGACCGCGCCCTTGCCGATGAAGCCCGCGACCATGACCGTCGCCGGTTCGCGATAGAGCGTGCGGGGATCGGCGAGCTGGACCAGCTTGCCGCCGTCCATGACCGCCACGCGGTCGGCCAGCGCCAGCGCCTCGGCTTGGTCGTGCGTCACGTAGAGCATGGTCGCGCCCGTCGCGCGGTGGAACTGGGCGAATTCCTCCTGCATGGCGTGGCGCAGATGCACGTCGAGATTGGCGAGCGGCTCGTCGAGCAGCACCAGGCGCGGGTCCATCGCCAGGCAGCGCGCCAGCGCCACGCGCTGGCGCTGGCCGCCGCTCAACGAGGCGGGACGGCGCTCGGCGTAGTCGGCAAGCCCGACGGTGCCGAGCGCGGCATCGACGCGCTTCTGGTACTCGGCGCCGCGCAGGCCGCGCACCTCGAGCGCGTAGCCGACGTTGCGCGCCACGGTCATGTGCGGCCACAGGGCGTAGGACTGGAACACGACGCCGACGCGGCGGTCCTCGGGCGGCACGTGCAGGCCGGGCGCGGAGACGGTCTCGGCCCCGAGCCTGATCACCCCGTCGTCCAGCCGCTCGAACCCGGCGACCAGGCGCAGCAGCGTGGTCTTGCCGCAACCCGACGGGCCCAGCACGGCCAGGAACTCGCCCTCGGCGACCGCGAGGTCGACTTGGTCGACGGCGGCGCGGTCCGCGGAGAAGCGGCGCGTGGCGCGCTCGAGCGTCAGGCCCGCCACGGCAGGACCCCGGCGGGCAGGCGCCGGCCGAACAGGCTCGCCCCGGCCATGACGACGAGGATCATCGCCACCGACAGCACCGACACGGCGGCCGCGCGCACCGTGTCGCCGCCCTCGTCGAGCGCGAAGACGATGACGCCGAGCGTCTCGGCGCCGGCGGACCACAGCAGCGCCGAGACGGTCAGCTCGTTCACCGCCGTCAGGTAGACGAGAATCCCGCCCGCCGCGGCCAGCGGCGCGACCAGGGGAAAGATGATGCTGCTGAGCCGCTTGCCGAAGCGCGCGCCGCACATCTGCGCCGCCTCCTCGAGCGCGCGGTCGATCTGCGCCAGGCCGCCGATGGCGGGACGGAGCGCGAGCGTCAGGAAGCGCGCGAGATAGGCGACGAAGATGATCCACACCGTGCCGTAGAGCGACCAGCCGATCAGCGGGATCGGCCTCAGGAACAGGAGGATGCAGGCGATCGCCAGCACCACGCCGGGCAGCGCGTAGGGCAGCTCGGCGGCGAGGTTCATGACCCGCAGCACGCGGTTGCGCTTCCAGACGATGAAGTAGGCGAGCGGCACGGCGGCGAGCGTGAGCAGCAGCGCGGCGGCGCCGGCGAGCAGCATCGAGTTGCGGAAGGCGCGCGCGGTGGCGCCGGGCTGGAACAGCACCTGCTGGAACGCGGCGAAGCTGGCGGTCTCGAGGGTCAGCTTGATGCCGTAGGCGGGCACCAGCGCCGTCACGAACAGCGCCAGCAGCGGCGCGGCGAGCACGACCGCGATCATCGCCCAGCACCCGGCTTCGACCCAGAAGCGCGCGCGGCCGAGCGAGAGGGCGAGCGACGGCGTCGGCGCGCCGATCGTGCGGTAGTCGCGCCGCTGCAGGATCCAGCCCTGCGCCAGCACGCCCGAGAAGGCGATCAGGCCGACCAGCAGCGACAGCGCCGCGGTCTCGGCGATCACCTGCGGGCCGAAATTCGCCAGGCGCTGGTAGATGAGCGTCGGCAGCGTCAGGAAGCGCGCGGGTATCCCGAGCAGGGCGGGGATGCCGAAATTGCCGACCGCCGAGACGAAGGCGAGCGCCGTGCCGGCGACCAGCGGCGGCAGGGTCAGCGGGATCACCACGTCCTTCAGCACGCGCAGGCGGCCGGCGCCGCAGGCGCGCGCCGCCTCGACCAGCTCGCGCGGCATCGAGCGCAGGCCGGCGCGCAGCGCCAGGAACACCAGCGGCGCGTGCTGGATGCCGAGCAGGAGGATGATGCCGCCGCGCGAATAAAGCGGGTTGGGCGAGCCGGGCGGCGGCGCGATGCCGATCATGTTGAGCAGCACGCTGGCCGGGCCGAACAGCTGCAGCCAGGCGAGCGCGTTGACCTGGGGCGGGATCATCAGCGGCACCATGAAGAGGAAGACCAGCACCGCCTTGGAGCGGATGTCGGTCAGCGCCACCAAGAGCGCCATGCCGCCGCCGACCAGGACCGAGATGATGGTGCCGCACACCGCGACGTCGAGCGTGTTGCGCGTCGCGGCCCAGACGCGCGGGCTGTCGAGCGCGCGGCGGATGATGTCGAGCGACGGCACGCCG
>JAKLKW010000130.1 GCA_023150455.1 Alphaproteobacteria bacterium | reverse complement strand
GCCGGCGGACGGGCGGCTGCGCGTCGTGCAGGCCAGCCTGCACAATGCCGGCGGCGCGCAGGAGCCGCGCGTGGTCGCGGCGCTCGAGCGCTGCGTCGCGGGCAGCGACCTCGTCGGGCTGACCGAGGTGCGCGGCGCGGGGCTGCTGGGGCGCGAGCCCGACCGCGCGTCGGCCTTCGCCGCCCGCGTCGGCATGGCCGCGCTGTTCGCGCCGACCGAGCGGCGCTGGTGGCACGAGCATTACGGCAACGCGCTCTTGACCCGGCTGCCGCTCGCGTCGTGGCGGCGCGAGATGCTGCCGCGCAGGACCGGCTATTCCCATCGCGGCATGCTGCTCGCCGAGTTCGCGTTCGGCGGGCGCCGCGCCAGCGTGCTGGTCTCGCATCTCGACGTCTACGACCGCCTGGCGCAGCTCGACCGCCTGGTCGAGCGCTTCCGCCGGATCGGAGGGCCGGCGATCATGCTCGCCGATATCGGCTTCGTCCATCCGCCGCCGCCGGCGCTGGCGAAGCTCCTGGTGGAGCCCGACGTGCTCGCGGTCTCCAACCGGCCGACGCCCGACATGCCGCTGATGGGACGCTGGATCGTGGCGCGCGGCTTCCGCCTGGTCGGGCAGTCGACCTGCCCGACCGGCCTGTCGCTTCATCCCGAGCTGGTGGCCGATCTTGTCTTCGCCGACTGACCCGTCGCGGCGCGCGCCCGCCGCCTGGCCCTGGATCGCCGCCGGGCTGCTGATCGCGGCGTTCGGCCTGTGGGCGACGCGCGGCGCCGTCGCGTCGGGCGCGCTCACCTGGATGGATTCCTTCGACGTCGCCGCCTTCCGCCGGCCCGGCCAGATACTCGAGTTCCTTGCGCATCTGCGCGCGGCCGTCCCGCCCGTGCTGGCCGTGGCCGAGATCGCGAACCAGCTCGTCGCCGGCAACACCGACTGGGTGACGGTGCACCTCTATCGCGCCTCGCTGGTCCTCGCCTATGTGATGGCGATCGCGCTGACCTGGCCGTCGCTGCCGCGCCTCGGCCTGACGACGGCGCTCTCGGTCGTGTTCCTGTGGGGCAGCGTGCTGGTCCATGCCGGCGGCCCGAACGTCTACGACACGGTCTATCCGTTCCTGCTGCTCGGCTTCCTCGTCGCGCTGCGCTTCGGCGCGCGCACGCGCACCGGCGCCTTCGCCGCCGGCCTCTGCCTGGCGCTCGCCGAGCTGACGCGCCCCTTCGTCATCGTGTTGATGCCGCTGTTCCTGCTCGGCGCGCTGGCCTCGCTGCGCCCGTTGCAGCGTGGGCGCACGCTGGCCTTCCTGCTGCCGATCCTCGCGCTGTCCGGCGGCTGGCACGCGCACCAGTACCTGAGCTTCGGCCAGATCGTCTGGAGCAACCACGGCGGCTACAACATCCATCGCGCCTGGCCGATGGCCAAGCTGCCGCCGCTCCTTTCGGAGGAAGGCGCGCCGCGGCTCGAGACCGAGCTGCCGGGCAGCTTCAACTCCGCCGTCCACGCCGAGAACAGCCGGCGCATCCAGCGCGCCGTGCTGGCGCATGTCGCGGCGCATCCGCTCGACAGCGCCGTGCATGCGCTCGAGCGCATGGCCAACGTGCTGTCGGGCGAGATCAACCTCAAGGGCTACATCCCCGACTCGCCGGTCATGCCGGTCTATCTCATGCTGGTGAAGTACCCGGCGCTGTGGGTGATGCTCGCCGGCCTGGTGGTGCTGGCGGCCGGCCTCTTGCGGCCTTCCGCCATTCCCTGGCTCGTCGGCGACGCCGGCAACCTGCTGATCGTCAGCACCGCGGCGACGCTCGTGATCTTCGCGCTGACGGAAGCGGGCGAGGAAGCGCGCTTCCTGATCGCGGTGCTGCCGATGCTGGCCGCAGTCGCCGTGCCGCGCCTGACGCCCGATCCCGACCCGGTGCGCTATCGCCCGCGCACGCCGAAGCTCGCCTGGGCGGCGGCGATCGTCGCGGTCGTCGGCATCGAGGTGTTCGCGCAAGGCTCCATGCGCCGGTCGCCCGGCGCGGCCGAAGGGCGGGGACTGGCGCCGCCGGTCCCTGCCACCCTGTCGGGTCCGTTGCGTCTCGGCGTGCTGCAGGCGCGCGGCGGCATGTGGCGCGACCGCGAGCAGGCCGCGCGCCGCGTCGCCGCCTGCTTCGAGGGGCTGCACTTCGTCGGCCTCAACGGCCTGCGCGGGCGCTCGCGGCTCGACGCCGCTCCCGACCAGGCGACGATGCTTGCGGCCCTGAGCGGGCGCGCGGGCCTGTTCGCGCCGACCGAGCGGCGCTGGTGGACGGATTCCTTCGGCAACGGATTCGTCACGTCGTTGCCGACCGCGCGCTGGCGGCGCGAGCCGCTGCCGGCGCCGCGCACCGTGCCGCGACGCAACCTCGTGACCGCCGAGCTTGCCGCCGGAACGGCGACGGTCAATGTCCTGGTCACGCAGATCGACGGGCTGCTCGACCACGACGTGCAGATGAAGCTCGTGGTCGAGCGCTTCCTCGCGCTGCCCACGCCGTCGGTCCTGATGGGCGAGCTCAACGCGCGCCGCGACGAGCCGGCGATGGCGCGGCTGCTGGGCCTGCCGGGCGTCGAATCCTTCACCGTGGATCTGCCGACGCCGGTCGGGCCGCGCCCGGTGGACTGGATCGTCGCGCGCGGCATCGCCATCGGCCGGCGCACGACCTGCGACACCGGCGTCTCCGACCATCCCCTGCTCGCGGTCGACCTCGTGCCCGGACCGTAATGACCACTACTTGGTGGCGCCCGGCGAAACCCTTATATGTAGCTGGCCGGCTGCGCGGCAGCCCGGCAGAAAAAGGTGGGAGACGACCTAAGATGTTCATCTTGCGGAGCATTCTGGCGGCCGCCCTGGTGCTGGGCCTGGCCATGGCGCCCGGCGACGCGGATGCGCGCGCCGGCGGCAGCAAGTCGTTCGGCAGCCGCGGCGGACAGACCTATGCGCCCACGCCCGCCAAGCCGATCGAGCGCAGCATGACGGCCAAGCCCGCGCAGCCCTCCGTGCAGCCCGGCGCGGTCGCCCCGGGCGTCGGCGCGCCCCCTGTTGGCGGTGTGGGGCGCGGCGGCATGTTCGGCAGCCCGGTGATGACCGGCTTCCTCGGCGGCCTGCTGGGTGCGGGCCTGTTCGGGCTGCTGTTCAGCAGCTCCGCCTTCGCGGCCGAAGGCGCGAACGGCGCGGCCGGCATGTTCGGCATGCTGCTGCAGTTCGCGCTGATCGCCGCGGCCGTGTGGCTCGGCGTCGGCTTCTTCCGGCGCATGTTCGGCCAGGCGCAGCCGCGCACCGCCGGCGCGTCGTTCGGAGGCGCGGGGTTGGGGCAAGGCATGCCGCTCGATGCCGGCGCGTCGCGCGCGTCCGGCCAGGAGGCCGTGCCGCAGCCCGGCCCGGAGATCACCGAGGCGGACCGCGAGGCCTTCGGCCGGATCCTGGCCGAAACCCAGGCGGCCTGGAGCGAGGGCGACCTTGCCCGGCTGCGCACGCTCGCCACGCCCGAGATGGTGTCCTACTTCGCCGAGGACCTCGCCGAGGCGGCCAGCCGGGGCGAGCGCAATGTCGTGCGCGATCCCGAGCTGCTCAAGGGCGACGTGGTCGAGAACTGGGTCGAAGGCGATCGCCAATACGCCACCGCCGTGATGACCTGGCGCGCCATCGACTATGTCGAGCGCGGCGGCCGGCCGGTTTCGGGCGACGTCGCAACCGCGACCGAGGCCACCGAAGCCTGGACCTTCATGCGCACGCGTGACGGCCGCTGGCTGCTGTCGGCCATCCAGCAGATCTGAACCTTATCCGCAACTCCTCGATGCCGGCGCCGCAGCCTAACCTGCTGCGGCGCTTGGCTTTTTGCCTCCCCTTCGGCGCCCCTGTGGAAAATACCGGGATAATTGCTCGGCTTTAACTAAACTTTTAAGTTTACACCTTAGTAAGAATTTGAGATGGATAGCCGTGCCGGGTCATGCAGGCCCGGTTCCGTCGATCGGGGCCGCAAGGGCCCAGCGAGGGGCTGATGCCGCAGGTAGCGCAAGGGGATCCCGCGGACGGGCGCGGGATCGACAACGGGCGGGCGCCGCACGGCCAACCCGCCTCCAGCGAAATCCAGGACGTCGATATCGCCATCATCGGCGGGGGCCTCAGCGGCTCCACCGCCGCCGTCGTGCTCGGCCGCGCCGGCTACAAGGTCGTGGTGATCGACAACCACGCGATCTATCCGAACCTGTTCAAGGCGGAGAAGCTCGAGCCCGACCAGATCGCGCTCCTGCAGAAGATGGACCTGATGGACTGCCTGCTGCCGTTCGCGGTAGGCATCGCCGAGGTCACCAACGGCCGGAACGGGCGCGTCATCGATCGCACCCGCGTGGGGCAGTACGGCATCCTCTACCACGACATGGTCAACGCGGTGCGCGCGCGCATTCCCGCGGTCGTCGACCTGCGCATCGGCCGCGTGGCCGATGTCGAGGTCGGCCCCGAGCGCCAGCACCTCGCGCTGGCCGACGGGCATCGCATCCGGGCGCGGCTGGTGATCCTCGCGAGCGGCGTCGGCAGCGCCTTGCGGCAGAAGCTCGGCATCGGACGGCGGCTGCTGCGCGAATCGCACTCTGTCGCCTGCGGCTTCACCGTCTCGCCCGAGCCGGGACGCAAGATCGATTTCGGCGCCTTGACCTATTACGGCGAGCGCGTCACCGACCGCATCGACTACCTCTCCCTGTTTCCGGTCTCCGAGGGATTGCGCGCCAACCTGTTCACCTACCGCGAGGCCCATGACCCGTGGCTGCGCCTCCTGGCGCAGGAGCCGCGCCGCGAGCTGCGCGCGCTGATGCCCGGCCTCGCGCATTTCCTCGGCAACTTCACGGTTCCGGGCAGGGTGCAGCTCCGCCCGATCGGCCTCGAGCGCGCCGAGAACTTCGTGCGGCCCGGCGTGGTGCTGGTCGGCGACGTGTTCCAGGTCTCCTGCCCCGCGACCGGCACCGGCGTCAGCAAGCTTTTGACCGACGTCGACGTGCTGTGCAACGCGCACCTGCCGCGCTGGCTCGACACGCCCGGCATGGGCGCCGAGAAGATCGCGCGGTTCTACGAGGATCCGCGCAAGCAGGCCTGCGATTCGCGGGCCTTGCACTGGGCGGAGTACCGCCGCGCGGTTTCGACCGAAACCGGGCTCGCCTGGGAACTGCATCGCCGACGCGTCCATCTGCACCGGCGCATGCGCGACCTGTTTGACCGGACGCTACGCCGCGCCGCCTGACGGTCGGGAGGGGTAACCTTCGGATCGGCACGGCTCCGGGCGCCGCAGGCGCCGCCGTCCGTGACTGCCTGCACGGACGGCGGCGCGCTGCGCCGGCCGAGAACGGCCGCGTCTCGCCACATAATCGAATTATCATCGAAATTAACTAGAGTTTTAGGTTTACTTCGGGCCGGTTTTCCGGTACCACTGGTCCCGCGCAGCGATCAGGATGATCGCCGTTCCAAGTATGGAATGGGTTGAGCCATCAGGAAGTGGACCTCATGCCGCAAGTAGCGCGCCAAGACACTGCCACATAACTAGCAGCCGCGGCCGGGGCCGACAGTTCGGTCCGCGCATCGCGTTGCCACGGGGCTTGTCTCGGTGGCGGCGGATGCAGGAACCGAGCGACCGGCCCCGCCGCGGGCTCCATTCCTCCCGTTCACGCCGCGATCCAGCCTTTACGCCGCCGACGCCGGATGCAATAGTCGCGCGCAACTCGAAGTGTGCGCGCCGTGCGCCGGTTTTCGCCGTTCTCTTCCCGTCCGCGGGCGCCCTGGCGCCGCAGCGGTCCTGGATCAAGCAGGCATGACGATTGGTACGCTGATCTACACCAGGCTGTTCGGCGAGAAGGTCGGCAGCGACCCCTTCGGCAATACCTACTACCAGCACTGCAAGCGGCCCGCGTCCGGACGGCGCAAGCGCTGGGTGATCTACGCCGGCGAGGCCGAGGCCTCGCGCGTGCCGCCGGAATGGCATGCCTGGCTGCACCACACGATCGACACCGTGCCGCCCGAGGCGGGCAAGCCGCACCAGCCCTGGCAGAAGCCGCATGTTCCGAACCTGACTGGGTCCGCCGCGGCCTACCGCCCGCCCGGCCACACGCTCAAGGGCGGCCACCGCGCCAGGGGCACCGGCGACTACGAGCCGTGGACGCCGGCCTGACGCGTCGATGCTCGATCGTTCCTGATCGGCTGGAACCGGCCCGATAGGAGAGCCGCATGCACCGCAACATCATCGAAACCGTCCTCGGCGCCGTCGTGCTGCTGGTCGCCGGCATCTTCCTGCTGTTCGCGCTGCAGTTCTCGACCGCGGCGGGCGTCAAGGGCTTCGACCTCCTGGCGGAGTTCCGCCATATCGACGGCCTGAAAGTGGGCGACGAGGTGCGGCTGGCCGGCATCCGCGTCGGCACGGTTTCGCGCATGTCGCTGAAGCCCGAGGACTACAGCGCCGTGGTGACCATGCGCATGGAGCCGGGCGTCGAGATCAGCACCGATTCGACCGTGTCGATCCACACCGACGGGCTGTTCGGCGGCAAGTACCTCGAGATCCAGATCGGCGGCGAGATGGAGAACATGAAGCCCGGCCAGCGCTTCGGCTTCGTGCAGGACGCGGTCATCGTCGAGGAGCTGATCGAGAAGATCGTCGCCTTCGCCGAGGGCCAGCGCAAGAAGGCGGAAGAGCAGCCGAAGACGGAAAAGCCGAAGGCCAAGCCGTAGACCGCGCGGCGGCTTTGGCGGCGACGGAGGCGAAGGGACATGTCGATGACGAGCAAGACGGTCGAGACGGTGATGGGCGCGGTGGTGCTGCTGGGCGGATTGGCGGCGCTGTACACGGCCTATGCCAGCAGCCAGATCAAGACGGTCGAGGGCTACAAGGTCACGCTCAAGTTCAACAAGGTCGGCGGGCTGCAGGAGGGCAACGCCGTGCGCATCGGTGGCCTGCAGGTCGGTACGCTGGTCGAGCAGAAGCTGGACCCGCAGACCTACGACGCGGTGCTCGAGCTCTCCATCCGCTCCGACGTGAAGCTGCCCAAGGACACCGAGGCCGAGGTCTCGTCCGACGGGCTGCTGGGCGGCAAGTTCCTGCTGCTCAACCCCGGCAAGTCCAAGGAGATGATCCCGCCCGGCGGCACCATCGAGAACACCAAGGGCGTGATCGCGCTCGAGGAGATGGTCGGGCGCATGATCTTCTCCACGGCGCAGCAACCGAAATAAGGTATCGGCGATGAAACGCTTGACGCTCGAGATCCTGGTCGGCGCGCTGGTCGTGCTGATCGGCTTCGGCTTCGTCAAATACGCCTATTCCGGCAAGCAGGTGAAGTCGGTCCAGGGCTATACGCTGACGGCGCGCTTCGCCAAGGTCGGCACGATCCAGAACGGCGCCCCGGTGCGCGTCGCCGGCGTCACGGTCGGGCGCGTCGCCGGCATGACGCTCGACCGCAGCAACTTCCAGGTCGTGCTCGACATGACGATCGAGCCGGACCTCAAGCTGCCGACCGACACCAGGGCCTCGATCACGACCGACGGGCTGCTCGGCGGCAAGTACGTCAAGGTCGAGCCGGGCCAGGCCAAGGAGACGCTGAAGCCGGGCGCGGTGATCGCCCAGACCAAGGACGCCGTGGCGCTCGAGGACCTCGTGACCAAGATCGTCCAGCTCGCCGTGGGGAACGAGGAAGGCGAGACGGAAAAGAAGCAGTGACGGTCGGCGCGCGAAGAGTCGCTGCTGCCGCGTCGGACTGAATCGCGTCGTCGGGCCGGATGGACAGCAGGATGCGCGTCGGTGGCGTGGCGGCCGCGATGGCCGCGATGGCCGTCGCGTCCTGCGGTCCCGCCGCGGCGGCCGGCGCCGCCGTGCTGCAGGGACTGGACAAGATCACCGCGCGGATCACGACGATCAAGGCGCCGCTCGACGAAGCCGTTCGCTTCGGCACGCTCAGCATCGTCGTGCGCGCGTGCAACAAGCGCCCGCCGGAAGAGCCGCCGGAAAGCGCGGCCTATGTCGAGGTCGACGAGATCCGGCCGGGCGAGCAGGGCGCGCGGATCTTCGCCGGCTGGATGTTCGCCTCCTCGCCCGCGCTCTCGGCGCTCGAGCATCCGGTCTACGACGTCTGGGTGAAGGACTGCGAATAGGCCCCGGTCAGTCGCCGAAGGCGACCTGGACGCCGATCCCGGCCGCCAGCGCCCGCTCGTAGGCGAGCGCCGCGGCGGCGACATCCTGCAGCCCGGTGCCGGTCGAATCGAACAGCGTGATCTCGTCGCTCGACGTGCGGCCGGGCTTCGCGCCGGCGATCACGGCGCCGAGCTCCGCATGCACCGCGGCGCGGGTCGCGGCGCCGGCCGCCAGCGCGTGGTGCAAGTCGCCGCTCTCCGCGCATTGCTCCAGCAGGTCGACGACCACGGTGGCTCGCGCGAACAGGGCCGGGTCGATCTGGTGCTTCTGCGGACTGTCCGCGCCGACCGCGGCGACGAACAGGTCCGGCCGCGCCGCGTCAACCGGCGGTCCCGAGCACCCGCGCGAAGATGGTGTCGACGTGCTTGGTGTGGAAGCCGAAATCGAACTGCGACTCGAGCGTCTTCGCGTCGAGATGCCTGCCGACGTCCGCGTCGCGACGCAGGAGGTCGAGGAACGGCGCCTCGCCGGCGAAGGCGCGCATGGCGTTGCGCTGGACCGCGGCGTAGGCCGCCTCGCGGCTCATGCCGGCCTGGGTCAGCGCCAGCAAAACGCGCTGCGAATGCACGAGCCCGCCCTGCGCGTCGAGGTTCGCGCGCATGCGCTCGGGGTACACGACCAGCTTCTCCACCACGCCCGCGAGCCGGCTGAGCGCGAAGTCGAGCGCGATCGTCGCGTCGGGACCGATCACGCGCTCGACCGCGCTGTGCGAGATGTCGCGCTCGTGCCACAGCGCCACGTTCTCCAGCGCCGGCGTCACCATGCCGCGCACGAGCCGCGCGAGGCCGGTCAGGTTCTCCGACAGCACCGGGTTGCGCTTGTGCGGCATCGAGGACGAGCCCTTCTGGCCCTGGTGGAAGAATTCCTCGGCCTCGCGCACCTCGCTGCGCTGCAGGTGGCGGATCTCGGTCGCCAGCCGCTCGACCGAGCTCGCGATCACGCCGAGCGTGGCGAAGAACATGGCGTGGCGGTCGCGCGGGATCACCTGCGTGGAGACCGGCTCGACCTCGAGCCCCATCTTCCGCGCCACGTGCGCCTCGACGCGCGGGTCGATGCTGGCGAAGGTGCCGACCGGACCCGAGATGGCGCAGGTCGCGATGTCGCGCCGCGCCGCCTCGAGGCGGCGGCGCGCCCGCCGGTACTCGGCGTAGTGGCCGAGCAGCTTCAGCCCGAACGTGGTCGGCTCGGCGTGGATGCCGTGGCTGCGGCCCACGCAGACCGTGTGCTTGTGCTCGAGCGCGCGCGCCTCGAGCGCGGCGAGCATGCGGTCGATGTCGGCGAGCAGCAGGTCGGCGGCGCGGCTCAGTTGCACGGCAAGGCAGGTGTCGAGCACGTCGGACGACGTCATGCCCTGGTGGACGAAGCGCGCCTCGGGTCCGACATGCTCGGCCAGGTTGGTGAGGAACGCGATCACGTCGTGGCGCGTCTCGCGCTCGATCTCGTCGATGCGCGCCGCCTCGACCTTGCCGCGCTCCCATACCGCCTTGGCCGCTTCCTTCGGGATCACGCCCAGCTCGGCCTGGGCGTCGCAGGCATGCGCCTCGATCTCGAGCCAGATGCGGTAGCGCGTGTCGGGGTCCCAGATCGCCGCCATCTCGGGGCGGCTGTAGCGGGGGATCATCGGCCGGGCCTCGTCATGATGGGGCGCCAACATACGAATCCGCCGGCCGGGGCTGCAAGCGCGAAGACTCGCCTTCGACGCGCCCGGCTTCCGCGGCGGGGCCGGCGGGCGCCGGCCGGTGCGGGACGTCCGCGCGCCGGGCATCGGGCTCGACCCGGCGCGCGGCTGCGGCGCCAAGGATCACCGCGCCCGGGCCCAGGCGCTTGTCCATGGGCACGACCGGGAACAGCACGCCGTCGGGCAGGCGCAACGCCGTGGGCGCATGCTCGGCATAGCCGCGACGGCGACAGACCCTGCGCCCGGTCAGCGTCGCCGTCAGCTCGATGCGGTCGAAACCGGCAAGCCTCGCGGCCGATGTGGACCGGCTCACATCGTCTTCGCCACGCATCCTGCACGCGGCAGTGTCATTCGTTCCAATTTATTGTTATCATGGAATCCATAAGAAAAACTTGGAGAAGCCGGACCGGTGCGCCAGCTCAACCTCGATCATCTGCAGACGCTGACCAAGGTGGTCGAGCTGGGCAGCTTCTCGGCCGCGGCGCGCGCGCTCAACCTGACGCAGCCGGCGATCAGCCTGCAGATCCGCGAGCTCGAGCGGCGCTTCGGCCTCCGCCTGGTCGAGCGCATGGGAAGGCGCGCCTACGCCTCGCCGGCCGGGCGCGACCTGATCGAGCGCGCCGGCCGGATCGCGCGCGAGGTCGAGGAGGCCGCGGCGGCGATGCGCCGGCACCGCGAAGGACGCCTCGGCCGCGTGCGCGTCAGCGCCAACGACATCTTCTGCAGCTACCTGCTGCCGCGGGCGATCCAGGCCTTCCGCCGCCGGCAGCCGGAGGCGGAAGTTCTGGTCAGCATCGCGTCGACCTCGAACGCGATCGGCCAGGTGCTGGACAACCATATCGACCTGTCCGTCGTCACCATGCCGGTCGCCGACCGCCTGCTCGCGGTCACGCCGCTCCTGGGCGAGCCGCTGGTGGCGATCCTGCCGCCCGGCGAGAGCCGAGCGCCGGCGCGCATCGGCGCCGCGGAGCTGGCGCGGCACAAGCTGATCCTCGACCTGCCGACCGCGAAATACGCGCGGCTGGTGCGCGGCTGGTTCGAGGCGCACGGCGTCGAGCCCAAGCCGATCATGGAGACGAGCGCGTTCGAATCGACCAAGCAGCTGGTGGCCGCCGGGCTCGCGGCGTCGATCCTGCCGCGCGTGACGACGGAGACGGCGCCCGCGCCGGGCCTCGTCATCCGCCCGCTCAAGCCGGCGCTGACCTGGGAGCTGGCGATCATCGCCCGGCGCGACAAGCCGATCGAGGGCGCCGTGGCGGAGATGCGCGACGCCTTGCTGGCGCTCAGGCGGCGCTGAGGCCGCCGGCGGATGCGCGTGTTGTCCGATCGTCGCCGTTCGTCCTAATCTGCCGCCGCCATCCGCCTTTCGGACACATATTCGACTGGGAACCATGGACGCCGACATCCGCCAGCTTCGCATCGACCTTGCCGCCGCACTGCGCTGGGCCTCCCGGCTCGACCTGCACGAGGGCATCTGCAACCACTTCAGCCTCGCGGTGCCGGGCGAGGAAGACCGCTTCCTGATCAACCCCTGGGGCTGGCACTGGGGCGAGATCACGGCTTCCTCGCTCGTGCTGTGCGACGGCGACGGCAAGGCGGTCGAGGGCGACAACACGGTCGAGCCGACGGCGATGTTCATCCATGCCGCGACGCATCGGCTGGTGCCGCACGCCCGCTGCGTGCTGCACACGCACATGCCGAACGCATTGGCGCTGTGCATGATCGAAGGCGGCCGGCTGGAGATGAGCGAGCAGAACGCCCTGCGCTTCCACGACCGCATCGCCTACGACGACGAGTACAACGGCGTCGCGCTGGACGTGGGCGAGGGCGAGCGCATCGCCTCGGCGCTCGGCAACCGCTCGATCGCCTTCCTCGCCAGCCACGGCGTGGTCGTGGTCGGCCAGACCGTCGCCGAGGCCTTCGACGATCTCTACTACCTCGAGCGCGCCTGCCGCGCCCAGGTCCTGGCGCGCTCGATCGGCAAGCTGCGCAAGCTCGATCCCAGGGTCGTCGAGAAGAGCGCGCAGCAGATCGCCAGCGAGCGCTCGCAGTGCCACCGCCATTTCGAGGCGCTGAAGCGCATCCTCGACCGCGAGGAGCCGGACTACCGGAACTGAACCGCTCGACGGCCGAGGGGTCGGCCTAGAACGGCTTCAGGCTGCCCGGCAGCCAGGTCGCGAGCATGGGGAACGCCATCACCAGCGCCAGCGTCGCGATCTGGCACAGCACGAACGGGAGCACGCCGCGGCACATCGCGGCATAGGTGATCTCGGGCGGGGCGACGCCGCGCAGGTAGAACAGCGCCGGCGCCATCGGCGGCGTCAGGTAGCTGGTCTGGATGCAGATCAGCATCAGGACGCCGAACCACAGCGGATCGACGCCGGCCGCCTTCAGCAGCGGCGCGAAGATCGGCACGCACAGCAGCACGATCGTCGCCCAGTCCAGCACGAAGCCGGCCAGGAACACGATCGCGAGGAACGCAGCCACCAGCAGCGCCGGCGGCAGCTGGGCGGCGCCGGCGACGGCCTGGATCAGGCGGCCGCCGCCGTGCACGTAGAACACGCTGCTGAACAGCATGCCGCCGAAGACGATCAGCATGATCATGGCGGTGGTGACGACGGTCTTCTCCAGCGCCTCGCGCATCAGCGCCAGATCGAGCCGGCGGTGCGCGGCGGCCAGCAGCGCCGTGCCGAGCGCGCCGACGGCGGCGGCCTCGGTCGGCGAGGCGACGCCGGCGAGGATCGAGCCGAGCACGAGCGCGACCAGGACCAGGGCGGGCAGCAACGCCGTTGCGGCGACCCGGAGCTTGGCGGCGAGCGGCAGGGCGCGCTCCTCCGGATCGCCGGCGGGCCCGTCGGCGGGGACCAGCAGGCAGCGCACGAGGATGTAGGCGAGGAACAGCCCGACCATGACCAGGCCGGGCAGCAGGATGCCGGCGAACAGGTCGTTGACCGGGACCTGCGCGATGAGGCCGTAGACGACGCAGGTGATCGAGGGCGGGATGATCGTGCCGAGCGAGCCGCCCGCGGCGACCGTGCCGGCGACGAGGCCGCGCTCGTAGCCGGCGCGCAGCATGGGCCCGATCGCCATCAGGCCGATCACGACCTCGACCGCGCCGATGATGCCGGTCGTCGCCGCGAACACCGCCGCCATCGCGATGGTCGCCACCGCCAGCCCGCCGGGCAGGGCGCCGAGCCACAGCCGCATCGCGACGAACAGGCGCTCGGCGATGCCGGCGCGCTCGAGCAGCGCGCCCATGAGGATGAAGGCCGGCACGGCGGCGAAGGCGAAGCCCGAGGCGACGTCGAGCAGGCGGCCGAGCACCTGCTGTCCCAGGCTCCAGCCGAAGAAGGGCAGGCCGAACCCCGCGCCGACCACGATCAGCGCGAAGGAGACGGGAATGCCGAGCAGCACCAGCGCGAACAGCGCCGGGAACATCAGCGCGGCGAGCGCGCCCTCAGCCAAGCGCGGGCGCGGCCGGCCGGAGCGCGGCCCTCGCCGAGCGCACCGCCTCGGCCGCGATCTGCAGGAGGAAGGTCAGGAGCGCGAGCGCGATGCCGGCGTAGTACGGCCACAGCAGGTGGCGCCAGGGGCTCACCTCGGCGACCTCGCCCGACAGCAGCGCCCGCCAGGCGCGCGAAACGACGCTGGCCTCGACCCACAGCATGACCGGCAGCAGCAGCAGCGCGAGCACCAGGGCCATCGCGCCCTGCGCCACCGCCGCCGGCAGGCGGCGCGACAGCACGTCGACCGCGACATGCGCGCCGCGCCGGAGCGCCGGCGCCGCCGCGAACAGGAACATGCAGCCGTTGAGCATGCCCGTCAGGTCGTAGGACCACACGGTCGGCCGTCCCATCCCATAGCGCGTGAACACCTCGACCAGCATGACGCCGATCAGCGCGATGGCCAGCGCCGTCGCCGCCGCCAGCGCCGCGTCCGAGACGCGGTCGGCCAGGCGCAGCGCGCGGGTCAGCATGGAGTTTGAAACTCGCTACGCCTCGACGTATTCGATGATGCTGCTGGGTTCGGGGACGGGCAAGCCATCGCTGCGCAGGCCATCGACGTGGAAGCGGATCGCTTCGCGGATTTCCCGCTCGACCGTTTCGATCGTCTTACCAGTCGCGACGCAGCCCGGTAGGTCGGGCACATAGGCGGAGTAGTTTCCTTCCGCCTTTTCGATTACGACCGCGTAGCGCATCATCGCATCTCCTTGAGCCCGGCCTGCTTCAATATGCTGTTCAAGGTCCCCGGTGCCAAGTCGTCGGATGGCTTGCCCGCGACGGTCACACGGCCCGGTTTGGCGGCGTGCTTGAACTGCCGGTGGCTGCCGCGCGTGGCGACGAGGTACCAACCATCTTGCTCGAGCAGGCTTGGTACCTCCCGTACCTTCACGGCAATCCCGCCTACATCCGGTAATCCCTGTTCGCGTCCCACTTGTCCTGGAACGCAAAGACCGAATCCGCCACGCGCTCGGTCCAGGGATTGCCCTTGGCCTTCTCTTCGGCCGCCTTGGCCCTGGCCCAGGCGCGGCCGGCCTCCTTGATCTGTGCGATGAATTTCGGGTCGAGCGCCACGACCTCGTTCGGGCCCTTGCGCAGCTCGGCCATGGCGTCGATGTCCATGCGGCCCTTCTCCAGGTAGCTGTCGAACGACGTCAGCCGCGCGGCGAGCTCGAGGCCGGCGCGCGCGTCGGCCGGCAACGCATCCCAGGCCGAGGCCTTGAGGAACACGGTGAAGTAGCCGCCGGGCAGATGGGCGCCCGGCACCATCACGTATTTCGCGAGCTTGTTGAGTCCCATCTGCAGGTTGTCGGCGGGGCCGGCCATCTTGGTGGCGTCGATCAGCTTGCGCTCGAGCGCGGGTGCCACCTCCGAGGTCGGGGTCGCCACCGGCTCGGCGCCGAAGCCGCGCAACAGGTCGGCCCACATGCCGAGGGTGCGGAACTTGAGGCCCTTGAGGTCGTCGGCGGTGCGGATCGGCTTGTGCGCGTGCGCGAATATCTCGGTCGTGGCGATGCCGGCGACCAGCGGGTGGAGGCCCAGCCGCTCGCGGTGGTGCGCCTCGATGAGCTTGATGCCGCCGCCCTGGTACAGCCAGTGAAAGCTCGAGAACAGCGCCATCGTCGGGTCGCGCTGGTAGATCAGCGCCGGCGGCGCGTGGCCCATGTCGGCGCGGCCGTCCTCGACCGCCTTGTAGACCTCGAACGGCGGCGCCAGCACGCCGGGCGGATAGGCGGTGATCTCGACCTTTCCGGCGGTCAGGCGCGCGGCGTGCTCGACGAACCGCCTGGAGAAGGCGGTGAACAGATACGTGCCCTCCGGCACGATCGTGGTCATGCGCAGCTTCGCCTTGTCCTGGGCGGCGGCCGGCAGCGCCGGCGCGGCGGCAAGGACCAGGGCGATCATGCAGCAGAGGGCGATGCGGCGGGTCATAGCGGTACTCCAGGCGGCGGGGCAGGGTCGAGGCTAAGCGGCACGGCCTCGAAAGGAAATTGCGAGTTGGCCGCGAACCCTTCTTGTAATATAATTGCGCAATGGAACAGGAAAGCGACAGGAACCGCAAGAAGCGGGTGCGGCTCGATCGGATCGACCGCCGGATCTTGCGCGATCTGCAGGACAACGGCCGCATGACCAACGTCGAGCTGGCCAAGCGCGCCGGCATCTCGGCGCCGCCCTGCCTGAGACGCGTGCGGGCGCTCGAGGAAGCCGGGCTGATCCGCGGCTACCACGCCACGGTCGACGCCAAGGACCTCGGCTTCACCGTCACCGTCTTCGCCCAGGTCGGGCTCAACAGCCAGGCCGAGGCCGATCTCGAGGCGTTCGAGGCGCTGGTCAACTCGTGGCCCGAGGTGCGCGAGTGCCACATGCTGGCCGGCGAAACCGATTTCCTGCTCAAGGTCGTCGCGCGCGACTGGGACGCGTACCAGCAGTTCCTCACCAGCAAGCTGACCTCGGCGCCCAATGTCAGCCACGTGAAGTCGGCGCTGGCGATCCGCAGCACCAAGCTCAAGCCCGGCGTCCCGATCGAGACCGACGCACCGGCGGAAGTCGGCTGACGCCAACGTCCGCGGGTCAGCCGCCCCGCTGCCGCGCGATGGCGGTGATCGCGTTGCAGACGAGCCGCGCGATCGCCTGGGCGCCCGATCCGGCGGGATCGCGCTCGGGCACGTACTCGACGAAGTCGACGCCGACCAGCCGGGCGCGCGCCGCGACGCCGTGGATGACGTCGAGCATCGCCTGGTAGCCGAGGCCGCCGAACGCCGGCAGGATGACGCCGGGCACCAGCGACGGGTCGATGCCGTCGACGTCGATCGTCAGCAGCACGCGCGCGCCCTCGGGCACCTCGGCGAGGGCGGGGCCGAGGCCGCGCGCGTGCACGTCGCGCGCCGGAAACAGGTGCACGCCCCAGCGCCGGAGGTCGGCCACGTCCGTGGCGCGCGCGCTGCCCGGGCCGCGGGCGCCGATCTGGACGATGCGCTCGACCCATCCCATCTCCGAGGCGCGCCGCATGGTCGAGGAATAGCCGAAGCGCTCGCCTTCGCGCTCCTCGCGCCAGTCGATATGCGCGTCGACCTGCACGACGGTCAGCTTTCCCTCTCCCTCGAAGCCCTGCAGGAACGGTATCGGCACGGAATCGTCGCCGCCCAGCAGCAGCGGCACGGCGCCCCGCGCCAGCACGGCGCGCGTGGCCGCGGCGATGCGCGCGCGGTTGGCCGCGCCGTCGCGCAGGTCCCCGGGCACGTCGCCGCAATCGACCACGCGCGCGCCGGCGAAGACCGGCTCCCCGGTATCGAAGTCGATCTGCTCGGGCCCGACGCTGAACCAGCTCAACGCTTCGCGCACGGCCTTTGGCGCGTGCGCCGCATGGCTCGCCTCGCCCGGCTTGTACGGCGTGCCGTGCGGCGCGCCGATCACGGCGGCGTCGGCTTGCAGTCGCGCGAGGTCGTCGCAGAACGGGACGGCGCAGAACGTGCGGGCGGGCTTCAGCAGGGCGGTCATGCGTTCACGGCTCTCGGCGGTTTGCGGGGCGGGCTCGTCCGGGTTCGTCATTGCATGCGGTGCTTGAGCGCGGCCTCGATGACGATCCTGAAATCCTCCGGCTTGATGCTCATCAGACCGACCTTGGCGCCCGCGAAGAAGCGATCGACCGCCGGCATCGCGTCCTCGACGTTGAGGCCGCCGAGGGCGCCTTGCAGCGCGGTCACGATGCTCGGCGGCGCCACGAAGAAGTCCCCCGACAGCAGCACGTCCCGGATGCGCACATGATCCGGCCCGGCGAACCCGACATGCGCCCGCACGACGCCGCCCGGCGTCGTGTGCGTCGCCGACAGCACGTCGGGGCCCGGCTCCGGCTCCGCTGCGCCGGCGACGAACGCATCCGTGCCGATCTCCTTCTGCAGCAGCTCCTGCGCGCGGGACTCCTCGGCTTCGGTGATCGCGCCCGGCTCCGCGGCGACGTCCAGCCGGGCGTTGAGTCCGTTGAGCAGCATCTTCTGCACGACCGGCAGCTCGGGCGTGCGCTCGCCCAGCAGCTCGCGCACGGTGATGATGCGATGCGCCGCCGATTCGAGCGCGCGCCTGGCCCGCTTCTCGCCGTGCGTGTTCAGCGCGCCGATCATGTGGTCGGGATCGAAGTCGATCAGCAGCGTGCCCTGGTAGAACAGGGTGCCGTCGGCGAAATAGCCGCCGGTGCCGCTGATCTTGTGGCCGTTGACCTCGATGTCGTTCGGCGGCCGGTACTTGGCCGGCAGGCCCAGGCGCGAAATGCCGTCGGCGGCGGCCTCGCAGATCAGGCGCGCCAGCTCGCCCATATTGTCGCTTCCGAGCGTGTCGCGCCGGCACACCAGCTCCCAGCCGAGCATGCCCGGCGCCATGAACACCACGCCGCCGCCGGTGACGCGCCGCGCGACCTCGAATCCCTTGTCGCGGCAGACGTCGAGGCGCACCTCGCCGGCCAGGAACTGGTGACGGCCGATCAGCACGCTGGCGGGGAAGCGCAGGAAGCGGATCGTGTCGGGCACCTGGTCCGCGATGCGCAGGTCGATCAGCGCCTGGCTGAAGGCGATGTTCGCGCGCGCGTCGCGCAGTCCCGTATCGATCACGCGGAACGGCTTGCCGGTCACGCCGCGCCTCCCGACCCCTGCTCGCAGCCGACATCCGGCTGACCCCCGTCGGGCGAGGGTAGCCGCATCGCGGCGCCGGCGCCACCCGACCGCGCCACTGCATGCCCGGTCGGCGAAGGCGGCGGTTGACCCGGGGCCCGCAGTCGATTTGATTAGGCCGCTTCGAGCAAGCGAGCCGAGCGGACGGGGGGAGATCGGAAATGGGGGCGGTTCTTTTCTGCAGCAACCTGGACGATCCGGAGGAGTGGCGGCCGCCGATGACGCGGCTGATGCCGGACCTGGAGCTGCGCGTCTATCCGGATTTCGGCAAGGCCGAGGATATCGACGTCGCCATGGTCTGGCGGCCGCCGGCGGAAGGGCTGGGGCAGTTCAAGAGCCTGAAGGCGATCCTGTCGCTCGGCGCGGGCGTCGACCAGCTCGACCTCACGAAGCTGCCGCCGGGCGTGCCGGTCGCGCGCCTGGTCGACGACGTGCTGACCACGGCCATGGCCGAATACTGCCTGCTCGCGGCGTTGCGCTATCACCGCCGGCTCGACGTGTACGAGCGCAATTCGCGGCTGAAGAAGTGGGAGTATCACATCCCGCGTCCGGCCAGCCAGCGCACCGTGGGCGTGCTCGGCATCGGCGTGCTGGGCGGCGCCACGGCGGCCAAGCTCAAAGCCAACGGATTCAAGGTGTGCGGCTGGTCGCGCTCGCCGAAGTCGATCGCCGGAGTCGAGTGCTTCTCCGGCACCGACGGCATCTACAAGATGGCGGCGAAGAGCGAGATCGTGATCTGCCTGCTGCCGCTGACCTCGGAGACGCGCGGCATCCTCGACAAGAAGCTGTTCGACGCCATGCCGCAGGGCTCGTACCTGGTCAATGTCGGCCGCGGCGGGCACTTGAACGAGGACGACCTGCTGCCGGCGCTCGACAGCGGCAGGCTCGGCGGCGCCACGCTCGACGTGTTCCAGAAGGAGCCGCTGCCGCAAGAGCACAGGTTCTGGAACCACCCGCAGATCCTGATCACGCCGCACGTCGCCTCGACCGGCGGCGCGGAAACGGCGGCGCCGCAGGTGGTCGAGAACATCCGCCGCGCGCGCGCCGGCAAGCCGCTGTTGAACCAAGTGGACCGGACGAAGGGGTACTAAGAGGGGCGTGTGGCGTCGGCGCCTGTCATCCTTCGAGACGGGCCTTCGGCCCTCCTCAGGATGACGCGATTGTTTGGGAGCCAACAAAGAAACGCGCCATCCGGAGGAGCGAGCGCAGCGAGCGTCTCGAAGGATGTGTGACGCCGACGATTCACACGAACCTGACGCGCACGATCTCGTAGGACTTGGCGCCGCGCGGCGTGGAGACCTCGACCGAGTCGCCGACCTTCTTGCCGATAAGCGCGCGGGCCAGCGGCGAGGTGATGGACAGGCGGCGCTCCTTGATGTCGGCCTCGTCCTCGCCGACGATCTGGTAGGTCGCCTTCTCGTCGCTCTCCTCGTCCTGCAGCGTGACGGTGGCGCCGAACTTGACGTCCTTGCCGGAGAGCGTCTGCGGGTCGATGACCTCGGCCCGGCTGATCTTGTCCTCGAGCTCCAGCAGCCGGCCTTCGATGAAGCTCTGGCGCTCGCGCGCGGCGTGGTACTCGGCGTTCTCCGAAATATCACCGTGATCGCGCGCCTCGGCGATCTGCTTGATGACTTCCGGCCGGTCCACTGCCTTGAGACGCTTGTATTCTTCCTGCAGCCGGGCGAAGCCGGCCGCGGTCATCGGAAACTTGTTCATCGTGCTCTACGGCCCTTAAGCAACAATAATGACGGCCCGGAACTCCATTCCGTGTTCCAGGCCCCCGGGCGAAACCCCCAACTTAGAAGGGCCCTTTAAAATAGGACTGTAGCGGAGCCACTTCAAGCCGGCCGGCGCGCAGGGCCTGGATGGCCTCGACCGCCGCCTTCGCCCCCGCCATGGTCGTGTAATAAGGCAGATTGCGCATCAGCGCCGTGCGGCGCAGCTCGAAGCTGTCGCGGATCGCCGCGGCGCCCTCGGTCGTGTTGAACATCAGGTCGATCTCGCCCGAAAGCATCGCGTCGACGATGTGCGGGCGTCCCTCGTGCACCTTGTTCACGCTTTCCACCGGCAGGCCGGCGGATTTCAGGAACGCCGCCGTGCCGCGCGTGGCGATCAGCGCGAAGCCCATGTCGACCAGCCGGCGGCACGGCTCGACCAGCGCCTGCTTGTCGCGGTCGCGCACCGACACGAACACCTTGCCGGCGAGCGGGAGCGCGATGCCGGCGCCGAGCTGCGACTTGGCGAAGGCGCGGTCGAAGCGCGAGTCGATCCCCATCACCTCGCCGGTCGAGCGCATCTCGGGCCCGAGCATCACGTCGACGCCGGGGAAGCGCGCGAACGGGAACACCGCTTCCTTGACGGCGATATGCCCGTTGGCCGCGGCGGCGTCCGGCAGGTTGAAGCCGGCCAGCGCCTCGCCCGCCATGGTCCGCGCCGCGATCTTGGCGATCGGCACGCCGGTCGCCTTGGCGACGAAGGGGACCGTGCGGCTGGCGCGCGGATTGACCTCGAGGATGTAGACGGTGCCGTCCTTGATCGCGAACTGGATGTTCATGAGCCCGACCACGCCCAGCGCGCGCGCCAGCGTGCCGGTCTGCGTGCGCAGCTCGGCCACCAGCGACGGCGACAGCGAATGCGGCGGCAGGGCGCAGGCCGAGTCGCCGGAATGGATGCCGGCCTCCTCGATGTGCTCCATGATGCCGGCGATGTAGACGCGCTCGCGGTCGGCCACCGCGTCGACGTCGACCTCGATCGCGTCCTGCAGGTAGGAATCGATCAGCACCGGAGAATCGCCCGAGACCTTGACGGCGTCGCGCATGTAGCGCGCCAGCCCCTCGCCGTCGTGCACGATCTCCATCGCGCGTCCGCCCAGCACGTAGGACGGGCGGATCACGACCGGGTAGCCGATGCGCTCGGTCACCGCGACGGCCTCGGCCTCGGAGTATGCGACGCCGTTGATCGGCTGGCGCAGCTTCAGCTTCTCGACCAGCGCCTGGAAGCGCTCGCGGTCCTCGGCCAGGTCGATCGCGTCGGGCGACGTGCCGAGGATCGGGATGCCGGCCTCGTCGAGCGCGGCGGCGAGCTTCAGCGGCGTCTGGCCGCCGAACTGCACGATCACGCCCTTGACCTTGCCGCGCCGCTGCTCGACGCGGATCAGCTCGATCACGTCCTCGGCGGTCAGCGGCTCGAAATACAGCCGGTCGGCCGTGTCGTAGTCGGTCGACACGGTCTCGGGGTTGCAGTTGACCATGATCGTCTCGTAGCCGGCCTGCCTGAGGCCGTAGACGGCATGGACGCAGCAATAGTCGAACTCGATGCCCTGGCCGATGCGGTTGGGCCCGCCGCCGAGGATCACGACCTTGTCGCGGCCGGTCGGGTCGGCCTCGCATTCCGCCGGCTCGAGCCCGTCGCCCTCGTAGCAGGAATAGAGATAGGGCGTGCGCGAGGCGAACTCGGCGGCGCAGGTGTCGATGCGCTTGTAGACCGGCGTCACGCCCAGGCGCCGGCGCGCCGCGGCCACGGCGGCGGCATCGTTGCCGGCGAGCTCCGCAAGCCGCGCGTCGGAGAAGCCCATCTCTTTCAGGCGCAGGATGGACAGCCGGTCCTTGGGCAGGCCGTCGCGCTTGAGCCGCTGCTCCTCGGCGACGATCTCGGCGATGCGCTCGATGAACCAGGGGTCGACCTTGCAGGCGGTGAAGATCTCCTGCGTCGTGAGCCCATGGCGCAGCGCCTCGGCGATCACCAGGATGCGGTCCGGCGTCGGCCGGCCGAGCGCCGCCCGCAACGCCGACTTCGGATCCGGCCCGGCGATGCCGGGCACATCGGGCGAGTTCAGGCCCGTCAGGCCGGTCTCCATCGACCGCAGCGCCTTCTGCAGCGACTCGGCGAAGCTGCGGCCGATCGACATGGCCTCGCCGACCGACTTCATCGAGGTCGTCAGCAGCGGCTCCGCGCCGGGGAACTTCTCGAAGGTGAAGCGCGGCATCTTGGTGACGACGTAGTCGATCGTCGGCTCGAACGAGGCCGGCGTCACGCCGGTGATGTCGTTGCCGAGCTCGTCCAGCGTGTAGCCGACCGCGAGCCTGGCGGCGACCTTGGCGATCGGGAAGCCGGTCGCCTTCGAGGCGAGGGCGGAAGAACGAGAGACTCGCGGGTTCATCTCGATCACGACCAGGCGTCCGTCCGCCGGGTTGACCGCGAACTGCACGTTCGACCCGCCGGTATCGACGCCGATCTCGCGCAGGACCGCGTTCGAGGCGTCGCGCATGATCTGGTATTCCTTGTCCGTCAGCGTCAGCGCCGGCGCGACGGTGACGGAGTCCCCGGTGTGGATGCCCATCGGGTCGACGTTCTCGATCGAGCAGACGATGATGCAGTTGTCGGCGCGGTCGCGCACGACCTCCATCTCGAATTCCTTCCAGCCGAGCACCGACTCCTCGACCAGCACCTGGTGCACCGGCGAGAGGTCGAGCCCGTTGGCGACGATCTGGTCGAACTCGCTCTTGTTGTAGGCGATGCCGCCGCCGGTGCCGGCGAGCGTGAAGGACGGCCGGATGATCGCCGGCAGCCCGACATGGGAAAGCGCCTCGCGCGCCGCCTCGATCGAGTCGACCAGGCGCGAGCGCGGGCTCTCGAGGCCGATGCGGTCCATCGCCTGGCGGAACAAGAGCCGGTCCTCGGCCATGGCGATGGCCTCGGCCTTGGCGCCGATCAGCTCGACGCCGAGGCGCTCCAGCGTGCCGTCCTTGGCCAGCGCCATGGCGGTGTTGAGCGCGGTCTGCCCGCCCATGGTCGGCAGCAGCGCGTCCGGCCTCTCGCGCTCGAGGATGCGCGTCACCATCGCCGGCGTGATCGGCTCGATATAGGTCGCGTGCGCCAGCTCCGGATCGGTCATGATCGTGGCCGGGTTCGAGTTGACGAGGACGATCCGGTAGCCCTCGTCCTTGAGCGCCTTGCACGCCTGCGCGCCCGAGTAGTCGAACTCGCAAGCCTGCCCGATCACGATCGGCCCGGCGCC
>JAKLKW010000129.1:14995-19569 GCA_023150455.1 Alphaproteobacteria bacterium | reverse complement strand
AGCCAACTATCGGCAAAAGAAAATACCCAAGGTCGGCACTACACGCCCAAATCCGCCCAACATCGCACGCAAGTGCCTGATCCGACTCAGCGCGGCATCGCCAAAAATCTGATTCGCCACCCTCAACTGCGCAAGTTGGGTTAGTTCAGGCGGAGGCCGGGCGCCAGCACGGGCGTGAGCGCCCGGTGCCGCCCATCGCGGCGGCTTCTCCGTCCCGGTCGGGTCGCCTGCTGGTCCGCCGCCGTTACGCGAAATAGAGATTGCGGACGACGCTGGAAGAGCGCAGCGATCCGGCAGCGTCGGCGGCCACAATCCGGCCGCGAGCGAGTACGTAACCCCGCGCGGCCACGCGCAATGCCATTTCGGCGTTCTGCTCGATCACGAGGACCGTCGTGCCGTCCCGGTGGATCATCCGGAGAACATCGAAATACTCGCGGATCAGCTTGGGCGACAGGCCGAGCGAAGGCTCGTCCATCACGACCAGCTTCGGCTTGCCGATCAGGGCGCGGGCGAGCGCGACCATCGATTGTTCGCCGCCCGAAAGCGTCCCGGCAACCTGATGAAGCCGTTCGGACACGCGCGGAAAGATGCGCCCGATCGCCTCCAGCCGTTCGGCCAAGTCCGTCCCGCCCGGCCGCACGGCGTCATAGCCGAGACGGATGTTCTCGGCGACCGTCAGGCCGGGAAACAGCCGGCGGCCCTCCGGAACGAAACCGACGCCGAGGCACGGGATGCGCTCGGTGCCGGTCCTTGCGGCGTCCGCGTTCATGATCCGGACCGTTCCGGAAACCGGCGCAATCAGGCCGGCGAAGACCTTGAACAGCGTGCTCTTGCCCGCCCCGTTCGGCCCGAGCACGCAGACGATCTCTCCTTCGTCGACCCGAAGATCGACCTCCCGCAACATGGGTACGGTGCCGTAGGTGGTCGAGACACCGGAAAGCTCGATGCTCACGGCTCGGTCTGCCCGAGATAGGCTTCCTGCACCCGCGGATCGCGGCGAACCACGTCGAACGGCGCGTCGGCGATCTTGCGGCCGTAGTCGAGAACCACGACCCGGCTCGGAAGCGACGCGACCAGCCGCATGTCATGCTCGACCACGATGATCGCGAATTCCGGCCGGTCCGCCTTGATCCTGCGGATGTCCTCGATCAGCGCGTCGGTATCGCGGTCGTCCATCCCGGCGGTCGGCTCGTCGAGCAGCAGCAGCTTCGGCTTGGCGGCGAGGGCGCGCGCGATCTCGAGGCGCCGACGGTCGGCCTGCGCCAGCTCGCTGGCGCGGCGGTAACGCCGATCGTAAAGATCCCCGCCGACCCTCTTCAGGATCTCGGTCGCGGTCGCCGCGGCCCAGGTGAGCTCGCGGCGCGACCGCGACGGCAGGCACAGCGCCTCGAACACGTTCGTGGTCGTGCGCGTATGGAGGCCGATCACGACGTTGTCGAGGACGGACAGGTCCGAGAACAGCCGGCTGGCCTGGAACGTGCGCGAAATGCCGCGCATGACGATGTCGTGCGTCTGCCAGCCGGTGATGTCCTCGCCGTCGAATCGGACGCGGCCGCCGCTGGGCGCGTAGATGCCGGTGATGACGTTGAACAAGGTCGACTTCCCGGCGCCGTTCGGCCCGATCACGGCAAGGATTTCGCCCGCCGCGACATCGATATCGACGCGATCGAGGGCGACTAGGCCTCCGAACCGGATCGTCACTTCCCTGGCGGAGAAGATGGCGTCGGACATCACGACGGCCCGTAGCTGCGAAGGCGCTGCGGAAGCAGGCCCTGCGGCCGGATCATCAGGAAGGCGATCACGACCACGCCGTAGAACAGCAGCCGATAGTCGGAGAAGACCCTGAGCTTTTCCGGCAGCAGGGTGAGAAGGAAGGCCCCGACGATCACGCCGACGATGTTGTCCATCCCGCCGACGATCACCATCGTCATCAGCGTCACGGAGACGAGGAAGGTGAAATTGTCGGGCGCGATGTAGGTGATGTAGAAGGCATAGAGGACGCCGGCGAACGCCGCAAGGAACGCATCGACCGCGAACGCCAGGACCTTGTACCAGACGACGTTGATGCCGACCGAACGCGCCGCCACCTCGTCGGCGCGCAGCGCGTTCCAGGCCAGCCCGATGCGCGAATGGTGCAACCGCCTGGCGACGACGACCGCGAGCGCGATCAGGACCAGCGCCAGATAGTAGAAGTGCGTCTGGAAGGGCAACGTCAGGCCGAACACCCGGAGGGGCTGGGCAAAGCTGTATCCGAACAGCGCCGGCGCCGGAATTCCGATCAGGCCCTGCGCTCCGCCGGTCCACTCGAAGTTGTTGAGCAGCTGGTGGATGATGACGCCGCAGGCGATGGTCACCAGCGCCAGGTAGCTGTCGCGCGTGCGCATCGACGGCAGGCCGAGGACGAACCCGAACACGGTCGCCGCCAGGGCCGCGAACGGCAGCGTCAGCCAGAAGCTCCAGCCCCAGTTGAGCGCAAGCAGCGCCGAGCAATAGGCACCGATGCCGTAGGTGGCGCCGGTCGCGAAATTCGGGATGTTGGCCGAGCCGAGCTGGAAATTGAGGGCGATCCCGAGCACCGAATAGATCAGGCACATCACCAGAAGATGGATGTAATAGGCGTTCTGCCCGAACAGGAAGGGAAAGCCGAGGATGACAAGAATCCAGATGGCTGCCGCGGTCCAGCGGGCGCGGCGGAAGGAATCGATCACGGCGGTCTCGATGCGCGGATAGCGTTCGAACGCCCAGAACGCGCCGCCAAGGAGAGCGAGCAGGGCCACGAGCGGGACCACGCCGTTCGCCACCATGAACGCCCACAGGAATGCGGCGACCGCGAGGCTGGTGACGGCGACGAGGAGGCGCGCGCGCATCGCGCTAGACCTTTTGGGGCACGGACTTTCCCAGGAGCCCGGCGGGGCGGAAGACGAGGACCGCCAGGACCATGAGAAAGGCCACCACGAGGCGATAGGCGGTCCCGTCGGGGAACACCGCTTGCACCAGCGTGTCGAGCGCCGCCAGGACGAGACTTCCGACGATCGCCCCGGTCATGTTGCCGAGACCGCCGATGACCGCCGCCGAGAACCCAAGCAGGCCGGCGATGATGCCGAGATCGAACCGCATCAGTCCGACGTAGCTGGCATAGAAGACGCCGGCGACAGCCCCGGTCGCGGAAGCGATGAAGAAGGTCACCTGGAAGATCCGGTTCGGGTTGATCGCCAGCATTCGCGCCATCTCGAGATCCTGCGAAACCGCGCGGATCCGCGTGCCGAGCGCGGTGTGGTGGAGGAACGCCGAGAGCGCCGCGACCATCAGCACGGTCGCGATCATCATGGCCACGACCAGCCACGACACGTTGACGCCGCCGACGACGGCGGCATTGCCTTCGATCAATACCGGGAAGGGATGCGGGTTCGAGCCGTCCGGATAGAGGATGCGGATGAGTTCGCGCAGGACGATCCCGAGCGCCACCGTCGCCACCAGCGCCATCATCGGCGGCGCGGTGCGGAACCGGCGGATCATCAGCCGGTCGAGCAGTATGCCGAGAACGCCCACGGCGAATACCGACACGAGTATGGCGATCGCCAACCCGGCCCCGGGAAAGAGGGCGGATGCGGCCGCGAGGACGGCCATGGCGATGAACGGGGCGGTCAGTCCGACGTCGCCGTGCGAGAACTGGATGACGTTGAGGACGCCGAAGAGCAGGCTGAAACCGATGGCGAGCAGTGCATAGATAGAAGACAGCGCCAGCCAGTTGATGACCTGCTGTACGACCTGCTCCATGGGTCAGGGGCCCTCGCCTCGAGCCGGCGGCGCGATCGTCGGCGACGCGTTCCCCGGCGCGGGACACCCGCACCGGGGAACAAGCGCCGATCGCTTCATGGTCCTGCCGGGGACCGGCAAATCACATCTTCACCCACTTGCCGCCCTTGACGACGTAGAGCGAGATATCGACCGAAACCTCGGTCTGACCGTTCGAGTCGAAGGTGGTCCGGCCGAGGACCCCGTCGTACTTGATGGCGCGGATCGCCTTGGCGAGCGCGGCCTTGTCCGCGGTTCCGTGCTTGCGCATGACGTCGACGAGGATGCCGGCCGCGTCGTAGGCGAACATCGTGTAGTGGGAGTGCGGCTCGGCGAATTTCTGCTCCTCATAGGCCTTTATCATGGCGTCGGCCTTCGGGTTCTTCTGCGCCTCGCGCACCCCGGCGATGCTGCCTTCCGCGGAGTCGCCGGCGATCTCGATGAACTTCGGATCGTAGATGCCGGAAATTCCGTACATCGGATAGTTCATCCCGAGCTCTTTCATCTGCTTGCGGACGATGCCCGCCTCGGTGATGACGCCGCCGAAATAGAGCCCTTGGGCGTTGGCCGCCTTCAACTTGGTCAGCATCGCCCGGAAATCGGTGGTCCCGACCGGAGCGGCGTCGGCGGCGACGATCTTGCCGCCAGCTTTCTCGAAGAGCTGGGTGAAGGAAACCGTGTTCTGCTTGCCGTAGTCGCTGGTGTCGGAGACGATGACCAGCGTCTTGATGTTGTTCTTCTTGCCGAGCATCTGCGCCAGCGGCGCGTTTTCCGCGACC
>JAKLKW010000129.1:0-14989 GCA_023150455.1 Alphaproteobacteria bacterium | reverse complement strand
GTCGGGGTCACGCGGGTGACGAAGGGCAGGTTCTGCTCGGTCACGCGCGGGCTGATGGCACCCCAAATGACGAACGGAACGCCGGACCGGTTGAAGACCGGCGTCGTCGCCAACGCGACGGGGCTGTTCCAGTGCCCAATCGCGCCGACGACGTCGGGATCGTTGACGAGCTTCAGCGCCGCGTTGACGCCGGTCGGCGGATCGGAAGCGTCGTCGAGGATGACCGGCTCGATCTTGAACGGCGGATTCGCCGCGTTGGCGTGGCGAACCGCCAGCTGGAACCCGTTGCGGGCGGCGAGGCCGTGATGCGCGTTGCCGCCGCTCAGCGGGCCGATGAATCCGATCTTCACGGTCTTCTGCTGCGCCAGCGAGGCATGGGGAAACGCCAGCAACCCGGCCGAAGCGGCGGTCGAGAAGACGAAGAATCGGCGACGAATACTCATGGAATCCTCCTCTGTTTGCGCCTGTCTTGACGATGCCCGTCCCCGGACTTCTTCCGCAGAAGGCTGTCCCGAACGTCCTTTACGGCGGCGTTGCGCTTGGTCGCCATGGTGCCGCCGCCACCACGGCGTTGAACCTCAATCGATCCCGTGCAGCGCCCGCACGACCTTCTCCGGCGTGATGGGCAGATCGTGGATCCTGCGGCCGATGGCGTCGGCGACCGCATTGGCGATCGCCGGAGCGACCGGCGTCAAGGCCGGCTCGCCTATGCCTTTGGCGCCGAAGGGGCCGACGCCGCTGCGCGACTCCAGGATGATCGACTTGACCACCGGCACGTCCATCGCCGTCGGAATCAGGTACTCGCTGAGCGATGGCGTCATCAGCCGGCCCTCGCGGTAGATCATTTCCTCCGAAAGGGCGTACCCCTGGCCCTGCGCCGCGCCGCCTTCGATCTGTCCCTCGACGGCGGCGGGATTGATGCATTGGCCGACGTCGTGGCAGGCGACGCTCTTCAGCACGGTCACCTCGCCGGTCTCGGTGTCGACGGCGACCTCGATCGCGTGGGCGCCGTAGGTGAAATCGGCGAAGGCCTGTCCCTGTCCCGTCGCCGGATCGAGCCGGTCGGTGAACGGCGCGCGGAACATGGCCAGTTCCGAACGCTGGATTCCTTCGGTCGCGCACAGCCGGACCAGGTCGGCGAAGGACATGGCCTTGTCGGGGCGGTCGAGGGCCGAGACCTTGTTGTCGGCAAGGACCACGTCGTCGACCGGGACGCCGAAGGCCTTGGCGGCGCGGGCGACGAGCCGGCCGCGCACGGCCTCCGCCGCAACCCGCGCGGCGTTGCCCGTCATGTACAGCGCGCGCGTCGCGGTGGTGGTGCCGGCGAGCGGCGTTACCGCCGAATCGCTGTTGTAGACGACGACGTTCTCCATGTTGACGCCGAGAACCTCGATCGCGATCTGCGCCAGTGCCGAGGCCTGCCCGGCGCCGATGTCGGTGACGCCGGAGCGGACGATCACCGTGCCGTCGACCTCGACGCCGACCCAGGCTTCGGAAGTGTCGTGCAGGAACGTCAGCCGGCCGTAGCTTTGCTGGTAGGCGGCGAGGCCGCGCCCGATGCGGATCGCCCCCTTGGCCGGGGTCTTCTCGCCGAGCGCCTGCCACGCGATGTCGGCGCAACGCTCGGTCCAGACCGCGCTCGGAACCCGATAGCCGGTGGCCGTAGGCTCGCCCGTCTTGAGGTAGTTGCGCCGCCTGAGATCGAGCCGGTCTATGCCGATCGCCTGCGCCACCTCGTCCATCTGCTGTTCGTAGGCGACGCAGGCCTGGGCCGAACCGAAGCCGCGGAAGGCGCTGGTGTACATGTTGTTGGTGGCGACCGAGACCGCGTCGACCTTCAGGTTCTCGATCAGATAGGGTCCCGGCGCGGCGATGGCGCCATAGAGCAGGACGTAGGGGCTCAGAAACACGTACGCGCCCGCGTCCGAGACCAGGCGCACGTCGAGCGCCGTGATCTTGCCGTTGCGTTTCACCCCGGTCTTGTAGGTCAGGATGAAGGGGTGGCGCTTGCCGTGGCCGACGAAGGAATCCTCGCGCGTGAACTCGAGCCGCACGGGACGCCCCGTATGCTTGGCGAGAAGCGCAAGATAGATCTCGACGGTGATATCCTCCTTGCCGCCGAAGCCGCCGCCCACGAGCGCGCCCATGATGCGCACCTTGTTGTGGGGAACGCCGATGGCGTCGGCGATGAATCGGAAGTGCTCGATCACCTGCGTCGAGACGCGGATATTGACGACGTCGTTCTCGTCGACCCAGGCGAGGCCGACTTCGGGTTCGAGGAAGGCGTGCTCGATGAACTGGGTGCGGTAAGTCCGCTCGACCACCATGTCGGCCGCGGCGAATCCGGCGTCGATGTCGCCCTTGCCGATGGCGTGGCGAGCGACGATGTTGTCGGTTCCCTGAACGACCGGGGCGCCGGGGCGCATGGCCGACTCCGGATCGAACACCCCCGGCCATGGCTCCAGATCGTAGTCGATCAGCGACATCGCCTTTTCGGCGACATCCACGCTTTCGGCGGCGATCAGGGCCAGCGGTTCGCCGTGGTAGCGCACCCGCTCACGGACCAGGATCTGCTGATCGGTCTTGAGGCGCGTCTGGCCGGTCTGGCCGGGAATGTCGGTGGGTGCCAGGCGATCGGGCAGATCACGGGCGGTGAGCACGAGGGCGACGCCCTCGAGCGCCCGCGCCTTGCTGACGTCGAGCCGGACCAGGCGCGCGCTCGGCATCGGGCTGCGCAGCACCTTGGCGTGCAGCATGCCGGGCATGACGTAGTCCCCGGCATACGGCGTCCTGCCGGTCGCCTTGCCCGGCGCGTCGGTGCGCACGAGCGGCTTGCCGACATGGCGGAGCGAGACGTTCGCCAGGTTCCGGTTCGGGTCGAAGGGTGCGCTCATCGCCGCCTCCTTGCGCTGCGCATCTCGGCCGCTGCGTCGCGGATCGCCTCGAACACCTTGGTGTAGCCGGTGCAGCGGCAAAGGTTGCCGCTGAGCCCGAGACGGATGTCGTCCTCGCTCGGATCCGGCGCCTCGGCGAGCAGCGACTGCGCCGCGACGATCAGACCCGGCGTGCAGTAGCCGCACTGGATCGCGCCCCGTTCGACGAAGGCCCGCTGCAGCGGGTGCATGGCATCGTGGCTGCCGAGGCCGGCGGCGGTGACGATGTCGCGGCCCTCCACCGTCCATGCCAGCGTCAGGCAGGAATCGACGGCGACCCCGTCGAGCAGGACCGCGCAGGCGCCGCAATCGCCCTTCTCGCAGCCGCGCTTGACGTCGACGAAACCGGCGTCGCGCAACGCCTCGAGCAGCGTACGGTGGGGCGGCGTCTCCGCCTCGATCGTGCGGCCGTTGACGCGCAGCGTGATCGAGCGTGATTCGACCTTGGCCCTTGGCCCAGGCTTGGCTCGCGCCTTGGTCTTTGGCATGACATTCGTCTCCTCAGGCCAGTTTTTCCCATGCCTGCCCGATCAGGCGGCGGACGAGCGCGTGGACGCCGTGGCGGCGGTACGCGGCGGAAGCGCGGATGTCGTCGATCGGCCGGGCCGCGGCGGCCGCGGCCTCGGCGGCGGACTCGATCAACTCCGGCGTCAACGTCTGGCCTTCGAGGATCGCCTCGGCCTCGCGCGCACGAAACACGGTCGGCGCGACTGCTCCAAGCGCCACCCGTGCCCGCCGGCAACGGCCCCGTTCCACGTCCAACGCGACGGCGACGCCGACGACGGTGATCGCATCGCCCTTGCGGCGGGCGAGCTTGTAGAACAGGGCGCAGGAGCGGGACGAAGGCGCCTTCCAGGAAATCCGGCTGATGAGCTCGCCCGGACGCCGGATGTCCTTCTTGTAGCCGATGAAGAACGACTCGATCGGCACCGTCCTGCGTCCGCGTGCGGAAACCAGCGTCAATCTGGCGTCCAGCGCGAACAGGGGCGGGACGAGATCGGCCGCGGGCGAGCCGCACGCGATATTGCCGGCGACCGTCGCCGTGTTGCGGACCATCTGCCCGGCGAACTGCCGGGCGGATTCGACGAGGGCGGGGGCGGTCTTTGCGATCACCGGGGAAAGCAGGAGGTCGGTCACGGTCGTGCGCCCGCCGATCGTGACCTGCCCGCGCGCTTGCCGGATGCCGCGCAGAACCCCCAGCTTGTCGAGCGAAACCACCCGCTGCGGCCGCTCCCGGCCGGCGCGCATGTCGACGATCAGGTTGGTGCCGCCCGCCAGCGCGACCGCTCCCTTGGTCCTGAGGATGGCAAGAGCCGCGGCGAGATCGCCGGGGCGGTCGAGATCGAACGTCGCATACATGGGCAGTCCGCTCCTCTCGGATTCTCGCGGTCACGCACTCGATACGGAGATGGCGCGCGGCCGCGGCAAGGCCCTCGTCCCGGCCGCATCCGCCGTTCGTGCCTCGGCCGACGGAAGGCGAGGCACCGCCCGGGCGACCGGGCATGCCGTCGTCGCGTCGAGCGACCGGCGCCCGAGCGCCCGATCCAGGTGCGCGCGGCGGCCGGCGGGAACGTCGGCAAAGGCCGCCCAGGCTGCCGGATCAACGCCGGCGAAACGATCGCTGCCGATCGCCTCGGCGCGCGCGCCGCCGACGGCCCGGCGTGCCGGCAGACCATCGGGAACCATCCGGTGCGCGATCCTGTTCTTGGCAACCTCCGTTCTCTGGGTCAAGCCGTCCCTCACACGTCCCAACCGCCGTCGACGGCGAGCGCCTGGCCGGTGATGTTGCGGCTTTCCTCGCTGCACATGAAGAGAACGGCGTTGGCGACGTCCTGGCATGTGGTGACGCGCTTCAGCGCCATGTCCTGCACGTATTCCTCGTAGACCTGCTCGTAGGTCCAGCCGCGTACCCGCGCCTTTTCCTGGCACAGCTTCTCCATCCGGGGGGTTTCGACGATGCCGGGGCAGACCGCGTTGACGTTTACGTTGTACTTGCCGACCTCGAGGGCGACCGTGCGGGTGATGCCGCGCACCGCCCATTTCGAGGAACTGTAGGCGGTACGCATCGGATAGCCGCGCAGGCCCGATGTGCCGCCGATATTCACGATCTTGCCGCTCTTCTGGGCGATCATGGTCGGCACTACGTGCTTGATGGGAAGGAACGTGCCGCGGATGTTGGCGTGGATGACATCATCGAAGTCCCCGACCTCGACATTCTGCACCGGCGTTTCGATCGGCCCGGTCACGCCCGCGACGTTGACAAGGATGTCGATCCGCCCGGCGAAGGCGTCCTTGGCCATTCGCACCATGGCCGCGACCTGGTTTTCCAGCGTCACGTCGCAGGCCGCGACGTGCGCCTGGCGGCCGAGCGCCCTCACCTCCTTCGCCACTTCCTCGAGGGCTTTGGTATCGCGCGCGGTCAGCAGCACGTCGGCGCCCTCGCGCGCGAGCGTCGTGGTGATCGCCGCGCCCATGCCCTTTGCCGCGCCGGTGACGATGGCCTTCTTGTTGGCAAGCCTCACGATGTACCTCCTCCCGTGGATCCCAATCCCGAATTCTGCCGATTCCCTCTCGCCGCCGGGGTGCCATAACCGCCGCCGCCGCAGCTTTCCACGGTCACCAGGTCGCCCGTGTCGAGGCGGGCGTTGGCCTTGCCCGGCATGTCCTCGGCGCGTCCGTCGGCGCGCGTGATGGTCACGCGGAAGGGCGCTCCCGCCGCGCCGCCGCGAAGCCCGTATGGCGGGACCAGGCGCCGCTCGAACATGGACGTGACCGACATGTCCTGGCACATGACCCGGTATTCGCGATGCAATCCGTCGCCGCCCCGGTGCCGGCCCAGCCCGCCGGAGCCGCGCCTCAGCTTCTGGCACTCGATCCGGATCGGATACTCGGCTTCGATCACCTCGGCGGGCGTGTTCATGACGTTCGACATGTGCACGCGGATCACCGGCATCCCGTCGCGATCCGCGCGCGCGCCTTCGCCGCCGCCGTGGACCTCGTAGAGGGTGGTCCACGCGCCGTCCGCGCGGCGGCCGCCGAACAGGATCAGGCCCGAGGTCGTCGGCCCGCCGGCACTGGCGCGGCCGGGCAGCGCGGTCTCCAGGGCGCGGAAGATCGCATCGGCGACCCGTTGCGACGTCTCGTGGTTGCCGCCGACCACCGGCTTCCCGATGCCGGGATCGAGCACCGAGCCCGGCCGGGTGACGACCTTGAGGGGACGATAGCAGCCCCCGCTCGGCTGGATGTCGGGGCCGACCAGCGCCTTGGCGACGTAGAAGACCGAGGCCGCCGTGATGAACGGCGTCGTGTTCACCGGCCCCGGCACGGCGTCGTCGCTGTCGGAGAAGTCGAAGGTCGCTTCGTCGCCCTTGACGTGGACCTTCACCCGGACGGCGATCCGCTCGCGTCCCGATCCATCGTCGTCGAGCCAGTCCTCGCCGGCATAGGTTCCGTCGGGGACCTGCGCGATCGCCGCTCGCATCTGCGCCTCGGCGCGATCGTGGATCGCCGCAATGGCGGCGAGGACGGTGCCGGTGCCGTGCTCGGCGAACAACTGGTGGAGGCGGATCTCGGCGGCGCGGGTCGAGGCCATCTGGGCGAGGATGTCGCCTTCGCGCTCCGCGGCGCCGCGCACATTGGCGAGGATGAAATCGAGCTTCTCCCGGTCGGGGCCTGCGGCGGTGAAGAGACGCAAGGGGGCGATGCGCAAGCCCTCCTGCCAGGCGTCGGTCGCGTGCGGGACGTAGCTGCCGGGGATGGCGCCGCCGATATCCGCCCAGTGCGCGAGATTGACGGCGAAGGCGCGGACCGCGCCGCCGTCGAAGACCGGCCGGATGGCCTTGACGTCGGGCAGGTGGTTGCCGCCGACCTCGGGCAGGTTCAGGAACCACACGTCGCCGGGAGAAAGGCGCTCCTTGGGCACGCGCTTCAGGAACTCGCGCACCGTGAAGCTCATCACCCCGAGGTGCATGGGCACGTCGCGACCCTGGGCGACGAGATTCCCGTCGGCATCCGTCACCGCCGAGGACAGATCCCCCGCCTCGCGCAGGAGCGGCGAGCGGGCCGCCCGCATGATGACGAGCGACATCTCCTCGGCGATTGCGGTCAGCGCGTTGCGGATGACTTCGAGCGTGACGGGATCGGCGAACGCCCTCATGGCGAGGCCCCCACGTCCATGAACAGGTGGCCCCGCCGGTCCGCGGTCAGCGTCGCCCCGGGCGGTACCACCACCGTCGAAAAGGCGTCCGCGATCACGGCCGGGCCGCGGACCGTCTGCCCGGGTGCCAGCCGGGACCGTTCGTGGCGCGGCGTCGCGACCGGCCCCGAACGGTCGAAGACGCAGGCGCCGGCGGCGGATTGCGATCCGCCGGGCATCGGCGCGGCGGCGATTCCGAGCGCGCCGTTCTCCCGCTGCGGCGCGAACGCCCTCATGCGCAATGCGACGAGTTCCCAGGGCTCGTCGGTGGCGAATCCGTAGAGACGCTCGTGGCGTTCGCGGAAGCGCCGGCCGAAGTCGGCCTGATCGGCGAAGTCCGGATCATGGATCTCGACCGCATAGCTCTGGCCGCTGTAGCGGACCAGCGCGACTTCCTCGATCCTGATCTCGTGCGGGCCATGGCCCGCCGCGACGAGGGGAGCGGAAAGGCGCGCACGCAATTCCGTCCGTGCCGACCCGATCCGGCCGGGATCCCACTCGGCGGGCGCCATCCGCACGGTGCGCTGCTGCGAGTAGCTCATGCCCGCGGCCGCGCAGCCGAGGGCGGAGAAGATGCTCGATGCCACCGGCACGACGACGCGGGCGATGCCGAAGGCGCGCGCGACCGCAGCCGCGTGCATCGGCCCCGCCCCGCCGAAAGCGAGCAGGGCGCAGCGGCGCCCGTCGACTCCGCGCTCGACCGTGATGCGGCGGAGCGCGCGGACCATCGTCTGGTTGGCGACGGCGACGATGCCGAGCGCGGTGTCGCGCACGCTCAGGCCCGCCTCGCCGGCAAGCGCCGCGATTGCGCGCTCGGCGGGGGCGGGATCGAGCCGCATCCCGTCGCCAAGCGGGCGGGCGGGATCGAGATAGCCGAGCAGGAGGTTGGCGTCGCTCACCGTGGGCCCGGTTCCGCCGCGGCCGTAGCATGCCGGGCCGGGCTCGGCGCCGGCGCTTTCGGGTCCGACGCGCAGCGCGCCATGGTCGAAGCAGGCGATCGAACCGCCACCGGCCCCGATCGACTCGACGGCGACCATCGGCTGGCGGAGCGGCCGGCCGGCGAGCGTGCGGTCCGTCGCGATCTCGGGGCGTCCGTCGGCGATCAGGCATGCGTCGGTCGTGGTGCCGCCCATGTCGAAGCTGATGACGTGATCGAGGTCGAGTTCGCGGGCGATGCGCGCGGCGGCGGCGACTCCCGCGGCGGGGCCGGACATGGCAAGGCCGAGCGGCAGGTCCCGGAGCGCCTCCGCGGAAGCCATGCCGCCGGCGGAATGGAACAGGTGGATCCGCGCGCCGGCCGGGACGCGGCGCGCGAGGTCGTCGAGGTAGCCGGCGGCGAGCGGCATGACGCTTGCGCTCAGCACGGTGGTCGCGGTCCGCTCGTACTCCCGCGCCTCGGGATTGACGCGATTGGACAGCGCCACGTAGGGAAAGCGGCGCCGCAGCCGTTCGCCCAGCCGCTCCTCGTGCGCGGGATTGGCGTAGGCGTGGATCAGCGAGACGGCGACGGCCTCGGCCCCGCTCTTCTCCGCCTTGTCGACGGCGTCGTCGGCGTCGGCTTCCGAGAGGGGTTTGAGGACTCGACCGTCGGCATCGAGCCGTTCGTCCACCTCGAGGCAGCGTTCGCGCGGAACCAGCGGAAGAAGCTTCGGCAGGACGTCGAGGCGATAGAGATCGCGCCGGTTCTGCCGGCCGATGGCGAGCGTGTCGGCAAATCCCCGGGTGGTGACCAGCGCGACCTTGGCAAGGCGGCCCTCGATGATGGCATTCGTGACCATCGTCGTTCCGTGGATCAGGTCGCCCACTTCCGCCCATTCGAGCCCGACGGCCGCCAGGGCATCGAACAAGCCGTTGACGCGGTCGCCCGGACGTGTCGCGACCTTGGCGATGCGGGTCTCGTTCGACTCGGCGCGGATCGCGACGACATCGGTGAACGTGCCGCCGATGTCGACCCCGACCCGCCAGGCAGCGCCGGCGGACGCTGCCCGTTCAGCCATCGGCCAAGGCCCTGGCCGCGTCGTCGAGAACGTGGATGCGCTCGCCGCGGACAAAGATGCTCGGTCCGGCGTCCTCGTGCAGCGCGGCGTTGGTGAACGGATGCAGGCGGCACCCGATGTCGCGGGCGCAGGGCGAGTTGGGTTTGAGACGCGTCGGAACCGGCATCGCTGAATTCCGAAATACGGAACTTTGTTCTGCTCAGAGAAAATGCTAGGTTCTGTTCGAAACGGAGTCAAGCCGCGTGCGTCCGCGCGGATGGACCGGGCCGTTCGGCGAAGGCCGGCATGGCGGCTCGGCGGGAAGACGTGGGTCGTGACGGCAGACAAAGGGATCCTCGGTCGTTATGCGCGCGTGCTCGATGCCGTGGCGGAAAGCCCGGACGGCCTCGCCTTCGCCGAGATCGTGCGCAAGACCGGACTGCCCCAGGGAACGGCGCATCGCCTGATCGGTGCGCTCCTGCGCGTGGGCTATATCGAGGCCAGCCAGAACCGGAAGATCTACGTTCTCGGTCACCGCCTGCTCCGCCTCCTCCATCTGCGTTCGCCGCGCGAGACGGTCGTCGAGCTGTCGCGCCCCGTGCTGAAGGGCTTGGTCGAGCGCTTCGCGGAAACCGCGTTCGTCGCCAAGCTCGAGGGCGCGGAAGTCGAGTCGGTCGCGATGGTGCTTCCCGAAGCCGAGCGCCACTCCTATGTCCAGCCGGGCCGGGTCATGCCGCTGCACGCCGCGGCGTCGGCCAAGGCGATCTTCGCTTTCCAGGACAAGGAGCTTCTCGCCCGGGCGCTGCAGCGGCCGCTGACCGCCTTCACGCCCAAGTCGACCACGTCGAAGAAGAAGGTCCTGGCCGAGCTGGCGCAGGTGCGGAAGACCGGATACGCGGCCTGCCTCGACGAGCTGGATCCGGGCGTGTCGAGCTACGCTTGTCCCATCCACGTCCCGGGCGGGGTGTTCTACAGCGTCGGCCTGGTGGGCGTTTCGCAACGTCTGGATCAGGTGCCGACCGCGGCCATCGTCGCCGCGCTGCGCGACGCCGCCGATGCCCTGCGCGACCGCCTGTCCGGACGGGCGCCGGCGCCGTGAGCGGCGGGCGGGTTCATACTTCACGGTCGACCGGGCGGGCCGTCGCCGCGTGAACGGTCGCAAGCCTTGCGAGGCAAGCTGCGCAGGCGCGGCGATCCGTCGCGCCGAACGGCGGACGAAGACGATGCATGCGGGCGAACGGTCCCGGCGGCGCTGCCCTGCCGGCGCGGGCTACGGCAGCGGCTCGGTCCCGGTCGGGCCGCCGCGCTTCGGCAGGTGGTCGTCGACCCTGGCCCAGTCGGCGCGGTCGCTGAAGAAGGCATGGCCCATGGGTTTCAGGTCGACATCGCCCAGGAAGCTCGCGCGCGTGACATGGGTCTCGTGCGCCCAGCGCGGCACGTGCGCGAACAGCGGCGAGCCGCACACGCCGCAGAACTCGCGCCGGCCGCCGGGCGACGAGGCGTAGCTCTTCAAGCAATCGGCGCCCTCGGTGACCTCGACCGCGCCCTTGGGGAAGCCGACCCAGGTGACGAAGGCGGCCATGTTGGAGCGTCGGCACATGCCGCAATGGCAATGCGCCACCCAATTGGCCGGCAGCCTGGCCCTGAACCTGACCGCGCCGCAGAAGCACTGGCCGCGAGCGATATTGTCGGCGCTGGTCATCACCGTCTCCTCACCCGCACGTGCATGATCTAGACGCACACGCGGTATTCGGGCGCGAGCCGGCTCAAGGCCTCGCGCCCGTTGGCGGTAATCGCGATCGTGTGGCCGGCCGACATGGCGAGGTTCTTGTCGGCGTCGATCAGGATCGCGTGCAGGAACAGCACCATGCCGGGCCGGGCCGGCATCGGGTTGCCGGAATAGAGCATCGGCGGCACGTCCATCCAGGTCGGGCGGTAGCTGGCGCCGAGCGAGTAGCCGCAGGCGGCCATGCGGAGCTTGCCGTACCCCGCCGCGTCGTAGACGCGCCGGTGCGCGTCGTCGATCTCGCCGAGCGGGCGGCCGGGCTTGGCCGCCTCGGTCATCGCCTGCAGCGCGTCGCGCGTCACTTCGAACATGCGCCGCTGCGTCTCGTTCGGCTTGCCGATCGCGACCGTGCGCATCAGGCAGGCGCAGTAGTGCCGGTAGCTGGCGGCGAACTCCAGCGTCAGCTGGTCGACCGCATCGAGATGGCGGAAGCCGGTGGCGCTGCGCACGAGCAGCGCGCGGTCGCCCGAGCCCAGCACCGGGCCCGACGGCGGCGGGTCGCCGCCGCCGTCGAAGATCACCTTCGAGCCGGCGCCGGCGATCACGCCCTCGAACGCGCCGGGCCTGGCCTCCGCCAGCATCGCCTCGAGCGCGTCGTCGGCCAGCTCGGCGGCGCGGCGCACATAGGCGATCTCGGCCGGCGACTTCACGACGCGCAAGGACCGCACGAGCTGCGACGCGTCGACCAGGCTGCACCAGCCGTCGAGCCGGCGGCGCACCAGCTCGTACTTGTCGGCGGTGAGGCCGAAGGTCCGGAGCTCGATGCCGACGCGCGCGCCCGCGAGCTTCCTCTCCTCGAGGATCGCCTTGAGCTCGCGCGACGGGTCGGCGCCCTCGGCGTCGTACCACAGCCTGATGTCCTCGATCGTCGAGGTGCGCCGCGCCTGCTCCAGGTCCGGGCGCCGCGTCAGCAGGGTCATCGGCCCGTCGTCCGCCGTCAGCACCAGGCATTGGAAGAACACGAAGCCGGTCGTGTCGAACCCGGTCAGGTAGTAGAGGCTCTCCTGGGCGAACAGCAGGACGGCGTCGAGCTGCTCGCGCCGCATCGCCTCGCGCGCGCGCGCGACGCGGCCGGCAAGTTCGGCGCGGTCGAAATGCAGGGCCATGCTTCGAATTCCTCGGGCGGCAGTGGACGTCAATCGGTCGGCTGGGTCGGGATCACCCACTCGCGGCGGCCGCGCGGCGTCTCGACGTATTCGGGCCAGCGGTAGTGGATCGGCGGGTCGTAGTCGCACAGCGGCGCGATCCAATTGCTGCCGCCGATGCCGCCGCCCGTGCGCTCGACGAACTCGGCCTTCGCCGCCTGCAGCAGCGCGGGCTCGCCGAGAAGGTCCAGGACGGTCATGCCGATGGTCTGGGCGGTGACCGAGATCATCGGATCGATGCAGGGACGCAGGCCGCCCAGCGCGTTGATCACCCACGACGGATAGGAATGGCCCGGCCTGGGCGCCGCCAGCAGCGGGCGGCCGACCGTCAGGCGCACCGTCGGCGCGTGCCAGCAATACTCGGTGTAGTCGTCCGAGGACTGGTTGAGCTGGACCGGCGGCAGGGTCTGGCGCTGCCGGCGCTCGGCCTCCTCGGGCGCGATCAGCTCCTCGATCTCCTTCATGAAGGGCCGTGCCATCGGCTCGAGGCCGAGGTTGCGCTGGATCGTCTGCGCCAGCGCGATCGCCTCGGCGCCGAAGCGCGGCGGGCCGACCGTCTCGAGGTTGGCATAGGTCGCCCGCGCCATCGCGTGGTTGGGCAGGCCGGGCCTCGACTTGGCGATCCAGTTGCGGCGCCAGCGGCAATGCGCCACCTGCGCCGCGCTGTCGGCATAGCGGTCGAGCGCGCGCACCACGTGCTCGGCCATGTCGATGGTCGGCACGCGGATGAAGTACATGATCTGCGCCAGGCCCGCCGGCAGGTTGTCGGCGGTCGCCTGGCCCATGGTCAGGACCGCCTCGTTGATCGACCAGCTCTTGCCGGTCGGCAGCATGTGCTCCTTCAGCGCCTTGCCGAACAGGTACATCGAAACGACGGCGTCGTTGGCGCCGGGCGCGCGCGAGCCGGCGTGGTAGCCGGTCACGGCCGACTGGTCCTGCTGCGCCATCCAGGTCTCGGGCTCCTCGCAGGTGAAGCTGTAGAGCACGCCGTAGCCCGCGCCGGAATGCGTGTCCCAGCGCACCGTGTTGCAATAGGGCATGGCCCAGAACGGGTGGAACGAGATCGCGGCATCCATGTCGTCGTAGTAGCCGCGCGCGGCGTGGATCGGCTTCGATCCGCGCGTCTTCTCCGCCGGCTCGCCCATGAACTTCAGCCGGCCCTTGATGCCGAGCCGCTCCATGACGGACTTGGCGGCGAGGAATCCGCCGAGCGAGGCGATGCCGAGGGCGGAATGGGGATCGGTGTGGCCGCCGGCCTGCGGGCTCAAGCCCGCGCGCGGGCGCTTCACCACGTCGGCCGCCTGGCAGTTGCCGGGCACGCCGTCGTACTCGGCATAGCCGCCGATCGTCGGCCCCTTGCCGTTCTCCCACACCGCCGCGAACGCGGTCGGCATGCCGCCGCTGCCGGCTTCGACGGCGAAACCGTGCTTGCGCAGCAGGTCGACGTAGAAGGCGGCGGAGCGGTACTCGCGCCAGGCCGTCTCGCCGAAATCCCAGACCGTCGCACACCAATCCGAGAGTTCGGCGAGATGGTCCCTTACCCACCCGCGTGCAATATCCTTCGCCCCCGACACGGTTCCCCCCCGATCGACGCGGCTTTTCCGCTTCTTCGACCGCAGATTCTGTCACCCGCGCCGGGCCTTGCCAAGGCGCTGGGAGCGCCGCCGCCGTCCCGCGCTGCAGTGACCATGCGACCGCGAGTTCCTTGACTTGGCCGGACGGCGTGGAGTGAAATCCGGCGACGGGGATGGCGCGGCGCGCGATCGGCACGCGGCCGCGTAAGCGCTTTCCCCGGCCAAGGAACGGGGGAACACGCATGAACATCACGAAATTCGGCGCATTGGCGCTGGTCGGCGCCGGGCTCGTCCTCGCCGGCCAGCCGGCGGCGGCGCAACAGAAGTCGATCACCGTGTCGTCCTGGGGCGGCGCGTTCCAGAAGGCGCAGCGCGAGGCCTGGTTCAACCTGGTCGAGAAGGAGCTCGGCATCACGGTGAAGGAGGACACGACCTCCGGCATCGCCGACATCCGCACGCAGGTCGCCTCGGGCAAGCCGACCTGGGACCTGTCGACGCAGGGCGCCTATACCTGCGCGCTGCTGCAGAAGGAAGGCAAGCTCGAGAAGATCGACGACGCCATCATCAACGATCCGGGCGTGCCGGCGGCGCTCAAGTCCAGCCACTGGATCTCGCAGATCGTCTATTCCACGGCGATCGGCTGGCGCAAGAAGGCGTTCGGCGACAAGAAGCCGACCGGCTGGGCGGCGTTCTGGGACACCAAGAACTTCCCGGGCCAGCGCTCGCTGCGCAAGCACCCGCTCTACAACCTCGAGGCGGCGCTGATCGCGGACGGCGTGCCGATGGACAAGCTCTATCCGCTCGACGTCGACCGCGCCTTCAAGAAGCTGGCGCAGGTGAAGCCGCACGTGCTGGTCTGGTGGACCTCGGGCGCGCAGTCCGCGCAGGTGCTGCAGGACGGCGAGGTCGACATGGTGCAGGCCTGGAACGGCCGCATCCAGGCGGCGATGGCGGAGAAAGAGGGCCGGGGCGGACCGCTCGACATCACCTTCGACCAGCAGATGCTCGTCTCCGACTGCTGGCTGATGCCGAAGGGCGCGCCCAACAAGGACCTCGCGATGAAGGCGCTCGCCATCATGATGCGGCCCGAGGTCAACGCGCGCATCTCGCTCTTCATCAACTACGCACCGGCCAACCTCAAGGGCTTCGACGCGGCCGTCATCCCGGCCGACAAGCTGCCCGGCCTGCCCAGCGCGCCGCAGAACAAGGACAAGGGCTTCGTCATGTCGGTCGACTGGTGGGTCCAGAACGCCGACGAGATGGTCAAGCGCTTCGACGCCTTCCTGCAGCAGTAGCGGGGGCCGATGGCCGGCAGCGCGAGCGGCTCCGTGTCGTCCGGCGCCGGCCGGAGAATCGCGGCGGGCAGCGACACCACGGTGT
>JAKLKW010000128.1 GCA_023150455.1 Alphaproteobacteria bacterium | reverse complement strand
GGCGCGCCTCGGCGCGCGCGGGCTTCGCGCGGGCGGGCGCGCCCGGACGGGACGCTCCGGTGGGACGCGCGGCGCGTGGCTGCGCCCGGGCACGCCGCTGCAAATGGAGGCCCTGCCGCCGGATCTCGAACAGCCAGGCGTAGAGCCACTCCTCCATCGAGCGGTCGCCCACGAACCAGGGCATCGCCGCGTCGATCGTTCCCAGGCCTTCCGCCTGCAACAGCGTCCAGGCGCCCGCGATCTCTCCCATCTGCGCCAGCGCCAGGCCGGTCAGCAGCGTGGCCGGCTTCCCGGGGCGGTAGCGCTTGCCGTAGCGCTTGAGCATGCGAAGCGCATAGGCCGCATCGCGGGCCGCCAGGCCGGCGAGCGCCGCGAGCAGCAGCACCTCCGGCTCCACCGGGCAATGGCGCAGCGCCGTCTCCGCCGCGTCCCGCAGCGTCGGCGACCGCCGCGCGATGGCCTCGCGCAGTTCCCTGACGCAGGACTCCGGCTCGGGGGGCGGTGGCTCGGGGGGCGGTCGATCCCCCGATCGCGCACCGCCCGCGTCGATTCCCGGAAGCACCGGCTGCTCGGCAGTACCGGACGGGTCGTGGTCGCGGGGGCTCATGCGCGTCGTCGATAGTGGATCCGGGGAGGCAAACTCCTGGCTCATCATGCCGCAGGACGCGCGACGAAGTCGAAGCTGTGAATCGCGGGGATGACGGGAATCGATTCGCCGGAACGCGGACGCCGCCGGGCAGCCGCCCGTCCGTGCCGTTTCCGCCCTTTTGCGGCCGACACAATCGTTCGCCCCGGTGCTGTGACCATGCGCAGGATCGCGCATCCAGTGTTACCTGGTTCACTTCTCCGGCTTGCGCGTGCCGATAGCGTTGCGATGCCGAGCGGTCCGGCTTACCGCCCCGACGGGATGTCGAGAGACCGGACACGCTTTTCGGAGAATATATTCTGTCGGAATCGCACGATACGCGAGCGTCGGGACGCCGCGTCGCGGGCGCGTGGCAGGTCGCAGGGGAGGCGATATGTCGCAGCAAAACGACGGATTCGACTACCGGCCGCCGCTGCGCGCCCGGGCGCTCAACGGCATCTACCGCCTGGTCAACGCCGTCGTCGAATGGCATCGCCTGCCGCGCCCGCTCGGCGCCCCGCTCCCCGAAATCCTCAAATCCACTTGAAACGTCGAAGAGCCTCCCTATGACGGCACGATCGGCAACGCCGACATCGTGCCGCTGTGGAACTGGCGCAAGCGCGCCGATTTCGGCCTGCACTGGGACGGGCTCGACACCTCGTCGGCCGAGATCTTCCTCAATTCGGGCATCGGCAACGGCGCGAACCGGCGCACGATCGACCGCGACAGCCTCGGGCGCATCGAGGCCTGGCTGATGGACCTGCCGCCGGCGCCCTATCCCTTCCCGGTCGACGCCGCGCTGGCCGCGCGCGGCAAGAGCGTGTTCGAGGCGGCCTGCGCCGCGTGCCACGCCTTCGGCGGCGACAAGACCGGCACGCCGATCCCGATCGACCGGCTCGGCACCGACCGCCGTCGCCTAGAATCCTGGACGGTCGCGGCGGCGCGCGGCTTCAACGCCCTCGACCGGTACGCGTGGCGGTACCGGAGCTTCCGCAAGACCGGCGGCTACGTGGCGGTCGCGCTCGACGGCATCTGGCCGCGCGCGCCCTACCTGCACAACGGCTCGGTGCCGACGCTGTGGGACCTGCTGGCGCCGCCGGAGCGCCGGCCGCAGCGCTTCCACCGCGGCCATATCGAATTCGACCCGAAGCAGGTCGTCTTCGTCAGCGACGCCCGGGCCGCGGCGGCGGGCGGAAGGCTGTTCGACACGACGCTGCCGGGCAACGGCAACCACGGCCACGAATACGGCACCGACCTGCCCGAGCCGAGCAAATGGGCCCTGATCGAGTACCTGAAGACGCAGTAGCGCGGTCGAAAAGATCGACCACCGCGACCGGCTTCACGACGCCCCTCAAGCGCTCCTTGGTCTCTTCCGAGAGCCGACGGGGCGAACGGTAGCGCGCGCCGACGTGTTCAGCGCCACGGCTGAGCGGATCAGCGCCTTCAATGCCCCTTCGTCGATCCGATCGCCCTCGTGGAAATCGATGGCACGCCTTGTGTTGCCTTCGAGGCTGGCGTTGAAGAGGCCCGACGGGTCCTCCAGCGAGGCGCCCTTGGCGAAGGTCATCTTCACGACATTCCTGTACGTCTCGCCGGTGCAGATGATTCCGCCGTGCGACCACACCGGAACGCCTCTCCACTTCCACTCCTCGACCACTTCGGGGTCGGCCTGCTTGATGAGAATGCGGATCCGGGCGAGCGTCTTGCCCCGCCAGTCGCCCAGCTCGTTGATTCTCGCATCGATCAGCCGAGAAGCAGAGTCTGCTCCTGTTCCTTCCTTCAAGCCGCTCTTCCTCATCGTCATGATCGTTGTGGCGGCGGCGCCGCCGTCGGCCCTCGCGATCCGAGGGTTGCCGCCCACGAGGAGGGTCGGCTTCGCAGGGGCCGGCTTGGCGGCAGACCTGCGCTTCAAGGTCGACACCGCCTTCCCCTACTCCGCCGGCACCGGAACCGGCGCCGGCTCCTTGGCGCGGTCGCCGGGCAGCAGCAAGGCGGCGGTCGCGAGCGTGAGCGCGAAGCCGGCGAGCAGGAAGAACAGCAGCGTGAAGGTTCCGGTGGTCTCCTCGATCCAGGCGGCCAGCATGATGCCGACCGGGGCGATGCCGAGCGCGATCACGAACTTGGCGCCGAAGGCGAGGCTGCGGTGCTGGCTCGGCGTATAGCGCGCCAGCAGCGAGCCTTCCGCCGGGATCGACATCACGTGCAGCGCGAGCGCGCCCATCAGCAGCGGCACGATGCCCGGCCCCGCGACGACCGCGGCGACGAGCAGCACCGGCATCTGCAGCGCCGAGGTCAGCACGTAGACGGTCTTGGCCGGGAACCGGTCGGCCAGGTGCCCGCCGTAGATCTGGGTCAGGCCGGTGCACAGATACATGACCATGACCACGAGCCCGACCGCCGACGTGCCCTCGATCCAGCCCGCGAGGCGCTCGGCCAGGAGCTTGGGCATGACCGTGGTGGCGCACTGGTAGATGAGGCCGGCGCACATCATGGTGAGCGACAGCACGACGAAGGCGCGCCACATGTCCTGGCGCGAGGCGGGCGGCTCGGGCACGCGGTCGCTCACCCGGTCGGCGACGAGGCCGAGGCGCCAGCACAGGCCCAGCACCAGGCCGGTCAGGATCGACACGATGCCGGGCAGGACGAAGGCGGCGCGCCACGAGATCCAGTCGGTCAGCACCCCCGCCACGGCCGAGGCGCCGGCCACGCCGAGCGCGCCGAACAGCCCGTTGACGCCCAGCGCCTTGCCGCGCGCCGCCGCGTTGCGCACCAGCCAGGCAATGCCGACCGGGTGGTAGATCGAGGCCGCAAGGCCGATGGCGGCGAGGCCCAGCATCATCTCGGTCGGGTTGCGCGCCAGGCCCGTCACGATCGAGGCGGCCCCGGTCGCGACGAAATAGATCACCATCATGCCGACCGCGCTCCAGCGGTCGCCGATCCAGCCCATCGGCAGGGCGGCCGCCCCGAACAGCAGCGCGCCCAGGGTCGACAGACGCAGGAGGTCGGCATAGCCCATGCCCCATTCGCGCTCGAGCACCAGCACCACGGTCAGGTAGAGCATCGTGAACAGGTGCGAATAGCTGTGGCCGATGCAGGAGAACCACAGCGAAAGCCGGGCCGAGGATCGGGGCAAGCCCGACTCGGGGGAACTACCTAGTGCCGCAGTGTCCATGACCGATCCCGCCCGTCAGCGCGTCGGCAATTATTATTGCCTTTCTGGAGCTTACGCTACCGCCCCGGCCACATGGCCCTCATGCGCTCAAGGCCCCTGTTGGTATGCCAGAACGCCCTCCAAAAGCCCCGGTGAGGTCACGGTTTGGACACAGGGTTGCCACGCCGACTTCGTGTAATGGACTACCCGACGTACGAGCGAGAGGCAGGAAGCGGAATTCGCGGGGACCGAAAGATGGTGGCCTTGAACCCATATCCGCAAGAGACGCGCGAGCCGGTCCGGTTCGACCATGACCGGGTGGTCTGGGATCCCGATTACCGTCGGGAAGTGATCGAGCTGCTCAAGCGCGACGACGCGGGCCAGCGCCGCGCGGACTCCTGAGGTCCGCAGGCGGCGGCAGCGCAGCGCAGGTAGCGCAGCGCGGCATTCGCCGCGCCGCGCCGGACGAACTCCAAACACGGACGATATCGTCGCGACGGACGCGGTGACCGCGCGCCGGCGGGTAGGGTTTTCTACCCCAGCGCCGCGATGAACAGCTTCTCGTAGGCCGCGCGGTCGACCGGACGCGGGTTGGTGCCGGTGCAGTGGTCCTTGACCGCCTCTTCCGCGAGCTTGGGGATCATCGCCTCGCTGACGCCCATCGCGCGCAGGTTGGGCGGCAGATCGAGCCGCGCGTTCAGCTTCCCGATATGCTCGGCAAGGTCGTAGCCGGCGGGCAGGCCCAGGGTCCGGCGCAGGCGCGCGTACTTGTCGCCGACATGGCCGTCGTTGTAGCGCAGCACCGCCGGCAGGATGACGGCGTTGAGCGTGCCGTGATGCAGGCCGAGCTCCCTGATGGCACCGAGCGGATGCGACATGCCGTGCACAGCGCCGAGCCCCTTCTGGAACGCCATCGCGCCCATCATCGAGGCCATCATCATGTTCCAGCGCGCGTCGCGGTCGCCGCCGTCCTCGGTCGCGCGCTCGATCCAGCGCGCCGCGCGCTCGGCGCCGTCCAGCGCGATCGCCTCGGCCGGCGGATTGACGCGAGGCGACAGGAAGGTCTCGATGCAATGGGTCATCGCGTCCATGCCGGTCGCCGCGGTCAGCAGCGGCGGCAGGCCCAGCGTCAGCTCGGGATCGCAGATCGCGCGCCTGGGGATCAGGTTCGGGCTGACGAGTCCCAGCTTGCGCCCGTCCTTGAATGTGATCAGGGCGCCGCGACCGACCTCGCTGCCGGTGCCCGCGGTCGTCGGCACGGCGATGACCGGCGCCACCGCCGGCGTGATCTTCGCGGCGCCGCCGAGCATCATCACGTAGTCGACGAGCCGCCCCGGATGCGTGGCGAGCAGCGCCACCGCCTTGGCGAGGTCCATCGACGAGCCGCCGCCGACCGCGACGATGCCGTCGCATCCGCCCTCGCGATAGACGGCAAGCGCCTCGAGCACCGCCTCCTCGGTCGGATTGCCCGGCGTGTCCTCGAAGCGCGGCATCGAGTTGCCCTGCGGCAGGAGGGCGAGCACCCGGCCGGCGATGCCGGCGGCGACGACGCCGCGGTCGGTCACCAGCAGCGGACGCCGGATGCCGACCGCGGTCAACTCGTCGGGCAGACAGCGTACCGCGCCGTGGTCGAACAGGATCGTGGTCAGATAGGTGATCGGAAAGATCGGCGTCGTCATGTTGCTTCCTTGGGCCTGCTGGTTTCGCTGTAGAGCCAGGCGAGGTAGTCCGGATTGCCCTCGAGGATCGGCAAGATGACGATTCCCGGGCAGTCGTACGAATGCAGCGCCTTGACCCGCGCAACCAGGCGCCCGGCCAGCGCGGCGCGGGTCTTGGCCACCAGCACCGCCTCGTCCGCCTCCTCCATCTTGCCCTGCCACCAGTAGATCGAGCGCGCCCCCGGCAGCACGTTGGCCGAGGCCGCCAGCCGCTCCGCGACCAGGGCGCGGCCGATCTTCAGCGCCTCCTCGCGCGACGGGGCCGTAATGTAGACAAAACGCGGGGCGTCGGTCGGCATCTTCCCAGTCCCACGGATGGGGGTCGCACGGTTTCCAGGTTGGCGCGGCGCCGGTGCCGCGCTAGCATCCTGGCGACCGTTGATCCGGCCGCCAACCTGAATGTTGGCGCGCGGATCGACGCGCACCAAGGGGCCGGGTGCGGCGCGCGAAAGCCTTGGGGTTGGCTGGCGCCTTGCAGCCGGGGGGAGCATGGACATGGCCCAGCGGGCCTTGGCCGGGGCTAAGGGCGCGCATGCGGCGGATGCGGCGGCGGACGGCCACGCGCGGCCTTCGGCGCAGCAACGCGACTGGCTGATGCGCGGCCTCGACCAGCCGGGCGGCAAGCTGCCGCTGTTCGACCGCGACGGCAAGCGGATCAACGAGCGCACGATCCGCGCGTGCATCGAGCAGGGCTGGGCCGAGCCGTGGTTCGCCAATCCGATGAAGCCGGATTGGCTGGTGTGCAAGCTGACGCTGGTCGGACGAAAGCTGGTGTCCGGGGCGTGAGCCGCCTGTTTCGCGCCGCATCGCTGACCGCCCTCGCCGCGACGCTCGCGGTCGCGGCCGTGCCCTTGTCGATCGGGCGCGCGCGCGCCGCGGAGGACGCGGCTGCCCTGATCGAGCAGGGCAAGGCCGAGCTCGCCAAGGGCCAGACCACCAGGGCCTATCTCGCGCTGTCGAACGCGCTGGCCGCGCTGGCGGCGCGCACGCCGCTGTTCCTGACCGCGGCGGCGCTGGTGCAGGGCCCGTCGCGCGGCTACGGGCAGTACGACAAGCGGCCGCACGACGCCTACACGCGCAACGAGCGGATCCAGGCCTATATCGAGCCCGCCGGCTTCGACCATGCGCGCGAGGGCGAGCTCTACCGCATCGAGCTGGCCTGCGACTACGCGATCCTGACCGGCGACGGCAAGAAGACGCTGACCGCCGATCGCACGCTCAAGGAAGTGAACGTGACCAGCCGCCAGGCCAATACCGAGCTCGGCGTCGACCTGATGCTGCCCTATCTCGACCTCAAGCCGGGCAGCTACATCCTCGAGGTCGTCGTGCGCGACCTGCTGGCCAAGGACAGCGCCAAGGTCCGCCTGCCGTTCCGCATCCTCCGAAATTGAAAACGCTTGCAGACGGGCTGTCCTGCTTGACGCGGCGGGTTCGGTCGGGCAACGTGACATCGGGGATTGTCAACAAAATCACAAGTGACAGGAGGAATCGTCGATGAAGTTCCGTCAAATCGCGGTCGCCGCGGCCGCATTGGGCGTGTTGGCGCTGACCATGCCCGGCGAGGCCCGGGCGCAACGCAAGCTGACGTTCGGCTACGACCAGCCCAAGACCACGGGCTACGGCTTCGCGGGCGACCTGTTCGAGAAGCGTATGGGCGAGCTCAGCAAGGGCAAGCTGAAGATCGACCAGTTCCCCGGCGCGCAGCTCGGCCAGGAGCCGGTCATGCTGCAGAAGCTGCGCTCGGGCGACATCGATTTCATCATCACCTCGACCGCGAACGCCTCGACCGTGGCGCCGCAGGCCGGCGTGTTCTCGCTGCACTTCATCTTCCGCGACGAGGCGCACCTCGCCAAGGCGATCGCCGATCCCGGCGTGGTGAAGGCGTTCAAGGAGATGATCGCCAAGTCGGTGCAGGGCGCGCATGCGCTGTCGCTGATCACCCTCGGCTTCCGCCACATGTACGGCAAGACGGAGGTCAACAAGGTCGAGGACCTGAAGGGCAAGAAGATCCGCGTGCAGGCGACCAAGACCGAGGACACGCACTTCGCCGCCTACGGCGCCTCGCCCGTGCACATGCCGTTCGGCGAGGTCTATACGTCGCTCCAGACCGGCGTGGTGAACTACGCCGAGAACGGCGTCAACGTGTACCTGTCGAACAAGCACTACGAGGTCGCGCCGGTCCTGAACATGACCGAGCACGAGGCCAACAACAACATGCTGTGGGTCAGCGACAAGACCTGGAAGAGCTTCAGCGACGAGGAGAAGAAGTGGGTCGAGACCGCCGCCGCCGAGGTGGGCAAGCTCGAGCCGCCGCACGCGCTCAAGCTGGAGAAGGAATCGGCCGACAAGCTGGTCAAGCTGGGCGTGAAGGTGAACAACAAGGTCGACAAGTCCGGCTTCTCGAAGGTCTCCGCGCCGATCCAGGACCAGCTCGCCAAGGAGCTGGGGCCCGACGCGGTGAAGCTGCTGGACCTGGTGCGCAAGGTGAAGTAGCCGGCCCGGTTCCAGGACAGGCACGAGGGCGGCGGCGCCGGCAGGAGCCGCCGCCCTTCGCGCGCACGAGAGACGGAAGCATGGCGGAAAGCAGTTTCGCATCGCACCGGGCGCTGGTGATCCGGAAGCATCGCCACCTGAAATGGAAGGCGCTCGATCCGCTCGAGGCGCTGCTGATGATCTTCTGCGGCGTGTGCATGATCGGCTTCACGCTGTGCGCGTTCTTCGACGTCGTCACGCGCACGTTGAACGTGCCCTGGCTCTGGCTGCAGCAGGTGACCACGGGGTTCTTCGCCTGGGGCGTGTTCGTGGGCATGGCGGCGGCCACGCGCCGCCTGGACCATATCTATCTCGCCGAGATCACCAGGCGCATGACCGGGACCAAGCGCCTGGTCATCGAGACGCTCAACCGCGTGATCCTGCTGGTGATCGCCGGCTTCATCGTCTGGTTCGGCATCGAGAACGCCATCCACGACCTCGGCAGCTACCGCATGCCGTCGCTGATCCCGTTGACGTTCTACACGGCGTCCGTGCCGCTGGCCGGCGCGCTGGTCGCGCTGTTCACGGCCGAGCAGATGATCAACGGATTCAAGAACGGCTACGAGGGGCCCGAGGACAGCGAGTTCGCGGGAGAGCCGGACGAATGAGCTCGACGGCGATCCTGGTAATGATGGGCCTGTCGTTCCTGCTGCTGGGCTACATGGGTGTGCCGGTGGCGTTCGCGCTGATCGGCGGCGTCCTGCTCGCGACATCGCTCACCCCGGTCAGCTTCCAGTCGATCATCGGCCAGCTGTTCCACGGCATCGACGCGGAAACCCTGCTGGCCATACCGTTCTTCCTGCTGGTCGGCGAGCTGATGACCTCGGCCGACGTGACGCAGCGCATGATCCGCCTGGCCCAGGCGCTGGTCGGCCATCTGCGCGGCGGCCTGGCGCAGGTGGTGACGCTGTTCAGCATGTTCTTCGCCGGCATCTCGGGCTCGTCCGCCGCCGACGTGGCGGTCTTGAGCCGAAGCATCGCGCCGGAGATGGACAAGGAGAAATACGACCGCGCCTTCACCGCGGCGCTGATCGCCTCGGCCTCGACCATCGCCAACCTGATCCCGCCCTCGATCATGGCGGTGGTCTATGGCGCCACGGGCAACGTGTCGATCGGCGGGCTGTTCCTGGCCGGCGTCGTGCCCGGCGTGATGATCGGCTTCGGCCTGATGGTCTACAGCTACTTCTTCGGCCCGACCGGGCATCTGAAGCCGCGCGCGAAGCTGGTCGAGATCTTCGCCGCGGCGCGCGGCTCCGCCCTGCCGATGGTCATCCCGGTGATCATCATGGGCGGGATCCTCACCGGCTGGTTCACCCCGACCGAGGCCGGCATGGTGGCGGCGTTCTACATCCTGCTGGTCCTGATCCCGGCCCTGCGGCCGACCCATATCTGGAAGCTGCCGCAGGATTTCATGTACACCGGCCTCTTGTATTCGCTGCCGCTGGCGGCGGTCGCCGGCGCCTCGGCCTTCGGCTGGATGCTGGCGTATCTACGCGGTCCCGACACGGTGGCCGAGTACATCCAGGCCTATGCCGGCACCGACCCGCGCATGATCATGTTCCTACTGGTGCTGCTGTTCATCCTCGTCGGCGACTTCGTCGACGCCGTGCCGGCGATCATCATCTTCATGCCGATCTTGCTGAAGTTGGCCGAGCTGGGCGACATCAACTCGGTGCACATGGGCGTGGTGATCATCACCACGCTGGTGTTCGGCCTGATCACGCCGCCCTACGGGCTGTCGCTGCTGATCGGGGCGAAATTCGTCGGCGTACCGTTCTACAGGGCGATGTATCGCTCGTTCCCGCTCTATATCGTGTTCCTGGGCACCATTGCCTTCACCGTGCTGTTCCCCGAGGTCGTGCTGGCCCTGCCGAAATGGCTGCTGCCGGAATCGGTCGGCTGCTTCAAGAACCCCAGCGGCACCGGGTATATCTGCCCGAGTTGAGCGGCCCCCGCTCTCCGTCCCGGCGGCGCGGTCGAGGCACATCCGGCACGCACCCGTGCTAGCATGGCGGCCATGGGCGATACCCGCACCGAGACCGATTCCATGGGCGCCGTCGAGGTGCCGGCGGACGCGCTGTGGGGCGCGCAGACCGAGCGCTCGCGGCGGAACTTCACGATCGGCGGCGAGCGCATGCCGGTCGAGCTGGTGCGCGCGCTCGGGCTCCAGAAGCTGGCGGCGGCCCGCGCCAACATGAAGCTGGGCGCGCTCGACAAACGGACCGGCGAGGCGATCGCGGCGGCGGCGCAGGAAGTGGCGGACGGCAGGCTCGACGATCACTTCCCGCTGGTCGTCTGGCAGACCGGCTCGGGCACGCAGAGCAACATGAACGCCAACGAGGTGATCGCCAACCGCGCCAACGAGCTGCTGGGCGGCCGGCGCGGCGACAAGAAGCCGGTGCACCCGAACGACCAGGTCAATCTCGGCCAGTCGTCCAACGACTCCTTCCCGGCGGCGATGCACATCGCCGTGGTCCTGGCGGCGAACGCGCGGCTGATGCCCGCGCTCGAGCTGCTCGGCGACGCGCTCGACGCCAAGGCGAAGGCGTTCGCCGACATCGTGAAGATCGGCCGCACGCACCTGATGGACGCGACGCCCCTGACGCTCGGCCAGGAGTTCGGCGGCTACGCGCGCCAGGTCCGCGCCGCCGCCGAGCGCATCGAGGAAGCGACGCGCCGGCTCCACGAGCTGGCGCAGGGCGGCACCGCGGTCGGCACGGGGCTCAACGCGCGGCCGGGCTTCGACCGCGCCTTCGCCGAGGAAGTGGCGCTGATCACCAGCCTGCCCTTCGCGGCGGCCGACAACAAGTTCTACGTCATGGCCGCGCATGACGACCTCGTCGCGCTGTCCGGCGCGCTCAACGCCGCCGCTGCCGCCCTGTTCAAGGTCGCAAGCGACATAAGGCTGATGGGCTCGGGCCCGCGCTGCGGCTTCGGCGAGCTCCGGCTGCCCGAGAACGAGCCCGGCAGCTCGATCATGCCGGGCAAGGTCAACCCGACCCAGGCCGAGGCGATGACGATGGTGTGCGCCCAGGTCATGGGCAACCATGTGGCCGTCACGGTGGGCGGCTCGCAGGGGCATTTCGAGCTCAACGTGTTCAAGCCGATGATCGTCGACAACGTGCTGCGCTCGATCCGCCTCATCGGCGACGCCGCCGACAGCTTCGCGCGGCGCTGCGTCGCGGGCATCGAGCCCGACCGCGCGCGCATCGCGGAGCTGCTGCGGCGCTCGCTCATGCTGGTGACGGCGCTCAACCCGCGCATCGGCTACGACAACGCGGCCAAGGTGGCGAAGCTGGCGCACCAGGAGAACCTGACGCTGCGCGAGGCCGCCATCCGCCTCGGCCTGCTGAGCGGCGAGGAGTTCGACCTTCTGGTGCGGCCCGAGACGATGCTCGGGCCCGGTTCGTGAGCGACGCGGCGGCAGCGCTGCCGGGCGGCGGCGGCGCCGGGGCGATCCGCAAGCGCTCGGTCACCATTGCCGGCCATCGCACCAGCGTGTCGCTGGAGCAGGCCTTCTGGGACGCGCTGCGCGTCATCGCCGACCGGCGCGGCACCTCGGTCGCCGCGCTGATCGCCGCGATCGACCAGGCCGGCGGCGGCCGGCCGGCCAATCTCAGCAGCGCGCTGCGCGTCTTCGTGCTGGAGCAGGTGCGCGGCGGAGTGCTGCGATAGGCGCCTACTGCTTCGGCTTCAGCAGCTGCTGCAGCAGCTGGCCCGGATCCAGCTTTTGCGCGGGCGCCGGCGCGGGCGCCGGCGCGGGCTGCCCGGCCGGCGGCGGGGCCGCCGGCTGCTGCTGCCCGCCGAGCACGCCCTTGAGGATGTCCTGCACGCCCCCTTGCGACGCGGGCTGGCCCGGCTGGCCCTGCTTCGGCCCGCCCAGGATGAAGCGCGTGGCGCTGGCGAGCAGGTGCTGCTTCAGCGCATCGGCATTGACCACGGTCTGCGGCTGGTCGATCGGGCCGACGGCGCTGACCTGGATCGGCGGCGTCTTGGCATGGTCGGTCAGCGTGACGGTGATCTGCGTGTTCATCGTGTAGGACGGGAAGTCGAGGTTGTAGCCGCCCTTGCCCTCCATCGCGTCGGCCTTGATCAGCAGGTTGGTGCTGGTCAGGAGCCCGTTCTGCGCGCGGTTGGTCGACGTGATGGACTGGAAGCGGGTCTGGCCGCCCTGCGTCGTCGCGCCGAGGATCTGCACCAAGTTCAGCGCGTTGTCGATGTTCTTCATGCTGTCGCTCAGGCGCTTCATGTCGAAGCCGTCGATCACGCCGTTGCGCGCGTTCTGGCTGCCCTGGCCGTTGAGGGTCTGCACCATCTCGGCTTCGCTGTTGCCCTGCGCCTGGTAGGCCATGTCGGCGTCGAACAGCCCCTCGACCAGCTCGACCCGGCCGAAGGCGAGGAACCACTTGCGCCCGCTGCGATGCGCGCGCGCCGCGGCCGCGCCCTGGGCGATGTTGACGTTGCGGACCTGCGCCTGGATGCCGGCGACCGGCGGCTGCGCCACGGCGTTCACCTTGCTGGTGATCGACACGCTGCCGCCGAACAGCGTGCCCTGCATGCGGTCGACGGTCAGCGTGCCGTTGGCGATGCTGGCGTGCGCCTGCGGCTTCTCGATGCGGTACGGCCCCTGCACCAGCGCCTGGCCCTGGAAGCCGATATTGGCGTCGTAGGCGCGGATCGTCTTCAAGAGCCCCATCGGCTGGCGCGACCAGCGCGCGTTGAGCGGCCGCGCCTGCGCTTGCGCGACCTGCGTCGCCGCCGGCATCAGGTCGGGGAACAGCAGTTGCCAGTAGGGCAGGATATCGCCGCGCTTCTGCGCCTCCGCCGGCATGAAGGCGTCGAGCGGGATGTCCCCGTTGGTGTTGATGTTGAGGTCGATCTTCGGGCGCGGCCCGTCGAAGCTTACGCTGCCGCTGCCGTTGATGCCGATGGTGCCGAGCATGCCCACCAGGTTCTGGATCAGCACCTTCTTGCCGTCGCCGACCAGCTTGACGTTCTGGAACTTGACCGGTCCCTGGATCGCCTGCGCCGGCTGGTAGAAGGCCTGCAGCACCGTCATCAGGCTCGGCATGTCGATGTTCGCCGTCATGTCGTACTTGGCGGCGGGCGTCGCGGGCTCGGTGATCGTGCCGTTGAGCGAGGCGAAGCCGCCGAAGGCCTGCACCTGGGCCGGGCTGAACGTCACCGACGGGGCGTCCGTCGAGCCCTTGATCGAGCCCTTGGCGTTGAGCGTCTGCAGCCCCTGCGCCAGCGCCGGCGAGGCGCCGGACGCCGGGAAGGCGGCGAGCAGCTGGCCGGCGTGCACGCCGGCGATGTCGAAGGCGAGGTCGGCCTTGCGCGTCGGGTCGAGCGCGTCGCTGACCGTGCCGTTCACCGCCATGGTGCCGTTGAAGGCGCGCATGTTGGCGTTCTGGATCGCGACGGAGAGGTTGTCGAGCGCGCCCTTGAGGCCGATCCGCCCGGTCAGCGGCCCGAGCTGCTGCGCGCCCTGCGCCGTGACCACCTGGCCGGGCAGGGCCGCGAGCAGCGGCCCGACGTTGAAGTTCTGGATGTCGGCGGTCAGGTCGTACTGCTTGCCCTGCTCCAGGATGTCGCCGTTGAGCTTGACCGAGCCGCCCAGCCCGTTGAGCGCCGCGTCCTTGAGCGTGACCTTCTTCGCGTTGCCGGCCGCCCGGCCGTTGAAGGCGAGCCCGCCCAGCCGGTCGGCCGAGGCCATCAGCTGGGGATCGGGGTTGAAGGCGGTCAAGAGCGGCCGGAGGCTCGGCATGTTCATCTTGAGGCCCAGATCGACCGACGGGCTCGGCGAGCCGAGCTGGCCGATGGTGCCGTCGATATCCAGATCGCCGCCGAAGGCGCGCAGCTCGGTCCGGCGCAGCACCACGGCGTCGGCGCCGCTGTTGGCGATCTGCGACTTGAGCGCGAAAGGCCCAAGCTTGCTCGTCCCGTGCTTGGCCTTGTCGCCGACGAAGGCACCGAGCACCGGGCCGAACTCGGGGAAGCTGGCGTCGATGGTGAGATCGACCTTCGGCACGGGCTGCGTCAGCTGCGCCAGGCTGCCGACCACCTTGCCCGACCCGCCGAAGCCTTCCATCTGCGTGTCGATCTTGAGCTGGTCGGCCGTGCCCGCCACCGAGCCCTTCGCCGTCAGCGATCCCAGCGCCTGCGGCGGCAGCGGCGAATCGTAGCCGGTCGCGAACTTGAGGAAACGCTTCGCGTCGGTGGCGCGCAGGTTGAACGCGGTCGAGAAGGCCGGGCTGGTCGACAGCCGTTCCGCCATCAGCGTGAAGGCGGCCTGGGCGCCGGCGACGTCGCGCACGGTCGCCTCCTTGATCGTCAGCTTCCCGTCCACCAGCTCCAGGTTCATCTTGAGGTCCTGGATCGGCGTGTCGCGGTAGGTCATGCTGCCGATCTCGGTCTGCAGGTTCAGGTCGAACCGCTCGAGCAGCCTCAGCGTCTCCATCGGGTTCGCCGGCGGAGTCTGGCCGGCCGGCTTTTGCGCCGCGGGCGGCTGGCCGTCCGTGGCGCCTTGCTGCGCCTGCGCCAGCTGGGTCTGGCGCGCCGAGGACTTGCGGATCGGCATGTAGGCGTCGACGTTGATCTTGTCGATCCGCGTGTTGACGCCGAAGGCGGGCCGGTCGCGCCATTGCATCGACACGTTGCCGGTCATGCGCGTGGCGTCGAGCGTGGTGTCGAGGTTGCCGATCTGCACGACGTTGCCGTCGCTCTTGACCCCGGCCTTCAGGTCGAAGCGCAGCAGCCGGCCGCTGGGAATGGTCGAGAGGTCCGTGCCCAGCCACTCGAGCAGGCCGCGCAGGTTGTCGGAATGCGCCTCGACGCGGCGATCGGCCGGATCGAGGCGGGCAAGCCCGCCAGCGTCAACATCGCGCTCGACGGCGCCGGGGCGAAGGCGCAGTTCGGCGGCACGGTGACCGGCGGCGACAAGACGGCGATCGCCGGCAAGCTGGCGCT
>JAKLKW010000127.1 GCA_023150455.1 Alphaproteobacteria bacterium | reverse complement strand
ACCGCGCGGATCGCTGCGACTTCGCAGGAAAGCCGCGCCGCCGCGCGCTCGAAATCGGTATCCGCAAGCCTCGTCGCGCTTCCGACGAACTCGCCCTCGTCGCCGAGCATGGCCACCTCCCCCGATGTGCCGCTGCCGACTGTCGGCAGGAAGGATACGTGGATCGGCGGAAAGGCCGCGTGAACCAGTTCACACAGCCGCAACAACACGAGGCAGGGTTCAGGAAGCGCTCTTGCGGCCAAGAATCTCGTAGGTCGGCGTGGGGCGGGCGAAGGCCTTGATCGGCCGCTCGTCGAGGAAGGCCGCCTCGGCAAAGGGGGCGGCGATGGCGGCCACGTGCTGGGTGACCAGGATCTGCGCCGCTGCAACGCGCCCATGTGTGGCTGGATTTCTGTCAGCGGTCCTGGGGCGACGGTCCGGACATGCTCGGCCGGCTGCCGCGCAGGAGAAACCCGGGGCGCGACGCGAAGGGGTACCGGCGATGACCGGTCCGCGGACGAAGACCGCGCTACGAGCGTCCGCCCTTATCTCAGGGCAAACACCTGCACGAACGTCTCCACGGGACGCACCGTGCCGATGCGAAGCGCGGGATCGCGCCGGTGCAGCCGCTCATGCGCCGTGCGGACACTGCTTTCGTCCAGGCCTTCGATCAGCAGGAGGCTGTCGAACGTGCGGTCGCCCTTGCGCATGAGCTTCTCGCTGGTGGCGATCGACGTCCCGCCCGGATCGGTTTCGAGCAGCCGCACGGCCGAGAGGCGGTCCGTCTGCGCCAGGTCGGACAGCAGCTTGTCGGCATGGCCGGCCGGCGCCGAATCGAGCGGCAGCGGCATCACGGTCCCGCCCTGGCCCGACCCTGCGGTCGCGATCACGCTTCCCCCGCCGCGCACGAAATTGCCGATCAGCGGCATGATTCGCTTCGTCCAGGCGGTCGGGCTGTTGAGCCGCGCCAGGTAGGGAGCGCTGCCGAGGACGGCGGCCGATTCCAGCTCGTACAGGATGAAGTAGCGGCAGACGTCCTTGCGATGCGCGCGGAACAGGCGCGTCGCCAGGAAACCGTCGACGCCGAGGCGCTCCTGCATGTGCTCGCGCGTCAGCCAGTGCAGGTAGTCCGTCTCGTTCTCGGCCGCGATGTCGCTCCAGATCCCCAGAAAACCGCTGCCTTGCATCGTGCCTTCTCCCCTTACCGTCCGGCGGCGTGGCGCGCCGCGATGTAGCCGAATACCATCGCCGGTCCGATGGTGACGCCGGGGCCGGGATACGCCCCGGCCATGATCGAGTTCATGTCGTTGCCGCAGGCATAGAGCCCACCGACCGGCGTACCGTCGGCGCGCAGCACCCGCGCGTGGCCGTCGGTCACCAGGCCTGCGCTGGCACCGATGTCGCCGGGATAGACCTTGATGGCGTAGAAGGGCGGCGATGCCAGCGGCCCGATGCAGGGATTGGGCCCATGCGACGGGTCGCCGAGATTGCGCTGATAGGCATCCGACCCCTTGGCGAAGTCGAGATCCACGCCGGTGGCGGCGAAGGCGTTGTGCCGCGCGACCGTCGCCGCCAGCGCCTGCGGCGGCACGTCGAGGGCGTGCGCCAGCACATCCAGGCTGCCGGCGGCGATCACATATCCCTCGGCGATGGCGCGCCGGAGGCCGATCCCGCGCGGCCGCACCATGCCCAGGCCGTATTTGCGGATGAAAGCATCGTCGCAGATGAAGTGGCAGGGAATCGCCGGCGCGATCTCGTGGGCCGCGTACATCGCCGCGGCGAAGCGATGGTAGGTCGTCGCCTCGTTGACGAAGCGGCGTCCCGCGCCGTCGATGGCGATCAGCCCGGGCTTGCCGCGATCGAGGACGAAGTGCGGAAACACGGCCGTGCTGCCGTCGCCGCGCCGCCGCACGGAGACCGGCGCCCAAAAGCTGTTGTCGGCGTGGTCGCGGCCGAGCGCGCCGCCCACTTGCTCGCCCAGGGCGATGCCGTCGCCGGTCACGCTGTCGATCAGCGGCGTGTGGGGCGGCAAGGGCCGCGGCATCAGCCGGGCGCGCATTTCCGGATGCAGCGAGAAGCCGCCGGTGGCAAGGACCACGCCGCGACGGCTGCGCACCGTCCTGCCGCCGTTCGGCGAGTCGAGGTCCACGCCTTCGACGCGGCCCCGGCGATCGATCAGCGATCGGCATCGCGTCTCGTAGAGGACGGTCGCGCCGCGCTGGAGCAGGGAATGGAACAGGCGTCCGGCCAGCGCATTGCCCATGACCAGGCGCGCGCCCCGCTCGAAGCGCATGCGGTCCCTGGCATGGCGCAGCAGCAGGCGGGCGACGTGGCGGAACGCTTCTGTCGAGCCGAACGGGTTCAACAGGTGGTTGATGTCGGTCCGGTCGACCATCATGCCGCCGAGCACCGTGAACTCGGGCAGCGGCGGGCGCAGCCGCGTGAAATGGCGGCCGAGCGCCGACGCATCGAACGGCAGCGCCTCCAGCACGCGCCCGTTGAGCGTGGCGCCCTCGGCCGTCGCGATGTAGTCGGGATGATAGGGATGGGCGCGGAGCGCGACCGCAGTGTGGGATTCCAGGAAATCGACCATGGCCGGCCCCGCCGCCAGGAAGGCGCGCGCCAGCGATTCCGGCAGTCGGTTGCCGACCGTCGCCCGCAGGTAGGCAAGCGCCTGGTCGAAGCTATCCGTTCCGGGCGGGCTGTGCCGCGTGTTGGGCACCCAGAGCGAGCCGGCCGAGCGCGCCGTATTGCCGCCGACCTCGGCCGTCTTCTCCACCAGCAGGACGTCGAGGCCGAGCACGGACGCGGCCAGCGCCGCCGTCATGCCGCCCGCGCCGGCGCCAAGGACGACGAGGTCGACCTCGCTGGGGATGGTTTCGCCCGTCTTCAAGCCGGTCCCTGTCCTCGGCGTCGCCGACGCTGCCGGATCGTGCGCCGCGACGCGCGGGGCGATCCCGACTCGGCATCGCGGTCGATCGTATCGCCGTCCCCGGGCAAGACAAGGTCGCCATCGCCTGAGGCAGCCGGTCGCGCTAGAACTGGCGCACGGCCTGTCGGGAGCACGCAATGTCCGTTCGCATCGTCGACCTGCGCGAAGTCACCAAGCCGATCTCCTCGCCGATCCGCAACGCCTATATCGACTTCTCGAAGATGACCACGAGCCTGGTCGCGGTTGTGACCGACGTGGTGCGCGAGGGAAGGCGCGTCGTCGGCTACGGCTTCAATTCGAACGGGCGCTACGGCCAGGGCGGGCTGATCCGCGAGCGCTTCGCCGCGCGGCTGCTCGACGCCGATCCCAAGACGTTGCTCGACGACACCGGCAGCAATCTCGACCCCGATCGCGTCTGGGCGGCCATGATGGCCAACGAGAAGCCGGGTGGACACGGCGAGCGCTCCGTCGCGGTCGGCACCATCGACATGGCCGTGTGGGACGCCGTCGCCAAGATCGCGGGCAAGCCGCTGTTCCGCCTGCTGGCCGACCGCCACGGCAAGGAAGCCGACCCGCGCGTCTTCGTCTACGCCGCCGGTGGGTATTACTATCCCGGCAAGCACCTCGGCATGCTGCGCGCCGAGATGCGCTCCTATCTCGATCGCGGCTACAGCGTGGTCAAGATGAAAGTCGGCGGCGCGCCGATCGACGAGGACCGCCGGCGCATCGAAGCCGTGCTGGCCGAGATCGGGCGCGACGCGCGGCTGGCGGTCGACGCCAACGGCCGCTTCGACCTCGAGACGGCGATCGCCTATGCCAGGATGCTGCGCGACTATCCCCTGTTCTGGTACGAGGAGCCGGGCGACCCGCTCGACTACCAGCTGCAGGCGGCGCTGGCCGATTTCTACCCCGGGCCGATGGCCACGGGCGAGAACCTGTTCAGCCACCAGGACGCGCGCAACCTGATCCGCTACGGCGGCATGCGGCCCGACCGCGACTGGCTGCAGTTCGACTGCGCGCTGTCCTACGGCCTGTGCGAGTATCGGCGCACGCTGGCGGTCCTCGACGCCCATGGCTGGTCGTGGCGGCGCTGCATCCCGCACGGCGGGCACCAGATGTCGCTCAACATCGCCGCCGGCCTGGGTCTCGGCGGCAACGAGAGCTACCCCGACCTGTTCCAGCCCTATGGCGGCTTCCCCGACGGCGTCAGGGTCGAGCGCGGCATCGTCACCATGCCCGAGCTGCCGGGCATCGGCTTCGAGGGCAAGTCGGACCTGTACGCGGAGATGAAGGCGCTGGCGGCGTGAGACGGCGCTGCCCGGCGAAGTTGAGCGCGAACTCGCCCACGGCTTCTTGGGCTGCGTGACTAGGCCGAGGCGCTGGAGCCGCGGGAACGCAACAACGAGCCGAGCGCAGCGGCCGGCTAGGCCGGAGGCTGCGCGCGGCTCAGGGCGCCTCATCCGGGGCCATCGCGTCGTGCCACGGCATGAGGTGGATGGAATCGGCCAGCAGCGACACCGTCACGCGTACGCCGGTCGCGATGCCGTTGCGGCGGGCGACATGGGACGGCACCGACATTGCGAGCAACTGCCCGGTCGCGCCGTCGGGCGCGATGCGGACGCTGGCGTTCTCGCCCAGCGCGACGAATTCCGTCACGACGCCGGCGACCGGGTTCTCGTGCTCGCCGCGTGACGGCCGGTCGCGCCGGTGCAGGATCACGCTGCCTTCCGGGACGACCCAGTTGACGCGCGCGCCCGGCGCGAAGCCGGGCTGCATCCGTGCCTCCAGGGTCGTGCCGAGCGCGCGCAGCATGGTGAAGCCGGCTTGCGGGCGATGCTCGAGGACCGTGCCTTCGTGGACGTTCTTGAGATCGACCAGGCGCGCGACGAGCACGTCGGCCGGGCGTGCCAGCAGCTCGGACGGCGACGCCGTCTGCAAGGTGCGACCGTGATGGAGGATGCACATGCGGTCGGCCAGGAGCGCCGCCTCTTCCAGATCGTGCGTCACCAGCACGACGGGCATCCGCAGCTCGCGCCGCAGCTCCGCCAGCTCGCGATAGAGCTTGCGCCGGGTGACCTGATCGACCGCGGAGAAGGGCTCGTCGAGCAGCAGGACGTCCGGTTCGCGCGCCAGCGCCCGGGCGACCGCGACGCGTTGCTGCTGTCCGCCCGAGAGCTCTGCCGGGCGGCGCGATTCGAGCCCGGCCAGATGGACGGACGCCAAGAGCTGCCGCGCGCGCGCGCGCCGGTCGCGCGCCGCCAAGTGTCCCAGCGCCGCGGCGACGTTGTCGACGGCCGGCATGTGCGGGAACAGGGCGTAGGTCTGGAACACGAAGCCTGCGCGCCGGCGATATGCCGGCAGATCGATCCGGGTTGCGCTGTCGAACCAGGTCGCATCCCCGACCGCGATCCGTCCGGCCGCGGCGCGCCTGAGGCCCGCGATGCAGCGCAGGATGGTCGACTTGCCGCTGCCGGATGGTCCGACGAGAGCGAGTATCTCGCCCGGCGCGCAGCGGAGCTCGGCGTCGAGCGGGATCGGGCTCTGCTGCACGAGCCGCACGACCAGGCCCTCGGACGTCGGGCCGTCAGCCATGCCGGCGCCCGACGCGGCGCGACAGGGCATAGGTAAGGCCGAGCGCCGAAACCGACAGCAGCAGCAGCGCTGCCGACATGACTGCCGCGCTGTGCTCGTCGAAGGCCTGCACGCGGTCGTAGATCGCGATCGCGACGGTCCTGGTCTCTCCCGGGATGCTGCCGCCGACCATGAGCACGACTCCGAACTCGCCGAGCGTATGCGCGAAGGACAGCACGAGGCCCGTCACGATGCCGGGCCAGGCGAGCGGCAGCTCGACGCGCCCGAGTACCCGGAGCGGCGCCATGCCGCAGCACGCGGCCGCCTCGCGGATCTCGGCCGGGATCGCCTCGAAGGCGCGCTGCATCGGCTGCACGGCGAACGGCAGGTTGACGATGACCGAGGCGATCAGCAGCCCGTCGAAGCTGAACACCAGCGCATGGCCGAACAGGCGCTGCCACAGCTCGCCCAGCGGCGACGCGGCTCCGAACGCGACCAGCAGGTAGTAGCCGATCACCGTCGGCGGCAGGACCAGCGGCAGCATCAGCAGCGCCTCGACGAAGCCGCGCCCCGCGAACCGGCGATAGGCGAGCAGCCGGCCGATCGCCACGCCGATGGGCAGGAGGACCAGCACCGTTCCGAGGCCCAGCTGGAGCGACAGGAAAAGGGCCGGCCAATCCATGGCGGATCAGGAGGTTTCGCCGGGCAGCAGGAACCCGTAGCGGCGAAAGATTGCGCGCGCCGGTGTTCCCTGCAGATAGGCATAGAACTCCCGCGCAGCCCGGCCCGCACCTTTCAGCAAGACCATGCGCTGCCGCAGCGGCGCGTGGGCGTCCGGCGGCAGGATGTAGAAGCTGCCGAGCCCGCTCACCGATGGCGCAAGCGCGAGCGAATACGCGAAGATGCCGCCCTGGGCCGACCCGGACAGGGCGAACTGCGCCGCCTGGGACACGTTCTCGCCCAGGACGAGCAGCGGCTTGATCGTCTCCCATAGCTCCTGGGCGCGCAGCGCCTGCTCGGCCGCGCGTCCATAGGGCGCATGCTCGGGATTGGCGATGGCGAAGCGCTTGATGCGGTCCTGATCGAGCGCCGTCTTGAGGCCGGCGAGCCCGGCATCGACCGTGAGCGGCGAGCCTTTCGGCGCGAACAGCACGATGCGGCCGACCGCGTAGATCGCCCCGCGGTCGACGGTGCGCCCCTGATCGGCAAGCGCCTCGACATAGGCCTCGTCGGCCGACAGGAACAGCTGGAACGGTGCGCCCTGGGCGATCTGGCGGGCGAAGTTGCCCGACGATCCGAACGTGAGCTTGAGATCGAGGCCCGTCTCGCGGCGGAAGGAGCCGGCAATCTCCTCCAGCGCGAACTTGAGATCCGAGGCGGCCGCGACGACCGGAATATCCGGCTGCGCGCGCGGCGACGCCGCAGGAGAGGCGATGATGGCGAGCGCAAGCCCCAGTAGCGGCAGCCAATGACGTGCGCCCGTGCCGATACGCATGAGGGGTATCTCCAGCAGCCCGCAGCGACGTATCCATTCGAACATATCGGTCCCGGCGCCGCAACTGGCCTGGTCCCGCCGTGCAACCGACGGGGCCGCTTGGCCGTTCCGGCCGCCGGCCTGTACACTCGCCGTCCCGCGACAATGGCATACCCGGACGGCACAGGAGGGGCCGCTTTGAAGTCCAGGCGCGCGCTGGTGCCGGTCATGCTCGCAGGCGGTTTCCTGCTCGTCGCGCTGATCGCCTAGTACGGGTTCGGGGCGGTGGCCGACGACATGGCGCGCATCGGCTGGGGCCTGGTGGCGGTCGCGGCGTTTCATCTGGTGCCGATGGGAGATCAGGCGCGGCACCGCAGCCGAGTGTGCGCCTCGGTTGCCGTCTTCCCGCATGCACGATGGGTGCGCGAGGCGGTCATAGCCTCAGTCTCGACATCGGCTCTTCGCTGTCGCTCGCCAAGCGCGTGCGCGAGCTGCTGCCGGGGCTGCCCGCGCTGCTGGCGTGGCGGGTCGGCGAAGGCCGGCCGCCGCTGCGGCGGGACTGAGCGAGCCCGGCACCCATGACCCGGCCGCTCCTCGTCATCGACGGCGATTCGTTCGCGCATCGTTCGTACCACGCATTGCCAAAGTCGATTCGGCGGCGCGGCAACGAAGGGGGCGGCGCGATCGTCGGCTTCACCAATTTCCTCCTGCGGCTCTACGAGAGCGAGAAGCCGCGCGCCGTGCTGGTCGGCTGGGGAGTTCGGCCGGGCCGACTCGCAGCGGCGGCGCGTCGCTCACCTCGCGGACAACTTGACGAGATCGATCACGTTGCTGTTCCTTGCCGGGGACGGTTGCCCGGAATGGAAGGAGCGGGTCATGAAGGCCATGGTGGACGGGCAGGTCGTCGCCGAGAGCAACGACATCGTCGAATGCGACGGCTATGCGTATTTCCCCGGCAGCGCCGTGCGGCGCGAGCTGCTCGAGAAGGCTGCGAAGACCGATGACGACCGCGCCTGTCCGCATGGCGTGCAGTTCTACGACGTGGTGATCGACGGCAGACGCCATGCGCGGGCTGCCTGGTCCTACGAGGTGCCGCGGCCGTCGATGCAGAAGGTCGCGCATCGCTTCGGCTTCTGGGAGGACGTGAAGGTCCTCTAGCGCGTTCCCGAAGCCGCGATGGCGGCGCCTCGTATCAGTGCGCGAAGTAGTGCATGCCGCCGTCGACCGGGATGACCGCGCCGGTGACGTAGCGCGCGAGCGGCGAGGCGAGGAACGCCACCATGTAGGCGATGTCCTCCGGCTCGCCGAAGTAGCCGATCGGTATGTTGGCCTTGATGAAGGCCTGGCGCGCTGCCTCGGTCGGATGCAGCCGGTTGAGGATCTGCTCGCTGTTGATCCGCCCGGGCGGGATGCAGTTGACCGTCACGCCGTCGGCAGCCACGTCGCAGGACAGGCCCTTGGCCCAGAGGTGAAGCGCGGCTTTCGCCGGCGCCGCGGCGTTCAGGCCGCGCGGTTCCATCGAGCCGCTGATGTTGATGATCCGTCCCCAGCGGCGCCGACGCATCGAGGGCAGCAGCGCTTCGGTCAGCCGCCGCGTCGCGGTGAAGTTCAGCGCGAACGATTCTTCCCAGGCGTCGTCGCCGGCATCGATGGAAACCGGTCGCGAGCCGCCGACGTTGTTGACCAGGATGTCGATCGGTCCGAGCGCCTTGGTCGCCTCGGCCGCGATGCGTGCGACCTCGCCGCGGTCGGTGATGTCGCCGGGCATGACGACCGGGCGCGCACCGCCGTCGCGAGCGATGGCTTCGGCGAGTTGCGCCAGCAGGTCGCGCCGCCGGGCCGTGATCCCGACGCGCGCGCCTTCGCGGGCCAAGACGCGGGCGATGCCCGCGCCGATGCCGGTGCTCGCGCCGGAAACCAGCGCCGCCCGTCCGTCTAGCTGGAGGTCCATGGCAGAACTCGTCCCCGGAGGTGTCGAGGGAGTGTTTAAGCACTGCGTGGCGCGACCATGCAACGCGACCGGTGGAGAGGCGCGCACGTGAACGGAAGGTCCGCCGGCGGCCCGCCGCGTTGGCGCAGAGCCGCGCCGCTCAGATCGCGAATTCCTTCCCGTCCTCGGCGACGTCGCAGGCGACCCGGCCGGCATGCCGCAGCATGTCCGCGCTCATGTGCGTGAGCACGACGCGGCGGCAGTTGAGGTCGGCAAGCCGGGATTCCAGCGTCTTGTAGTCGAGGTGGTACTTGATCTTCCTGTCGAAGAAATAGGCCTCGGCGACCAGCAGATCGGCGTCGCGCGCGGCCGGTACCAGCGAGTCGACCCATTCCGTGTCGCCGGTATAGGCCAGCACCTTGCCTTCGGCCTCCACGCGCAGCGCATAGGGCGGGGCGCCGCAGTAGTGCTTGACCACGTAGGGCGTGACGCGGAGCGGGCCGAGCACGGCCGGCCGCTCGGGCGGCAGCTCCAGGATCTCGAGCTTGTAGCGCGGCTCGACCGTGGTCGAGCCCGGGAAGAAATTCTCACGCGCCTCGGCGAGGCGCTGCGTGAAGCCGGGCGGGCCGGCGAGCGTCAGCGGCCGCGTGCGCCGGCTGACGAGCTGGGCGTCGAGCAGCAGGAACGGCAGCCCGCCGAAGTGATCGCCGTGCAAATGGGTGACCAGGATCAGGTCCAGCGCGTTCGGGTCGATGCCGAAGCGGCGGATGGCGATCATCGACGAGGCGCCGCAATCGATCAGGAAGGCGGTCTCGGCGGTGGTGACGTGCAGGCAGGTGTTGAGGCGCCCGCCGCTGCCGAAGGCGTCGCCGCTGCCGAGGAACTTCAGGCGCATGGCGGGGTCTTACCGTCGAATTGGGGGCGCCTGCGGCCGGCGGCGCGTCAGACCGTGCGGAAGGGCGTGCCCGTGCCGGCCGGCGCGTCGACGCCCAGGATCGCGGACAAGGTCGGGGCAAGCTGGTCGGCGGCGGCGGTGTCGATCGTGTGCCGGCGGATGCCCGGACCGGCGATGACGCAGAAGCGGTCGTCGGCGGGTGCTCCCGGCATCAGCCCGTGCGTGGAGGCATACTTGGGCCTGCCCGAGATGGCGTCCGGCGCGGCGCCCGGCGGGCTCGCCTCGAAGCTGTGTCCCTCGGGCGCCGCATAGGTCGCGACGCGTTCGCGGTGCGGTTCCGGCACGTGGTCGCTCGCGATCGCGACCGCGCCGTGCGCGGCCAGCCGCGCCGTCGCCTGGCCGCGCGCGGCGCCGTCGGCCAGGACATGCAGCGTCGCGCCCTCGGATTCCCACACCATCCCCGGCAGGATGCGGTCCGGGTACAGCGCCGTGTGCATCGGCGCATGGCCGTGGTCGCTCACCACGGCGAGCACGGTGTCGTCCAGGCGGCCCGCGTCCTGCAGCGACCGGACCAGGCCGCCGACCAGCTCATCGGCGTGCGCGAGCGACCAGTGCGCCTCGGGCGAGGCATAGCCGAACTGATGCTGGATCGTGTCGGTCATGGCGATCTCGACCAGCGCCAGGTCCGGCGCGTCGTCCGAGCACATCAATGCCGCCGTCGCGCGCATCATCCACGCGTCCCACGCCAGGCCGCGCACCAAGCCTTCCTTCTCCATCGCCGGGCCCAGGCTCATCGGCGCCGGCAGGCGGCCGTCAGGGTCCTTGACGTTGCTGGCGTATTCCGCGCTGCGCTCTGCCGGGATCTTCGCGAACCGGCTGCCGTCCATGAAGCCGCGAACCCACCACGGCGGGTGGAACACGGAAGCGCAGGACGGCCGCAGCATGGCGAAGCCGACGGCCGCGACGTCGCGCCCGGCCTTGCCGGCCCATTCCGCGACCGTGCTCGCGGCGACATCGTCGGGCGTCGCGACGCGGAAACTGTCGCCGTCCAGCACGTGGTTCCCGATGACGCCGTGCACGTCGGGGCCCACGCCGGTCAGCATGGTGGCGCGTCCCGGCATCGAGGTCGCCGGCACGGCCGACCGCAGCCGCCGCACCCGCGTGCCGCCGCCGGCCAGGACGCGCAGGTTGGGCAGGAGGTCGGAATGGCTCTCGTAGTAGTCCGCGCTCAAGCCGTCCACGAGCACCAGGACCAGTCTGCGGCGACGCGCCATACATCACTCCATCGGGTCGGCGCCCGACCCGCGCCGCGCCTATCATATAGAGGCCGGGAAGCGTCTTGTAGGGGTTGCCTGGCTGGATCGGCGGGGGAGGGTTTGGGAAAAGGCCAAGCATGCGCTAGTCTACCCCGCTTGGACGTGGCGAAAAGCCGAACGGGGGAGGGGGAAATGTCGCGTTCGATGCTGATGGCGGCGCTCGCGCTCGTGCTGCTCGCGGGCCAGCCGGCCGCCGCGCAGACGGCGGGGAAGGTGCAGCTTCACTGGTACGGTCAGGCCGCCTTCAAGATCACCAGCCCGGGCGGCAAGGTCTTCATGATCGATCCGTTCATCCTGAAGAACCCGAAGACGCCCGAGCAGTACAAGGATCTCGACAAGGTCGGCAAGCCGGACGTGATCCTGGTGACGCACGGCCATTTCGACCATACGGCCGATGCGCCGGCGCTCTCGACCAAGTACAAGGCGCCGGTCTGGGGTCCGCCGGGGCTGGCCGATACCTTCATCACGCTCGGCATCCTGCCGGCCGAGCTTGCGCCGCGCATGAACAAGAGCGGCACCGTGCAGCCGCTGGGCGCCGGCCTCTCGATGACCATGGTGCGCGCCGAGCACAGCTCCGAGCTGCGCTGGGTCGATCCGATCACCGGCAAGGAGCGCAGCTTCCCGGGCGGGGAGCCGGTCGGCTGGATCCTCACCATGGAGAACGGCTTCAAGATCTACCACATGGGCGATACCGGTTTGTTCGGCGACATGAAGCTGATCGGCGAGTACTACGAGCCCGACCTGGTGCTGATGCCGATCGGCGGCCATTTCACCATGGGGCCCAAGGAAGCGGCCTACGCGGTCAAGGAGTTCCTGAAGCCCAAGCACGTCATCCCGATGCACTACGGCACCTTCCCGCCGCTGAAAGGGACGCCCGACGAGTTCAAGGCGGCGCTCGGCAGCCAGACGCGCACCAAGGTGCATGCGATCAATCCGGGCGACCAGATTTCGTTCTGAGCCGGGGCCCTTGTCGCACCGCGGGTCGGCGGCAAGCCGCCGGCCCGCGGGGGCGCCGTTACGGCGCCGGCCCGGCGTGCGCCGGCGGGCGATCGCGAAACTCGATGAAGTCGCGCTCGTAGCGCCCCAATCCCCGCAGATCCTGCACCACGCCGATGACGACGCCGAGGCGCTCGATCGTGAACGCCACCTTGCCCTTGAGCACGCGGTCGCAGTCCATGTGCGTCGGCGCGATGAAGAAATCGGCCCCAAGCCAGTCGCCGGTCCATACGAAGCGCGGACCGGCCGTGCGCTCGAACGCCAGGCGCTCGCCGCAGACGGCCACCGTGTGGCGGCGCGCGGGATCGCCGCCGGTGCTGCGGACATACGCATCCAGTCCCTTGGCTGCCTCCGGCATGATGTTGACCCAATAGTCGGTGTCGTAGCGGCGGGATGCGCCTTCGAGGCCGCCGACCAGCGCATTGAAGAACAGGTACTGATGCGGATGGAGCCGGGCGAGCTCGATCGCGTTCCATGAGAATCCGACCGTCACCGCGGTCATTGCCGCCGTGGCCGCCGCGCCACCGGCGCGTTCCAGCGCGGCCAGCACGCCGTCTAGACCAACGCCTGCGAGCACGGCGATCGGCGGCACCACGTAAAGAAAATGCCGCATTCCGGTGAAAGCGGGGCCGTGCAGGATCACGGTGCACAGGACAGGGAAGCTCGCCGTGGCGGCGAGCAACGCGATCTCGCGACGCTTTTCGACGAAGACGCCACCGCCGGCAAGCTTCGGCCGAGCCAGCGCCCACATTGCCGCCAGCGCGCCCGCAAGCACGATCAGCGGCAACTTGATCAGGATATACGTCGGTACGTACCAGCGCGGCACGGCGTCCATCAAGTAGACCTCGCCTGCCAGCAAGGTCCTTATTTGATAGTTGAAATGCGCGAAGACCCAGATCGCCTTGACCGGGTTCGACAGCTCGAGCGCAGCCCAGGGCCATGCTGCGACCATGATGACGTAGGCGATCGCCGCCGCGGGCAGGAGCCGCACCGTGCCTAGGGCGGCGAAGCGAATGCGCTGCGGCCATTCGCGCCCATCCATCGAAGCGGCCCGCATCAGGATGGCAAGTCCGGCATAGGCCAAGAGCAGCAGGCCATAGGCGCGCAGGCCGAGCGCCGCGCCCGCGAGGATGCCGAAGCCGGCCACGTGGCGCATGCGCGGCCGGGGCAGCTCGCGGGCGATCCGCAACAGGAAATAGGTCGCGCCGATCATCGCGGCGGCGAACGGGACGTCCTTGGTGTGGTTGAACATCCCGCCGAACCAGACGCCGCAGACGGCCAGCGCCACGGCGGCCAGGAAGCCGGCGCGCGGCCCGGCGATCAGCCGCGCCGACGCGGCGGTTGCTGCGATGCCTCCGATGCCGCTCAGGGCGCACAGAAGATGCCGCAGCTGCCAGGGGTCCGACGGCACTGCGCGACCGAGCAGCGTCGCCACGACGTCGAACAGACCGCCGTAGAGGTAGAGATTGCGGAAGCCGAGCGCGGCCTGGTCCGCAAACCCGCTTGCGTAATAGGCGACGATCAGCTCGCCGTAGCGCTGCTGCACCTCCTCGTCGTTCGAGATCGCGAAATCGCCATAGGTCGCAAGAGCGACGAAAGTGAGCGCTCCCAGCAGCGCGACGGTCAAAGCATCGAAGCGGTCGAGTGCCGCAAGGGCCGACCGCCGGTCGTCGAGGTATGCCGTGATCAATGACGCTGCTTGGCTTCGACACGCAGGAAGCCGCGGCCGGATCGTCGCGCCGCCGAGGAATCCCGTGTCGCCGCTTTCCCCTTCCTGTCCCACAGTCGCGCCGGTCGGTCGCCGCGCCGGCGTCGCCCCCATTCTGCCGTCAAGCCGGCGATCGCGCCAGGGACGGAATTCATCGGCTTCGGACCTTGCCGCCGGCGGCATCGGCGCATGGTCGGTAGAAGGAAAGTCGCCGTCTCGCGCCAGGCTCGCCGGCAAACGTCAGCATACGCCGTATTCCGTCATGCCCTGCCTGTCGCGTATAGTTCCCCGCATGGGCCGCCCGGGCCCCGCTTTCGCGTTGGAGACGCCGTGCCCATGGCCAACCCGATCGATCCGATCGCCTTCGAGCTGTTCAAGAACTCGATCTTCTCCATCGCCGACGAGATGGCGTTGACGGTGTTCCGCACGACCTATTCGGGCGTGCTCAAGGACAACATGGACTACTCGACCGGCTTCGCCGACGCCGACGGCAAGCTGGTGGCGCAGGGACTGACGCTGCCCGGGCACCTGGGCTCGGTGCCGACGGCGATGGAATCGATCATGCGCCATTTCGGCCAGGACATGCGGCCGGGCGACGTGTTCATCATGAACGACCCGTTCGACGGCGGCATGCACCTGCCGGACATCTTCATCATGAAGCCGCTCTATCACGGCGACGAGCGGATGGCGTTCGCCTGCACGGTCTGCCACCACAGCGACGTCGGCGGCCGTGTCGCCGGGTCGAACGCGTCGGACTCGACCGAGATCTACGCCGAGGGGCTGCGCATCGCGCCGATGAAGCTCTACGACGCGGGCGTCCTCAACAAGACCATCATGACCTTCATCGAGCGCAACGTGCGCCTGCCGGTGCAGGTGTTCGGCGACCTGCGCGCGCAGCTCGCCGCCTGCCACATCGCCGAGACGCAGTTCGCGCGGCTGGTCGCGCGTCACGGTCCCGCCGAGACCAAGGCGCTGATGCGCGAGACGATCGACTATGCCGAGCGGCTGACGCGCGCGGCGCTCGCCAAGCTGCCCGACGGCGAATGGAGCTTCGAGGACTGGATCGACGACGACGGCGTCGACTACGGCAAGCCGATCCGTCTCTACGTCACCGTCCGCAAGCGGGGCTCGCACATGGTGGTTGACTGGACCGGCACCAGTCCGCAGGTCAAGGGCGCGATCAACAACACGCTCTCCTTTACCAAGGCC
>JAKLKW010000126.1 GCA_023150455.1 Alphaproteobacteria bacterium | reverse complement strand
CGCCGGCCTCACCTGGGGCGGATTCGTGTGGAAGGGCTTCTTCGTCGAGGGCTTCTTCGGCATGGCGGTGCATGACGGCTGGCTGGAATCGAACGATCCCGACCCGCCGCGCCGGCTGCTCGGCTCGCGCGTGCTGTTCCGCGAGGCGCTCGAGGTCGGCTACCGGTTCCTCGAGAACCACTCCGTCTCCTTCATGATCGACCACTACTCGAACGCCGGCTGGATTGCCGAGCGCAACCAGGGCAACGACGACTTCGGCCTGCGCTACGGCTACAAGTTCTAGGGCCGTCCCGCCGCGTGACGGGGACGCATGACAGCCTCGCCATCCATCGGGCCTGCTGCCGCGGCGACCTCGCCGCGCGCTGGTCGACCTGCTGCTGGACTTCGGCGCCGACATCCAGCAGCGCGGCCACAACGACGACACGCCGCTGCATTGGGCCGCCGCGGCGGACGACGATCCCGCCATGATCGCGCCGCCGATCGCGCGCGGCGCCGATCCCAAGGCGCGCACCGGCATCGACTGGTACGCGACGCCGCTCGCGAAAGCGAATCGCGCGGGCTGCGCCAGGGCGGTCGAAGCGCTGCGCCGGTTGACGCCGGCCTGACGGTCCGCGCGCCTCAGGACGGCGGCACTTCGTGCCCGCGCCCGTCGACCGAGCGGATGTCGTCCGCGAGACCCTCGAACTCGCCGACCGCGCGCGCGAAGTAGCGGCGCAGCGCCGCTTCCAGGCGCCCCTGCCGCTCCAGCAGGCGGTCGGCAAGCGCGACCATGCGGCTGTTGGGCCACGCGCGCGGACGGATCGCCAGCAGCGCCTCGAACGCCTCGTCCTCGCGGCCGGGATTGGGCTGCGCCATGAGGATCGCCGCGGCCGCCGTCGAGCGCGAGATCCCGGCCATGCAATGCACCAGCAGATGATCGGCGCTCCGCTGCGCAGCGAGGCGGCGGCCGAAATCGAGGATACGGCCGACGTCGCTGTCGCCGCACAGCGTCTGGCCGTCCGTCGGCAGCACGACGTCGTGGAAGCGCAGCGTAGTGCGGCGATGGCGCGCGAAGTTGCGGAACGCCTCGGGCTCGGGCATGTCGGGATTGATGATGGACAGCACGTCGCTGACGCCCGCGCGCGCGAAGCCGTCCAGCTCGCCGACGCCGCAGACGCTCACGCGGCAGGGCAGCAGCCGGGTCATCCGGCCTGCTGCCGCCGCTTGAGGCCGAGCGGGTCGGCGTCGAGGACGCGTCCGTGCTCGATCGCGCCCAGCCAGTCCAGCCCTTTGCGCAGACGCACGGCGTCGCCGATCACGACGATGGCCGGCGGCTCGAGTCCGGCCGCGACGGCGCGCGCGGCGGCTTCGGCCAGCGTCGTTTCCAGCACGGTCTGCTGGTCCGTGGCGGCCTTGCATACGATCGCCACCGCATCGTCCCGCGGCCGGCCGGCGGCGACCAGGCGGTCGCAGATCGCGCCGAGGTGCTTCAGGGCCATGTAGAACACGAGCACGGGCGATCCGCGCGCCAGCGCCGGCCAGTCGAGCCCGTCCGGCACCTCGCCGACGGCGTTGTGGCCGGTGACGAAGGTGACCGCGGAGTTCACGTCGCGATGCGTGACCGGAATGCCGGCATAGGCGAGGCCGCCGATGCCGGCGCTGACGCCCGGGATCACGCGGAACGGCACGCCGGCCGCAACCAGCGCCAGCGCCTCCTCGCCGCCGCGCCCGAACACGAACGGATCGCCGCCCTTCAACCGCAGCACGCGCTTGCCCTCGCGCGCCAGCCGGATCAGCCGGTCCGAGATGTCGGGCTGGCTGGGCGACGGCTTGCCGCCGCGCTTGCCGGCATAGACACGTTCCGCCCCGGACGCGGCCAGGCCAAGGATGCGTTCGTCGACCAGCGCGTCGTAGACGACGACGTCGGCGCGCCCCAGCGCGTGCGCCGCCAGCAGCGTCAGCAGGCCGGGATCGCCCGGCCCGGCGCCGACCAGCCATACCCATCCCGGCAGGAATTCGGGCGGGGCAAAGGCGTTGCTGTCCGACATGGCGCCGAGGCTACACCGCGGGCCGCGCGGCCGCCACGGCTGGAGCAATGACTTGCCCGGGCCAGGCGGCTACCATCGCGCCATGAGCGACATGCGTCGGCCCGAGGGTCAGTTGCGCCGCGGCTGGACCACCGGCGCCTGCGCCACCGCGGCGGCGCGCGCTGCCTACGAGGCGCTGGCGACCGGCCGGTTTCCCGATCCGGTCACGATCCGCCTGCCGCAGGGCCAGCGCCCGAGCTTCGCGCTCGCCGCCCGGTCGCTCGGGCCAGACGAGGCCGCGGCCGGCGTGGTCAAGGATGCGGGCGACGACCCGGACGTGACGCACGGCGCGCTGATCCTGTCGTCGGTCAGGCGCGGCCCCGCCGGCAGCGGCGTCACGTTCCGCGCCGGCGCCGGGGTCGGCACGGTCACGCGCGCCGGCCTTGCGCTGGCCGTCGGCGAGCCGGCGATCAATCCCGGGCCGCGGCAGATGATGCGCGAGGCGATCGCCGACGCGGCCGAGGCGCTGTCCGGGCCGGGCGACGTCGAGATCACCGTGTCGATTCCCGGCGGCGAGGCGCTGGCCGCCCGCACGATGAACGGGCGGCTCGGCATCGTCGGCGGCCTGTCGATCCTCGGCACGACCGGCGTGGTCATCCCCTATTCCTGCTCGTCCTGGATCCACGCGATCCATCGCGGCGTCGACGTGGCGCGCGCCGCCGGCATCGCGCATCTGATCGGCGCGACCGGATCGACGTCGGAGCGCGCGGCGCAGGCGATGTTCGACGCGCCGGAGCAGGCGCTGATCGACATGGGCGACTTCGTCGGCGGATTGCTCAAGTACCTGCGCAAGCATCCGGTGCCGCGCCTGACCATCGCCGGCGGCTTCGCCAAGCTCGCCAAGCTGGCGCAGGGCCACCTCGACCTCCATTCCGCGCGCTCGTCCGTCGACGTTGACGATCTCGCCCGACGCCTGGCGCGGCTCGGCGGCGATGCGAACCTGGTGGGGCAGGCGCGCGCCGCGGCTGGCGCGGGCGAGGTGCTGGCGCTGGCGGCATCACGCGGCCTTCCCCTTGCCGACGCGGTCGCGTCGGGCGCCCGCGAGGTAGCGGCGGCCGCGCTCGCCGGCGACGTGGCGGTCGACGTCCTCGTGTTCGACCGCGAGGCCGGGCTGATCGGCCGTGCCGGACCGTAAGCCGCACCTCCTGATCCTCGGCGGCACCGCCGAGGCCGCCGCACTGGCGCGACGCTGCGCCGATGCGTACGGCGCCGCGCTCGACGTGACCACGTCGCTCGCCGGCGCCACCGAGGCGCCGCCGCATCCGCCCGGGCGCCTGCGCATCGGCGGTTTCGGCGGCGTCGAGGGGCTCCGGCGGTATCTGGCCGGCGAGGCCGTGGACGCCGTGATCGACGCGACGCATCCCTTCGCCCGGCGCATGCAGGCCAACGCGGCCTCCGCCTGCGCACTGGCCGGCGTGCCGCGCTGCCGCCTCTTGAGGCCGCCGTGGCCGCGCCGGCCGGACGACCGGTGGATCGAGGTGGACGACCTCGACGCCGCGGCCGCGGCGCTGGCCGGCCTGGGGCCGCGCGTCTTCCTGGCGCTGGGCTTGCGCGATCTCGCGGCCTTCGCCGCGCTCGCGGACCGCTGGTTCCTGGTGCGCGCGGTGTCGGCGCCCGACGCGCCGCCGCCCTTGGCCGACTGGCGCGTCATCCAGGCGCGCGGACCCTTCCGCCTCGCGGACGAGCGCCGCCTGCTGGTCGAGAATCGCATCGACGCGGTGGTCAGCCGCCAGAGCGGCGGCGAGGGCGCGCGCGCCAAGATCGACGCTGCGCGCGAGCTCGGCCTGCCTGTCGTGATGATCCGGCGGCCGGCGCCGCCCGTACCCCCGCTCGTCGCCTCGGTCGATGCCGCGCTGGAATGGCTCGGCGGCGTGCTGTCGCAGGGTCTTGCGCCGGCGCGGCGGGCTGGCGCAGTTTAGCGGCGTTCTGGGACTTCGGAGATCAGGCTGATGACGCTTCGTCGCTCGAATTTCTTCCCGATGCTGGTCATCGCCATGATGGCCTTGTTCTGTGCCGTGGACGCGCGCGCGCAGCTCTCGCTGCCGGACACGGAGTTTCTCGAGGACGTGAAGAACGGACGGCGCGATGCCGTGGCGCGCGCGCTGATTCGCGGACAGAGCGCCAACACCTCCGATTCGCTGGGCCGCACCGCGATGATCGTCGCGGCCGTCAGCGGGCATGTCGACGTCATGGAGCTGCTGGTCGAGAACAAGGGCAACATCCGCCTGAAGGACCGGCAGGGCCAGTCGCCGATGTATTGGGCGGCGGCTTCGGGTCATGCCGAGGCGGTGGAGCTCCTGATCAAGCTCGGCGCGCCCGTCAACGACCCGAACCGCCAGGGCACGACGCCGCTGATGGTCGCGGCGCGCCGCGGCTATGAAGAGGTCGTGCGCCTGCTGCTGGATGCCAAGGCCGATGTGAACGCGACCGACCATACCGGCCGCACCGCCCTGATGTGGTCGCAGGAAGCGCGCAACCAGCACGTGCCGCAGATGCTGAAGAAGGCCGGCGCGCGGTAGACCCGTCTCAGCTTGACCGCCGCTTCCCGGCCCTCGGCCGCAGCACGTGGCTGTGGCCGGCGGCGTAGAGCCTGCTGTCCTCGAAGCCCGGCGCGCCCAGCGCGCGGCCGACCAGGATCAGCGCGGTGCGCGTGACGCCCGACGCCTTCGCCTTGACGCGGATGTCGGCGAGCGTGCCGCGGACGATCAGCTCGTCCGGCCAGCTCACGCGCGCGGCGATCACCACCGGGCAATCGGCGCCATAGTGCGGCGTCAGCTCGCGCACGACGCGCGCGATGTTGTTGATCGACAGGTGGATCGCCAGCGTCGCGCCGCTGCGCGCCAGCGTGTCCAGCTCCTCTCCCTTCGGCATCGGCGAGGCGCGTACCGCCGTCCGCGTCAGCACGATCGTCTGGCAGATGCCGGGCAGCGTCAGCTCGCGCTTCAGCGCCGCGGCCGCCGCGGCATAGGCGGGCACGCCGGGCGTCACGTCATAGGCGATGCCCAGCGCGTCCAGCCGGCGCATCTGCTCGGCGATCGCTCCGTAGAGCGAAGGGTCGCCCGAATGCAGCCGCGCCACGTCATGCCCCTTGGCGACGGCGCGGCGCATCTCCGCGATGATCTGGTCGAGATGCATCGGCGCGGTGTCGATCACCCGCGCGCCGCGCGGCGCGGCCGCGACCACGGCGCGCGGCACCAGCGAGCCGGCGTAGAGCACGACCTTGCAGCGCTTGACCAGCGCCAGTCCGCGTACGGTGATCAGGTCCGGCGCGCCCGGTCCCGCGCCGATGAAATGCACCGTGCTCATCGCCCCGACTTCCGTGCCCGCTTCGCCGCATAGCCGCGCGGGGTGTAGACGCGCCCGCCCGGGGCCAGGCGCGTGTGGGACGATCCGATCAGCACCAGCGTCAGCATGTCGACCACGTCCGGATCGAAATCGTCGAGCGTCGTCACGACGACGCGCTCGCCCGGCCGGTCCAGCGCGCGCGCGATCACGACCGGCGAATCGCCCGGCCGGTGCCTGCGCAGGATGGTGTGCGCGCGCGCGAGAAGCCGCCGCCGCCGCTGCGAGGCGGGGTTGAACAGCGCAACGACGAAGTCAGCCGCCGCGGCGGCACAGAGGCGCTGCTCGATCGTCGTCCAGGGCGTCAGCAGGTCGGACAGCGAGACGGCGCAGAAATCGTGGCCCAGCGGCGCGCCGGCCCGCGCGGCCGCCGTCTGCAGCGCCGAGACCCCGGGAATCACTTCGACGGCGATCCGATTCCAGTCGGCCCTGCCTTCGCGCTCCAGCAACTCGAAGACGAGCGTTGCCAGCGCGTAGATGCCGGCATCGCCCGACGAGACCAGCGACACGGTCTCGCCGCGCGCCGCCAGCTCCAGCGCCCGGCGCACACGGTCCTCCTCCGCGCCCAGCGTTCCGCGATGCAGCCGCTTTCCCGCGGTAGCGTCGCCAAGCAGATCCAGGTACAGGCGATAGCCGACCAGGTGATCGGACTCGGCGAGCGCGCGATCGGCGGCCGGCGTACGCGTTGCGGCGCTGCCCGGGCCGATGCCGACGACGAACAGGCGGCCGCGCGCGCGACCGATGCGTGCCGGGTCGAGCGCGCGCGGGCTCAGCGCGACGGCGCAGGTGGCGCGGCGCGACTTGCGCTTGGGCACGACCAGCGCCCCGCGCCGGCCAACCGCCGCCAGCGCCGCGCCTTCGGCCACGCCGTGGCAGCCGGTCTCGCGGAACACGACGTCGGACGGGGTCGCGAGCCGTGGCGTCTCGCGCTCCAGCACCGCGGCCGGGAGGAATCGCGCCGGCACGCCGAACCGGTCGGCCAGCGCTTGCACCGCCGGCTCGTCGGCCTTCAGGTCGATGGAGCAGACCAGCGCCACGGACTTCTCCGACAGGCCGGCGGCCGCCAGCGTGCGGCGCACAAGCCGGTCGAGCTCCTTCGGCGCCGCGCCGCGCTCGCAGCCGACGCCGAGGGCGAGGACCGGCGGATGCAGCGCCAGGCGCCGCGTGCCGCGCGCAAGCCGCGGGGTCACGTCGACGCGCCAGTGCCCGTGACGGCGGAAGGGCGCGCCGCCGCGTTTCAGCCAATCGGCAAGTCCCGGGTCGAGCGCGGGGTCGACGGCGAGCGCCACGGACCGGCCGGCGAGCAGCGCCGCCGTGACCGGCCTCACCTTGGCCGGGTCGTCGACCGTCCAGCCCGCCGGTGGCGCATCGAGCGCCAGGCCGAACCGCCGGTCGCCTGCCGTGGTCACCGCCGCCACCCCACCTGCGGCCTCGGCGGCCGCCCGTGCCAGCGCGTTCGCCCCATGATGGCCGCCCAGCAGCGGAACCGCGACCGCGCCGTCCTCGCTCATCGCCACGACGGGCGGCTCGCGCGTCTTGTCGCGCAGCAGCGGCGCCAGCGCGCGCACGACAATGCCCGCCGCGCACAGGGCCAGCACCGGCCTGCCGCTGCGGAAGAGCGCGCGCAAATGCGCTGTTGCGTCGACGAAGCGTCGATCGACTGCGCCGGCCGGCAGCCGCTTGGCGAGCCCGTGCACGGACGCGCTGCGCAGACGCCGCTTCAACTTGCGTGCAAGGGCAAGCCCGCTTGGTCCCAGCACGACGATCGCCGGCGCGTCGCTCACGGGTTGCGCCACGCCGCGCCGCGCCTGTGCACCAGCACCATGGCGAAATACGGCACTTCCTCGTCGCGCACGTCCTCGAGCGCGAGGATCCGCTGGTTCGCCATGCTGGCGTGCTCGACATAGCGCGCGCTCGCCGCGAGACCGAGGCGCGCCAGGACGCGTCTTACCTTGGGGAAGTGCCGGCCCAGCTTGACGATGGCGGCGGCATCGGCGTCGCGCAGCCGTGCCTCCAGCAGATCCTCGGGCAGCGGCGCCGGCAGCACCGCCAGCACGTCGTCGCGCGCGGCCAGCGGCGCGCCAAGCACGGCGGCACAGGTCGTCAGCGACGACACGCCAGGCACCACGGTCACGGTCCAATCGCGCGACAGCCGCCCGAACAGGTACATGAAGGAGCCGTAGAAGAACGGATCGCCCTGGCACAGCACCGCGACGTCGCGCCCGGCCGCAAGATGCGCGCCGATCTCGCCGGCGGCGCGGTCATAGACCGCCTGCGCCGGAAACCGCTCGACCTCCAGCGGCATGCGGATCGCGATCTCGACCTGGCCGCCGGGCAGGTGCGGCGCCACGATCGCGCGCGCCAGGCTCGTGCCCTGTTCCGGCGCCGGGTAGGCGATCACCGGTGCAGCGCGCAGGATGCGCAACGCCTTGAGCGTCAGCAGCTCGGGATCGCCCGGTCCGACGCCGATTCCGAAAAGCGTGGCCACCGCCGACTCAGGATTCGCTGCCGAGAATCTCGTCCACGCTGAACGGGCATTCCTTGGGGAATGTCGCCTCGGCAAGGCCGGTTCCGGTCGCGGCGTCGCGTCGTGCACGACGGTATTGCGGCGCGGGCGCCTTGGTAAGCATCGCCTTCAGGGTCGGACTTTCGGCGACGATGTCGGCAACGGCATCGCGCGCGTTGTCGATCGACAGGCGCCAGCTTGCCGTTCGGCGATCCGCCTGGAACTGCCACTTCAGCAGGTGCGTCAGCAGGACCTTCAGGTGGCTTTCCAGCGCCCGGCGCTCGCTTCGCCCCATGTCCTCCAACTCTTCCGCCAGGTTTGGCGCGTCCACCCGCTGCAAGCGGCCGGCGCGCAAATGCCGGGCCTGGCTTTCCAGCCAGGCTGCGTAGTCCGATTCGTAGTCGCTCGGCGCCGTCGTCGGCTCGCGCTGAACGCGGGACATGGTGTCGTACCTCTATATGAAGTCTAGCACAGGCCGCGGGCTACTTCTTGACGGCTGCAAACTGGGTCACGGGCATGAATGGCCGCCATCCTTTCAGCTCCCCGACCGGATCGGCGCGGCTGACGGCGATGCGGGTCAGCGTGCCGCCGAACGTCGCGTGCAGCCGTGCCACGGCGACCTCGCCCTCGACCGTCACGACATTCGCCACCAGGCGTCCGCCGGGCCGGAGCGCGTGCCAGCAGGCTTCGTGCAGGCCCGGGCGGACGATGCCGCCGCCGATGAAGACGGCGTCGGGCGCCGGCAACCCGTCGAGCGCGTCGGGCGCCCGACCCTCGACGATCTTCAGGTCCGGCACGCCGAAGAACGCGGCGTTGCGCGCGATCGCGCGGCAGCGATTGGTCGAGCGCTCGATCGCGAAGGCGCGCGCGCCGCGCGCGGCGCGCATCCATTCGATGGCGATCGAGCCGCTGCCGGAACCGACGTCCCACAGCGTTTGGCCCGGCAGCGGCATCAGCGCGGCGAGCGAGGCGGCGCGCACTTCGCGCTTGGTCAGCTGCCCGTCGTGCTGGAACAGCGCGTCGGGCAGGCCGGGCGCGTTCGGCAGCACGACCGCATCCGGGCCGGCGACGCACGCGACGGCGATGGTGTTGAGTTCGGCGGCGAACCGGTCGCCCCAGGTCGCGGCGGTGCCCTCGACGCGCCGCTCTGCGGGTCCGCCCATGTGCTCGAGAACGGTTATTGCGCTGTCGGGATAGCCGCGTGCAACCAGGGCGGCGGCCACCTGCCGCGGCGTCTCGGCGTTCTCCGACAGGATCAGCAGCCGCGCGCCGGGCGCGATGTGAGCGTTGAGAAGCGCCAGCTTGCGTCCATGCAGCGTGATCGTCGCGGTGTCGGCCAGCGACCAGCCCAGGCGGGCCGCTGCGAGGCTGAAGGCGCCGGCGCGCGGCATGATCGCGAGCGCGTCCGCAGGAAAATGCTTCGCCAGCGTCACGCCGACGCCGAACCACATCGGGTCGCCGGTGGCCAGCACCACGACGCGCTTGCCGCGCCGCGCGGCGATGTCGGCCATGGTGTCCTTGAGCGGCGTGCGCCAGGTCAGGCGCTCGGCCCCGCGGCCCGGCACGAGGGCGAGGTGCCGCTCGCCGCCGACCAGCACCTCGGCGCCCTCGATCGCGGCGCGCGCCTCGGGCGACAGGCCGGCGAGGCCCTCCTCGCCCAGGCCGATGACCGAGATCCAGGCCGCCGCGTTCATGCTGCCCAGGCGTCGGGTGCGGCCAGCGCATTGACCGCGGCGGCCGCCATGGCGCTGCCGCCGCGGCGTCCGTGCAGCGTGATGAAAGCGACGCCGTCGCGCGCAGCGAGCGCCGCCTTCGACTCCGCCGCGCCGACGAAGCCGACCGGGAAGCCCAGGATCAAGGCGGGCACCGGCCAGTCCTCGTCCAGGCGCTCGAGCAGGTGGAACAGCGCGGTGGGCGCGTTGCCGATCGCCACGACCGCGCCTTCGAGATAGGGGCGCCACAACTCGACGGCGGCCGCGGAGCGCGTCGTGCCCAGCTCGCGCGCGAGCGCAGGCACGCGTGCGCCGTTCAGCGCGCAGAGCAGCTTGTTGTCGGCCGGCAGCGCGTCGCGCACGATTCCCTGCGAGACCATCTCCGCGTCGACCAGCACCGGCGCACCGGCCTTGAGCGCGGCGGCGCCGCGCGTCGCCGCGCCGGGCGAAGCCGCGAGCTCGGCCACGATGTCGGGCATGCCCGAGGCGTGGACCAGCCGCAGCGCGACCGGCCGCAGATCTTCGGGCAACGCAACGAGATCGACCGCGCGCCGAATTTCCGCGACGGAGCGGCGATAGATCTCGGCGGGATCGTGGACATAGTCGTAGCGCGGCCGCGAAGGCGCCGCGCCGGCAGCCACGGCCTGGTTAGGCCCTGGCTTGGGACGGTGCTCGCTGGCTCCCATCACCCGCGCTCGTGCTTGTGATGATGATCGTCATGAACATGATCGTGATCGTGATGTTCATGACCACGATGATGGTGGCCGTGACCGTGATGATGGTGATCGGCGTCGGTGCCGATGCCGCGTACGTGGTGGTGATGGCCGGCCTGCGGCGTGCCGCGATCCTTCTCGAAGCCGACCACCTGCTCGCGGTACTTGCACATCTGGCAGTTCATGTTGCCGTTGCCGTCGAGTGCCTCGCGCACGCGGTCGACGAAGGTATCGAGCACGAGCGGATGGTCGTTCAGGTAGTCGGCCTTGACGAACTCGATGTCGGGATTGGCGCGCGCGGCCTGGTCGGTCCAGTCGTAGATCCGCTTCACCAGCACGCCGGTGAACAGGAAGTAGGGGAACACGATGATGCGGCGGAAGCCGAGGCGCGCCGCGCGGCTCAAGGCTGCGTCGACCAGAGGCGTGGTGACGCCGCTATAGGCCGCCTCGGCCCAGCCGAAGCGCATGCCTTCCCACAGCATGCGCGCGACCTTCGAGACGTTCGAGTTGGCGTCGGGGTCGTTGGTGCCGCGTCCGACCACCATCAGCAGCGTTTGCGCGCGCGGCACGGACGGGCCGGCGCGCCGCTCGGCCGCATCGACGCGTTCGGCCGCGGCGCGCAGCATGCGCGGGTCGATCGCCAGGTCGCGTCCGAAGCGCAGCTCGATCTGCGGGTTCTCGTGCGCGAACTCGTTTAGCTCCGACGGCACGTCGTTCTTGACGTGGCCGGCGGCGAACAGCATGCCCGGCACGGCCAGGATGCGCCGCACGCCGCGGCGCTTCAGCGCCTCGAGCCCGTCGCGGATGACCGGGCGGGCGAACTCCAGGAAGCCGCTTTCGACCGCGTATTGCGGCAGGCGCCCGCCCAGCGCGGCGGCCATCGCCTGGAACTCGCGCACGGCGTCGACGTCGCGGCTGCCGTGGCCGCAGACCATGACGCCGGTCTCCATGGGCGAAGTCACCGAATCCATCCGATCCCCTCCAATGCCGCGCGACTCATAGGCCATGGGTGGCCCGAGCGCCAGCGCCGGAAGCGACCGTCGCCATGCCGGCTGCGACCTGCGATTGACCCCGGCGGCGGCATTCGGCGAAGGTCGCGCCCATGCTGCTGGGGGACCTCTTCGGATCCGCCGCGCCGCCGGTCGGCTTCGTGCTGCTCGTCGCGCTGGCTGTGGACGCCTTGTGCGGCGAGATGGGGCCCGTCTTTCTCCGCGTGCCGCACCCCGTCGTGCTGATCGGCCGCGCCGTCTCGATGCTCGAGGCGCGCTGGAACGACCCGGGCGGCGCGGCGCGGCGCCTGCGGCGGCGCGGCGGCGCAGCGGTTCTGCTCCTCGTCGCGCTCGCGGCCGTGCTTGGCGCCGCGCTCGCCGTGCTGGCGCGCGGTCATGCCTGGCTATGGCCGGTCGAGGCCCTGGCCGTCGCCGTGCTGCTGGCCCAGCGCAGCCTCTACGACCATGTCCGCGCGGTCGCCGACGGTCTGGACGAAGGCGGCCTGGCCGGCGGCCGCGCCGCGGTGCGGCACATCGTCGGGCGCGATCCCGACAGCCTCGACGCGCATGGCGTCGGCCGCGCCGCGGTCGAATCCCTGGCGGAGAATTTCAGCGATGGCGTGGTGGCGCCGGCCTTCTGGTACCTGGTGCTCGGCCTGCCCGGCATCCTCGTCTACAAGACGGTCAATACGCTCGACAGCATGATCGGGCACAAGACGGCGCGGTATCGCCACTTCGGCATGGTCGCGGCGCGCCTCGACGACGTGTTGAACCTGGTCCCGGCGCGATTGTCCGGATTGCTCATCGTCCTTGCGGCGATCGCGTTGCCCGGCGCGCGCCCCGGCGCGGCGCTGGTCTCGATGCTCAAGGACGCCGGCAAGCACCGTTCGCCCAACGCCGGCTGGCCGGAGGCGGCGATGGCGGGCGCCCTCCGCCTCAAGCTGGCGGGACCGCGGCGCTATCCGGGCGAGATCGTGGAGGCGCCGTTCATCGGGCCGGGAACGCCCGACGTGCGGTCCGCCGACATTCGAAGCGCGCTCTTGCTCTATGTCGCGAGCTGCGTCGTGCTGGCCGCTTCGGTGCTGACGTTCGCGGCCCTGGCCTAGGGAGCAGCCGGATCAGCCGGTGGCCGCAACGGCGGCGCGCTGCTGGACCTCGCGCCGCTTCTTGTCCAACGCCGCCTTGGCCGCATCGGTTGTCGAGAACAAGGCCAGCGATTCGGCCGCGTCCTCGGCGACGGGCGTCAGCGCCAGGTCCGTGTAGGCGCGCCGGTTCGGATCGGCCTTGATCCGCCGCCGCACACGGTTGAACCGCCACCACAGGCTGAAGATGCCCCAGTGCGCCCGCACGACATGGCTGAGCCAGCGGCGGTAGAAGGCCTGCCGCGATTCGACGGGCAGTCCGGGCCGGCGATCCAGCCGATACATGCGGCGCAGATAGCCGCCTTCCAACGGATGGATGCCTTCCAGCGTCTTGCAGCCGTAGAACCACAGGCAATAGAACAGGACCTTGCCGACAGAAATGCCGCAGGCGGCGGCGCGCTGCATGATCCGCTCGATATGCTCGGGCGTGTAGTAGGCCTCCCACACCCGGTGATAGATGTCCTGCCACTCCTCGCGCGACATGCGCGCGTGCCCGGTCGTGACGTGCTCCAGGTCGTACTTGTTCATGTCGGGGTCCATCCACACCCCGCGCGCCGCCAGGTTCTTGTGGTCCTCCGAGCCGGGCAGCGGCGTCAGGCAGAAGAACTCCAGCAGGTCGACCGGCAGCTCGTTCTTGATGATCTCGATATCGGCGAGGATGCGCTCGGGCGTGTCGGCGGGAAACCCGAGGATGTAGCCGGCGTAGGTCACCACGCCGACCGCCTTCCACATCTGCAGCATCCGGCGGTACTCGGTGATCTTGTTCTGGCGCTTCTTGGCCGACATCAGGTTGTCGGGGTTGATGTTCTCGAGCCCGATGAACACGCGCCGGCAGCCCGCGCGCGCGGCCTTTTCGACGAAACCGGGCGTCTTGTGGCACAGCGTGTCGACCTGGATGATGAAGCTGATGTTCAACCCCTCGCCTTCGCGCAGCGCGATCAGGCGGTCGAAGATCGGCTCCCAGTTCTTGTTGCGGGCGAAATTGTCGTCGGTGATGAAGAAGCGCCTTATGCCGCGCGCCAGGTTCGCCCGCACGATCCGTTCCACGTCGTCGGCGCTGCGATGGCGCGACTTGCGGCCCTGCACGTTGATGATGGTGCAGAACGAGCACTGGAAGGGACAGCCGCGGCCGGCGTCGAAGCTGGTATGCTGGCCGGCGGTGCGCGCCACGCGCTCGGCCGGCAGGATTGGATAGACGGCGCCCTCGAGCGACGGCAGGTCGTCCATGTGGTTGTAGACCGGCTGCAGCGTGCCCTGCCAGGCGTCGCGCAGCACGGCTTCCAGCCTGCCTTCCGCCTCGCCGGCGAAGACCGAGATGCCCAGCGCCATGGCGGCGCGGATGTCGGCCGGAATCCCGGGCAGCATCGCCAGGCAGCCGCTGACGTGGAAGCCGCCGATGACCACGGGAATGCCGGCTTCGCGCAGCGGCCGGGCGATGTCGACCGCGCGCGGGAACTGGTTCGATTGCACGCCGACGATGCCGACCATGCCGCCCGCCGCATCGCGGATGCGCCGCGCGATCTGCGCCGGCCGGATGCGCGTGTTGGTCTCGTCATACGCGTCGATCTCGATCACGACGTCGTCGCCGAGGACGCGCCGCGCCGCGCAATCCGCCGCCAGGCCGTACAGCGTCGCCAGCGTATTGGAAGGGATCGCCGAGCGCGCCCATTGGATGACGTAGCCGTCGTCGTCGTAGTGCGACGGCTTGATCAGGACCAGGCGGAATATCTTCGCGCCGTCCATTCCCGCTATCCCCCTTGGCCGATCAGGCGACTGAACGCGGCCCAGGGCATCCTGCCGCAACGCCCGTTTCGGTACAACGGAGAAGAAGCGACCGGCCCGCCGCTGTGGCAGCTCGGCGGGCCTATTCGGCGGCCGGCGCGTGCCGGCGCTCGTGCTCGCGCTTCTTTTCCAGCTGGGCGCGCGCGGCGTCGCTGGCGTTGAACAGGGCCAGCTTGCCCGCGGATTCCTCCTCGACCGGCATCAGCGCCAGGTCGCGATAGGCAAGCCGGTCCGGATCGGCCTTGATCCGCAGCCGGATACGCCTGTACCGCTGCCACAGGCGCAACGCCGCCCAATGGAAGCGCAGCAAATGCGCGGCATAGCGCGGATAGAACGTCAGCGGCGATTCGAGCGGCAGGCCCGGGCGCCGGTCCTTGCGGTACTTGCGGCGGAAGAGCCCGCTCTGCAGCGGATGCACGCCCTCAAGCCTGTAGAAGTAGCCGAATACGAGCACGTAGCCCAGCACATAGCCGGTGCTGACGCCGAGAGCCGCGGCGCGGCGCATGATGCGCTCGATATGCTCGGGCGTGTAATAGGCGTCCCAGACCCGGCGATAGATATCCTCCCATTCCTGCTTCGACATCAGCGGATGGGCCGTGGTCGCGTGCTCCAGGTCGTACTTGTTCATGTCCGGGTCCATCGCCACACCCTGCGCGGCCAGGCGCTTGTGGTCCTCGGATCCGGGCAGGGGAGTCAGGAAGAAGAACTCCAGCACGTCGACCGGCAATTCCTCCTTGATGATCTCGATGTCACCGAGGATGCGCTCGGGCGTGTCGGTCGGGAATCCCAGGATGTAGCCGCAATAGGTCAGCGCCCCGGCCCGCTTCCAGGCCTGCAGCATGGCCCGGTACTCGGTGATCTTGTTCTGGCGCTTCTTGGCCGAGGCCAGGTTGTCCGGATTGATGTTCTCCAGCCCGATGAACACGCGTC
>JAKLKW010000125.1 GCA_023150455.1 Alphaproteobacteria bacterium | reverse complement strand
CCCAGGCGCGCGTCGATCCGCGCGCCAGACATTTGGTTCGGCGGCCGGAACAGCGGCCGCCCAGGCGCGCGTCGATCCGCGCGCCAGACATTTGGTTCGGCGGCCGGAACAGCGGCCGCCCAGGCGCGCGTCGATCCGCGCGCCAGACATTTGGTTCGGCGGCCGGAACAGCGGCCGCTCAGGCGCGCGTCGATCCGCGCGCCAGACATTTGGTTCGGCGGCCGGAACAGCGGCCGCCTAGGACACCGTGCCGAAGCTCTGCACCAGGGAGCCGGCGATCAGGAACCAGCCGTCGACCAGCACGAAGAAGATCAGCTTGAAGGGCAGCGAGATCAGCACGGGCGGCAGCATCATCATGCCCATCGACATGAGCACCGAGGCGATCACCATGTCGATGATCAGGAACGGCAGGAAGATCAGGAAGCCGATCTCGAACGCGCGCTTGAGCTCGGAGATCATGAAGGCGGGCACCAGCGCGCGCAGCGGCGTGTCGGCCGGGTTGGTGGCGGCCGGCGCCTTGGACAGGTCCATGAACAGCTTCAGGTCCTGCTCGCGCACGTGCGAGATCATGAACTTGTGCAGCGGCGTCACCGCGCGCGAGAAGGCCTCCTCCTCGTTGATCTGCTCCTCGATCAGGGGCTTGATGCCGGTCTGATACGACTCCTGCATCACCGGCGCCATGACGAAGAAGGTGAGGAACAGCGCGAGGCTGATCAGCACGACGTTGGGCGGCGCCTGCTGCACGCCCAGCGCCGAGCGCAGGAACGACAGCACCACGACGATACGCGTGAACGAGGTCACCATCACCAGGATGCCGGGCGCAAGGCTCAGGATCGTGGTCAGCGCGACGAGCTGCAGGATGCTGCCCGTCACCGACCCGCTCTGGCCGAGATCGAGCGTGACCGTCTGCGCGAAGGCGAGGCTCGGCAGCAGCAGCAGGACGGCCGTCAGCAGGACTTTCAGTTTGAGGCCGCTCATGGCTTTTCTTCCGTCGCGGCCCCGACCGGTTCCGCCGCGAGCATGTGGCCCGCCTCGACCACCAGGTCGCCGGTGGCGCCCAGCAGCAGCAGATGCTCGACGTTGTCGCGTCGCACCAGCACCAGCCGGCGGCGGGCGTCGAGCGGCGCCACCTCGATCACGCTGAGGCGTCGGTTGCGCGGGCTTGCGAGCGCCGTCAGGCCGCGCGGGCCGAAGCGGCGCACGAGATAGGCGAGCGCCGCGATCAGGCCGAGCACGACCAGAAGCGCGATCACGAAGCGCAGGTAAAGGTCCACGGCCGGACCCTAGCGCACCGGCACGGACGGCACGGGGCCCGCATGCGCGGCCGCGTCGCGGCGCACCGCCTCGGGCAGCCCGCCGTTCAGGCGGTAGAGATAGGCGAGGATCTCGGCGACCGCGGTGAAGGCCGCCAGCGGAATCTCGGCATCGAGATCGACCGCGTGCAGCAGGGTGGCGAGGTCGGCATCCTCGCGCACCTTGATGTCGTTGGCGAAGGCGAGCTTGAGGATGGCCTCGGCTTCGGCGCCCCTGCCCTTGGCGACGACGCGCGGCGCGCCATCGCGCGGCACGTCGTAGCGCAGCGCTACGGCGACCGGCGTCTTCTCGGCCTCGTCCTGGCCGGGTGGCGGGGGTGGGTTGGCCCTGGACATTCTGTCCTCTGCAGGCGTTCTGTCCGCGCGCAGAGATGTCCCTGCGCACGCCCGCAATCTTGACCATCAAGGTAAATTTTCGCTTAAGGCCGGACGGCCGCTGATCCGGCCGTCATCTCGATTGATTGCGCGCAACGCGCGCCTGCCGCCGGTCCGGCCGCCCAGACAAAGGCTTGCGCGCACGCATCGACGCGCGCGGCTGCCGCGCGATCCAGCCCCTCCGCTCTGCTCCTCTAGGACTGCCGTCGCAACGCCTGATTGGGCGTCGTGATCGGTTGGTCGTCGCCGGCGCCGATCATCTCCCGTTCGGCCTTGATCCGTTCATAGAGTTCGCGACGCAAGACGCTTGCGTGTGGCGGGAAGGTACACCCCAACTTCACCGATTTGCCGCGAACCTCGACGACCGTGATCTCGATCTCGCCGTTGATGATGACCGACTCGCCTACCTTGCGCGTCAAGAACAGCATGCAGCTACCCCCAGAATCGGCTGGTTCCGGCAGTTGTCCCTAGTACCGGTTACGCGCCGAATTAGACAGCAACGAATATCACGGTTTTAGATAAAATGCTTATGATTCCGCGGCATAAGGTTAACGCCGGGAATTAGCCCAGGCGCAACAACCTGTTAGCAAACGGTGCCGCGGCGGTCTCGGCGCTCGGCGCGGGGCCGGAGCCTGTTGCCCGGCGGCGCGGGGCGGGCGGACACCGTGGAATGCCATGATATCGCCGGTCCGACGGCTCGCCCGCCAACGAGCAACCACGATCCGGCCGAAAGGTTGCGGGCAATCCGCCTCGGTGCGAAAGCGGGCGCATGCGCAGCTTCCTGGCGACTGCCTGTCCGACTCCGCGCCCGGCGCATGCGGCCAGAAAGGCAAGCGCCGGGCTCCGCCGAAGACGACCCGCCATCGCGGCGCGACGGTTCGCCCGCTGCGCTGCGTTGCCATGCGGGAGCGGGCTGACTAGAGTCCCCCGGTCACAAGCCTGCTTTCGGGGGACAACGTCGGCGCGCCTGCGCGCCTCGCCGCTTGCGGCAAGGCCCGCGGGAAAGAGCCGCAGAACCGTTGAACTAAGGAATCGCCATGAAAACGCTCTCACGCAGCCTGGCTGCCGGCCTTGCGGCCGCGGCCTTCACCACCATTGCCGCCAGCACCATCGCCTCGGGTGCCACGCTCGACACCGTGCGCGAGCGCGGCTTCGTCAATTGCGGAGTCGGGGAGAACTTCCCCGGCTTCTTCGCGCCGGACGCGTCCGGGAAGTGGTCGGGTCTCGACGTCGATTTCTGCCGCGCCCTGTCGGCCGCGGTATTCGCCGCTCCGGACAAGGTGAAGTACCTGCCGGCGACGCCCGCCGCGCGCTTCGCGCAACTGCAGTCGGGCCAGGTCGACCTGCTGTCGCGCTCGGTCACATGGACCATGTCGCGCGACGCGGGCCTCGGCCTCGGCTTCGCGGGCGTCACTTTCTTCGACGGCCAGGGGTTCATGGTGCGCAAGGCGTTGGGCGCCAAGAGTGCCAAGGACCTCGACGGCGCCACCGTCTGCACGCAGACGGGCACGACCACCGAGCTGAACCTCGCCGACTATTTCCGTGCCAACGGGCTGAAGTACACGCCGGTCGTGTTCGAGACCACCGACCAGGTGATCGCCGCCTACGAAGCGCAACGCTGCGACGTGTACACCACGGACAAGTCGACGCTGGCGGCGCGGCTGACCAAGCTCAAGGATCCGGCCGCGCACATGGTCCTGCCCGAGACCATCTCGAAGGCCGCCAACGGGCCGGTCGTGCGCCAGGGCGACGGGCAATGGGCGAACATCGTGCGCTGGACGCTGAACGCGCTGATCGCCGCGGAGGAGCTGGGAATTACCTCGGCCAATGTCGAGCAGGTGCGCTCGACGACCAAGGATCCCGAGGCGCGCCGGCTGCTCGGCGCCGACGGCGAGCTGGGCAAACTGATGGGCCTCGACAAGGCATGGGCCTACAACGTCATCAAGTCCGTCGGCAACTACGGCGAGCTGTACGAGCGCAATCTCGGCCCCAAGGGCGCGGTGCCGATCCCGCGCGACGGGCTGAACCGCCTGTGGAGCAAGGGCGGCCTGTTGTTCGCGCCGTCCTTCCAATAGGCGGCAGAGGGAGCGGCAGCGATTGCGGCCTTCGGATCGGCGCGCCCTTTCGATCCAGGTCGCCATCTACCTGGTGCTCGCCGGCCTGGCGCTTGCCGCGTGCCTGTTCGCGATCGACGCGCTCAGGGCACGCGGCATCCAGGCCGGGTTCGGGTTCCTGTGGAACACGGCCGGGTTCGATATCGGCTTCACGTTGGTTCCGTTCGACGCGACCAGCTCCTACGGCCGCGCCTTCCTCGCGGCGCTTCTCAACACGCTGCTGGTCTCGGCGCTGGCGATCGTCCTCGCGACCGCCATCGGGCTGGTCGTCGCGGCCATGAGGCTGCAGCCGGTTCCGGCGATCCGCTCCGCCGGCACCATCTATGTCGAGGCGGTACGCAATACGCCGATGCTGCTGCAGCTCCTGGCGCTGTATTTCCTGCTGCTCGGGGCGTTGCCGCCGCCGCGGCAGTCGATCATCCTCGGCGGCGTGGCGCTGATCAACAACCGGGGCCTGTTCCTGCCGGCGCCGCTTCCCGGCGCCGGTCCGGCGCTCGCCGGACTGGGCCTCCTGGCCGCGCTCCTGACCTCGTGGCTCGGCCGTCGGAACGGGCGGATCGGCGCGGCGCTCGGCCTCGCTGCCGCGGCGCTGCTCGCGGCCGGCGCCTGGTCGACCACCTGGGACGTGCCGGTGCTGCGCGGCCTCAACGTGCGCGGCGGGATCGCGCTGGTGCCCGAGCTCGTCGTCCTGGTGATCGCGCTGTCCGTCTATACCGGCGCCTTCGTCGCCGAGACGTTCCGCAGCGGTTTCCTGTCCGTCGCGCCGGGGCAGTGGGAGGCGGGAACGGCGCTGGGCCTCGGCCGCAGCCTGACCTTCCGGAAGGTGGTACTGCCGCAGGCCGTGCGCGCCTGCCTGCCGCCGCTGGCCAACCAGTATGTCAACGCGATCAAGGCGTCATCGCTTGCCGCCGCGGTCGGCTTCCCCGACCTGATGCAGGTGTTCGGCAAGACCACGCTCAATCAGACCGGCCAGGCGGTCGAGGTGATCGCGATGACCATGGCCGTCTACCTCGCCATCAGCCTCGCCGTCGCCGGCGCGGTGCACTGGTACGAGGCCGGCGGCCGGATGGATCGCTAGCATGGCCGCCGCGCTTGCCGTTGCGTTGCGCCGCCGCGTCGCACCCGATCGCATCTCTCTGCTCGTGCTGCTGCTCGGCGTGCTGGCGCTCGCGCTCGCGCTGCCGCCGGTGATCCGATGGGCCGTGCTCGAGGCGACGTTGCCCTGGGAAGCGCCGGCCGCCTGCGACCGGCGCGGCGCCTGCTGGCCGTTCGTCGCCGAGCGCCTGCCGCAGTTCCTCTACGGCTACTATCCGGCGCCCGAGCGCTGGCGCCTGCACCTCGTCGGCGCATTGCTGATGGGCTGGGCGATGCTGCTGGCCGTTCCCTGGCTGCGCCGGCGCATCTTCCTGGCCGGCGCGTCGCTCGCGGCACTGATCGGCGCCGGCTACGCCCTGGCGGCCGGCGGCGTCGCCGGGCTGCCGCGTGTGGAAGCGGGCCTGTGGGGCGGGATGTTCGTCACGCTGCTGCTGTCGCTGACGGCGATGGCCGCATCGCTGCCGGCCGGCATCGCGCTCGCCCTGGCGCGCCAGGCGAAAAGCCCGGTACTGCGCGGCCTCGCCGGCGCGTTTGTCGAGATCGTGCGCGGCGTGCCGCTGCTGGCGATCCTGTTTCTGGCGGTCGTGCTGCTGCCGCTGTTCCTGCCCTGGGACGGCGGCATCGGGCTGTTCGCGCGAGTCGTCGTGGGCCTATGCCTCTATGCATCCGCCTACATGGCCGAGGCGGTGCGCGGCGCGCTGCAGAGCATTCCGCCGGGCCAGGGCGAAGCGGCCGCGGCGCTCGGGCTCGGCTATTGGCGCTCCATGCGCCTGATCGTCCTGCCGCAGGTCGCGCGCCGCGCCTTGCCCAACATCATCAACATCTTCATCCAGATCCTGAAGGACACGACCCTGGTGCTCATCGTCGGCGTCTACGACCTGCTCGGCATGGTGCATCTCGCCGTCAGCGACCCGAAGTGGATGGGCCACGCGGCCGAGGCCTTCGCTTTCGCCGGCGGGGTGTACTTCACCATCTGTTTCGCGATCTCGCGCCTGAGCCGCAGGATCGAGCGCATCCTGGGCCAGGGGGAGGGCAATCCGGCATGAACGCGACATGGACCCTCCCGTCGGGGCTCGGCCTGCGCTGCAGCGAGCGCGCCGTACCGGCTGCCGCGTCGCTCGACGCGCTGATTGCGGCTCTCGGCGACCGCCGGGGCGTGCTGCTGCGCTGCAATTTTGTCCATCCCGGGCGCTACCTTCCGTCCTGGATCGGCTTCGTCGATCCGCCGCTTGAAGTGGCACTCGGCGGCGATGCATGGCGGTTCCGTGCCCTGAATGCACGCGGCGTGCCGCTGTTGCGGGCGCTGCGCCGCTGGTTGGCGAAATCGCCGGCGCTGGCCGGCCTGCACGACGTCGACGGCGGGTTCGCGGCGCGCAACGGCCAGGGCGACCCGTTCGACGTGCTGAAGGCGATCGCGGCGGCATTGCGCTGCCCGGACCGGCACTGGGGTCTGTTCGGCCCGCTCGGCTTCGATCTCGTGCACGGCGTGCTCGGCATCGAGCGCCGCCGCCCGCGCCCGGCCGACCAGCGCGACCTCGTGCTCTACGTACCGGACCGTCTGGTCGTCGCCGAGTCCGCGCTGGGCGACCGTGCCGTGGAGCTTTCCTATGAGTTCGCGCTGGACGGAACCGACACGGCGGGCGTGCCCCGCGAAGACACGCCGGTCGACGCGACTCCGGCGCAGGCGGCTGCGGCGCCGCCCGACGAGCCTGCGGGCGCCTATGCGGCGCTGGTGCGCGCGGCCGTCGCGGCCTGCGCGCGCGGCGAGCTGTTCGAGGTCGTGCTCGGCCAGGTCTTCCGCCGGCGCAGCGCGGCCGGGGCCGACCGGCTCTTCCGTTTGCTCGACCGCATCAATCCGAGCCCGTACGAGTTCCTCGCCAACCTCGGCGGCGAAGCGCTGGTCGGCGCCTCGCCCGAGATGTTCGTGCGGGTCGAAGGGCACCGGGTCGAGAGCTGCCCGATCTCCGGCACGATCCGCCGCGGCGCCGATGCGCTGGCCGACCACGACAAGGCGATGGAACTGCTGCGGTCGGACAAGGCAGCCGCCGAACTCACCATGTGCACGGACATAGACCGCAACGACAAGGCGGGGATCTGCGAGCCGGGCAGCGTGCGCGTGATCGGCCGGCGCCAGATCGAGACCTACAGTCACCTGCTGCACACGGTCGACCATGTCGAGGGTGTGCTGCGCCCGGACCGCGACGGCATCGACGCGCTGCGCGCCCATGTCTGGGCGGTGACGCTGACGGGCGCGCCGCGCCGCGCGGCGATCGCGTTCATCGAGGCCGCCGAGGCCGAGCCGCGGCGCTGGTATGGCGGTGCCATCGGCCGCATCGGCTGCGACGGACGCATCGACACCGGCATCGTGCTGCGCACCATCAGGCTGGCGGACGGCGTGGCCGAGATCCGCTCGGGCGCCACGATCCTGCACAGCTCGGTGCCCGACGACGAGGAGCAGGAGACGCGGCTCAAGGCACAGGCCCTTCTGCGCGCGATCGAGCAGGCGAATGCGCCGGAAGCGCCGCCGACACTGCGCGCGACCGCGGCCGCCGCCCTGCGACGGCGCCGGCGCGTGGCGATGCCTGACCTCGGCGCGCCCTTCGCGGCGCTGCTGGCGGCGATGGCGGCGGAAGCGGGCGCCGACGCGGAGACGGGGCCGGACCTTGCGCTTTCTCCCGCCCCGGTGCTGCTTGCGCCGGCGCCCGATGACGCGGCGTTGGAACGCGCGGCGCTCTTGGCGGCCGAAGCGTTCCGCGCCGGCCGGCCGCTGTTCGGGATCGGCCATGGCTGCCTGGCGGTCGCGCGCGCCTCAGGCTGCACCCTCGCACCGGCGCCGCGGCCGATGCACGGTGACCGGGTCACGGCGCACCCGGTCGAGCCTTCCTCCTGGCTCGTCCGGGAAATCGACGGACCCTTTGCCGTCGGCTGCTATCACCGCCTGACGATCGCGGGCCTGGGCGCGAGCTCGCTGGCACCGGTGCTGCGTGACGCCGACGCAACGATCCTTGCGATCGCGGACCCGCGGCAACCGGTCGGCGGCGTGCTGTTCCAGCCGGAGTCCCTGCTGACGCGGCACGGCGTGCTTCTGGTCCGCAACTTCCTCGAGGCGGCCGAACGGGCGTGAGGGAACCTCAGGACCGACCGCCGCGTTGTCCGGAACCGGACCGGTCCCGACGGGAGCCCGCCCATGAACAACCGCCCGAAGCCCGCCGACAAGCAAGCTCACTTCCATATCGGCTACTGGATCGTGGCCCTGCTGGGCCTGATGGCGCTGCAGTACTTCTATGTCTCGGCCCAGCGCATCGCGCCGGTCCCCTACAGCCAGTTCGAGCAGTTGCTGCGGGAAGGCAAGGTCGCCGAGCTCGGCGTCTCGGACCGCTTCATCCAGGGCAAGCTCAAGGAGCCGCTGGACGGCAAGAGCGAGTTCGTGACCACGCGCGTCGACCCGGACTTCGCCGCCGAGCTGCAGAAATTCGGCGTGACCTATACCGGCCAGGTCGAAGACTCGCTCCTGAAGGACCTGCTGTCCTGGGTGCTGCCGCTCGCGCTCTTCTTCGGCGTCTGGGCGCTGATCGTGCGGCGCATGGGCCAGGGGATCGGCGGCGGCCTGATGTCGATCGGCAAGAGCAAGGCCAAGGTCTATGTCGAGGCCGATACCGGCGTCCGCTTCGAGGACGTCGCCGGCGTCGACGAGGCCAAGGACGAGCTGCGCGAGGTCGTCGATTTCCTGAAGAACCCCAAGGAGTACGGCCGTCTCGGCGGGCGCATGCCCAAGGGCGTGCTGCTGGTGGGTCCGCCCGGCACCGGCAAGACGCTCTTGGCCAAGGCCGTCGCCGGCGAGGCCAAGGTGCCGTTCTTCTCGATCTCGGGCTCGGAGTTCGTCGAGATGTTCGTCGGGGTCGGCGCCGCCCGCGTGCGCGACCTGTTCGAGCAGGCGCGCACCAGGGCGCCCGCGATCATCTTCATCGACGAGCTGGATGCGCTCGGCCGCGCGCGCGGCATCGGACCCTACGCCGGCGGCCACGACGAGAAGGAGCAGACGCTGAACCAGCTCCTGACCGAGATGGACGGTTTCGACGCCAGCACCGGCGTCGTGATCCTCGCGGCCACCAACCGCCCCGAGATCCTCGACGCGGCGCTGCTGCGCGCCGGCCGCTTCGACCGCCAGGTGCTGGTGGACCGGCCGGACAAGAAGGGCCGCATCGACATCCTGCGCGTGCACCTGAAGAAGGCGAAGCTGGCGCCCGACGTCGACGCGGAGAAGATCGCGGCGCTCACGCCCGGCTTCACCGGCGCCGACCTCGCCAATCTCGTCAACGAGGCGGCGCTGCTCGCTACGCGCCGCGGCGCCGAGGCGGTGGACCTGCGCGACTTCACCAACGCGGTCGAGCGCATCGTGGCCGGCCTGGAGAAGCGCAACCGGCTGCTCAATCCGCGCGAGCGCGAGATCGTCGCCCATCACGAGATGGGGCATGCGCTGGTGGCGCTGTCGCTGCCCGGCACCGACCCGGTGCACAAGGTGTCGATAATCCCGCGCGGCGTCGGCGCGCTCGGCTACACGGTGCAGCGCCCGACCGAGGACCGCTTCCTGATGACGCGCGAGGAGCTGGAGAACAAGATGGTGGTGCTGCTGGGCGGCCGGGCGGCGGAGCTGACCGTCTATGGGCACTTGTCGACCGGCGCCGCCGACGACCTGCGCCGCGTCACCGACATCGCGCGCTCGATGGTGACGCGCTACGGCATGTCCGAACGTCTGGGCGGCGTCGCCTACGACCGCGAACCGCGCAGCTTCCTGACCGGGGCCAACCTGCCGTCGCCGCCGGCCGACAGGGACTACGCCGAGGAATCCGCCGCCGCGATCGACGCCGAGGTGCGCGCAATCGTGCAGGGCGCGATGGACCGCGCGCTGGCGATCCTCGGCGAGAGGCGCCAGGTGCTGGAGCGTGGCGCGCGGCGCCTGCTCGAGAAAGAGACGCTGGAAGAGAGAGACCTGATCGAGCTGGTCAATCCGACGATGCGGGCCGCCGCGGAATAGGCACGACGGGGCGGGCGGTCAAAGGGACCGCCCGCCATGTCCTGCTGCGAGGCTGCCCTACTGCTTCGGCTGGATGGTCGTGGTGGTGCCGGTCGAAGTCGTACCGGTCGCCTTCGCGTTGAGATCGGCCAGGTTCACCGCCGGTGCCTTGGTGAGCTGCTCCTTGGTGGCATTGACGATGACCTGGACGGACCGGTTCTCGGTCATGCCGACCGTCGCGGCACCGGACTTCACGGCGACGTTGCGCTCGCCGATGCCGAGGAAGCCGCCGACGCCCAGGATCAGCGCCTGCACGGTGTTGCCGTTGCCGATGAGGATGTCATCGACTTCGCCGATGCGCTCCTTGCTCTGGTCGTAGACCGAGGCGCCGATCAGCTTCGACGCGCGCATGTCGGCGGCCTGCACGGTGTAGAAGTCGAGCTGCATCGACCCGGCCGGCGTCACGCTCTTCATCGTGCCGCTGCTCGGCTGGCCCGCGCTGGGAGCGACGGCGGGCGGGTTCTGGGTCTGCGTCTGCACTTGCGGATGGGCCGGTTTCGTCGCGCCGTCCGTCGTCGGGCTCGACGTCTGGGCCAGCGCCGCGCCTGCCAGGGCGACGATTGCGGCCGCGCTCACGAGAGCTGTTTTCATATCCCTTCTCCTTGCGATGAGTTGTCGTCAACGTCGTTCGGTGGTGCTGGCCGAACGAGCCGACGCGACGAGGGTTCCCCTTGCGCCGGCACCGTCATGCGGACGCCGCGGGACCTCGGCGGCGCGGAAGCGCGGCGAGGGCATCGACGTTTGCGGACACGCCTGCGCGCGCGATGTGCCGCCACAGAAGCCCGGTCAACCGCAGGCCGCGAACCTCGCCTGTCCGTGCGCCCTTGGCACAAGGCACGGCGATCCGGCCGGGACCGTCGAACCGGCTGCTGCGCAAATCGGATGCGCTCCGGCCACCAAGGCGGAGAGCGTCATGGTCGATCGAGGCTTCGGCAATGGCCCGGCGGCTCGGACAAGGACGGTTTCCCTGTCGGCCGGATGGGATCCCCCTTGAGCCCGATGACCCGCCGCGGATGCGGCGTCCTGTCTCAATCACCGGACAACCCGCGGTTTCGCACGAGCTCTGGGCAATCCGGGACCCTGCGCGGAATCCTTCGTGTGGCAATATCCATAACAAAAATGCGAGTATTCAGGTATTATGACGTCCGCGGCCGAAGGCCGGGAGCCGCAACGCAATGTTGCCTGCGAACCGATCGACGAGAAATGGGGCGGACTCCGAAGACCCAATGAGGCGGCGGCGGCGGGCGGAGGAGCGCTGTTCCGCCGGGGCGGCTGCACTGGGGAATGCGGCAGGACGGCCCATCGCACCGCCGGCAAAAGCTGCGACCAGCGCGCGGGTCGCTGCGAACCGCGGTCGGAGCAAGCGCTGACCGGTATGACGCATTCGCCGGTGTCGCCCGTCGGTCTGTCGGGCAACCGCCTGCTTGCGTCCTTGCCCGACGCCAATGCCCGTCTCCTGGCGCCGCATCTCGGGGCTGTCGCGTTCGACCGGCGCTACTGTTTCGGCAAGGCCCACGAGCCGATCGAGCATGTCTACTTCATCGAGCTGGGCCTGGCCTCGATCAACGCCGGCCATGGCGGCGGCAAGCAGGTCGAGACGGGACTGATCGGCCCCGAGGGCATGACCGGCGTGCCCGTCGTGCTGCGCGACGACCGCTCGGCCTTCCACACCTATGCCGAGACCGCGGGACGCGCCTTGCGCATCGAGGCCGCCGCGCTGCGCGAGGCCCTGGACGCCAGCCCTTCGCTGCACACCACGCTGCTGCGCTACGCCAACGCGCTGATGGTGCAGGTGGCGCACACCGCGCTCGCCAACGGCCGGTGCACGATCGAGCAGCGCCTCGCCCGCTGGCTGCTGATGGCCGCCGACCGCGTCGAGGGCGGGACGCTGACGCTGACGCATGAATTGCTCGCACTCATGCTTGGGGTGCGGCGCGCGGGCGTGACCACGGCCCTGCACGAGCTGGAAAGCCGTGGCCTCGTTCGCGTGCAGCGCGGCCGTGTCGCCGTGGCCGACCGGCACGGGCTCGAGGCCCTGGCGGGCGGCGCCTATGGTCCGGCCGAAGCCGTCTATCGCCGCCTGATCGGGTGAGGCCGGGTTCCCCGCCGGCCGCTTCCGCGGCTTAACCCGACGTTAAGCCTTCCCCGGCAGACTGCGCCCTGTCCGGCAGACCGGCCAACGCCGGAAGAGGGCTGCGCGGACGGGGCAAGACGCCGCATGGATTTGAATCGCTTCGCACTTTTCGGAATGATGCGACAGCGCATGGACTGGCTGACCGAGCGTCAGGCGGTGCTGGCGCAGAATCTGTCCAACACGGATACGCCGAACTTCAAGGCCAAGGACTTGGTCCAGCCCGACTTCAAGCGCGTGCTCGAGGCCAACGGCGTGGCCGACCGGCCGGGCGCGCTTCGTGCGACGGCCGCGGGTGCTGCGGGCGCGAGCGGGCCGGTCCGGCTCGCGACCACCAATCCGGGCCACATCGCGCGGCGATCGGTCGAGCTGCGCACGGCCGCGCACGCCGCCGACCGGCGCAACGCCGAGGTCTCGCCCTCGGGCAACGACGTCAACCTCGAGGACCAGATCTCCAAGGTCACCGAGACGCAGATGGACTACCAGATGACCGCCAACCTGTACCGCAAGCATCTCGCGATGCTGAAGTCGGTCCTCAGGCGCTAGCGGCCGGGAGCGATACGCATGGATCTGAAGGACAGCGTCGCGGTTGCCACCGCCGGACTCAACGCCCAGGCCAAGCGCCTGCGCGTGACGTCCGAGAACATCGCCAACGCCGGCACCTCGGCGCGCACGGCCGACGGCGAGCCCTATCGGCGCAAGACGATCACCTTCCGCAACGAGCTCGACCGCGCCAGCGGGCTCAACAAGGTCAAGGTCGACAGGATCAAGCCCGACACGAAGGGCGAGTTCGGGCAGAAATACGATCCGTCGCATCCGGCCGCCAACGCCCAGGGCTACGTGCGCACCCCCAACGTCAACCCGCTGCTCGAGGCGATGGACATGCGCGAGGCGCAGCACAGCTACGAGGCCAACCTGCAGGTCGTCAGGTCCTCACGCAGCATGATGAGCAGCACGGTCGACCTGCTGCGCGACTAGGCCCGGCGCGTCCTTTGGGACGCGTGCGAACGAGGAACGAGAGGGGACATCGAATCATGGTTGCTCCGGTCATTGCCAGCGCCACCGCCGCCTATGCCAGCGCGGCGGCCAAGGCCGACCAGCCCGGCATGGAGGCGCCCGCCGCCGACGGCGCGGGCTTCGCCGGCATGCTCAAGAGCGCGCTCGGCGACGTGGCCGAGACCGCGCGCGCGGGCGAGAAGATCAGCATGGCCGCCGTCGCCGGCAAGGCGAGCATGACCGACGTGGTCAACGCGGTGAACAACGCCGACGTCACCCTGCAGGCGGTGATGGCGATCCGCGACCGCATGGTCTCGGCCTACCAGGACATCCTGCGCATGCCGATGTAGCCGCCGCGCTCCTCGAGCGCGGCCGCCGCCGGCCAAAGGCAGAACGCCGTCATGAACGAGACCGAAGTCCTCGATATCGGCCGCGAGGCCATCTGGGTGATGATCAAGGCCGGCGGCCCGCTGATGCTGGTGGCCCTCGTCGTCGGCCTCGCCATCTCCATCTTCCAGGCACTCACGCAGATCCAGGAGATGACGCTCACCTTCGTGCCGAAGATGCTGATCCTCTTCGTCGGCACGCTGCTGTTCCTGCCCTTCATGCTCGGCACGCTGCGCGCCTTCACGCTGGAGATCTTCGACAAGATCGTCGCGATGGGCTAGGGCGCCATGCTGGCGCAGCTTCTCCCCGCCGATCTCTTCGCCGTGGCGCTCATCTTCGCGCGCTTCGGATCGGCCATGGTCATGCTGCCCGGGCTCGGCCAGCAGACCGTGCCGGTGCGCGTGCGCCTGCTGCTGGCGCTGGCCGTCGCGGTGGCGGTGGCGCCGGTCGTCGCCCCCGGCCTGCCGCGCCTGCCGGACGACGCGATGACCCTGGGGCTGCTGATCATGGGCGAGGTGGTGATCGGCCTGTTCGTCGGGACGCTCGCCAACATCCTGGCTTCGGCCCTGCAGATCGCCGGGATGATCATCGCCTTCCAGTCCAACCTCGCTTCGGCCACGATCTTCAACCCGATGCTGGCGCAGGAGGCCTCGGTCTACGGCTCGATGCTGGCGAGCCTCGCGATCGTGCTGATCTTCTCGACCGACCTCGATCACCAGGCGATCGTCGCGCTGGTCGACTCCTATCGCCTGTTCCAGCCCGGGCTGGCGCCCGACATCCAGCTCATGACCTCGGCGCTCGGCCGCATCGTGTCGGACAGCTTCAAGCTCGCCGTGCAGATCTCCGCGCCGTTCCTGATCCTGAGCTTCGTGTTCAACGTCGGCCTCGGCCTGCTGGCGCGGCTCGTGCCGCAGATGCAGGTGTTCTTCGTCGGCATCCCGCTGCAGATCATGGGATCCATGGCGGTGCTGATGCTGACGCTCGCCGCCGGCATGGCGCTGTTCATGCAGCACTACGCCGTCCTGTTCTCCCACATCCAGTCGGGGCGCTAGAGGATGGCCGAGGGCGCGGAACAGGACCAATCGAGCAAGACCGAAGAGCCGACGTCGAAGCGGCTGCAGGAGGCGCGCGAGAAGGGCCAGGTCGCGACCTCGCGCGAGATCTCCAACGCCGCGATGATCGGCGCGGGCACGATCGCGGTGCTGGCGCTCGGCAGCGACGCGGCCGGGCGGCTGATGCTGTCGATGCGCGCCTTCATCGAGCGACCGCACGTCTTCGCCATGGACGAGGCCGGCATCGCCGACGTGCTCGGCACCGCCGCCAGCGAGATGGCGATGGCCGCCCTGCCGATCCTGGGCCTGCTGCTGCTGGCCGCGCTCGCCGCGAACTTCCTGCAGCACGGCTGGCTGTTCACGGCCGAGAGCGTGAAGCCGAAATGGTCGAAGATCTCGCCGGTCAGCGGCTTCAAGCGCATCTTCTCCGTGCGCGGCGCGGTCGAGATGGCGAAGGGCATCGCCAAGATCGCGATCGTCGGCGCCGTCGCCTGCCTCGCCGTCGTGCCGATGCTCGGCGGCGTCGAGCAATGGGTCGGGCTCGACGCCGAGACGATGATGGCCACGGCGTCGGACCTGACGGTGCGGCTGCTGCTGGGCGTCGTGGCGGCGGTGTTCGTGATCGCCGGCGCCGACTACGGGTACCAGTGGTGGAACCACCACAAGCAGCTGCGCATGACCAAGCAGGAAGTGCGCGACGAGGGCAAGCAGCAGGAAGGCGACCCGCACGTCAAGGGCAAGATCCGCGCGCTGCGCGCCGAGCGCGCGCGCAAGCGCATGATGCAGGCCGTGCCCGAGGCCGACGTGGTCGTCACCAACCCGACTGCCGTGGCGCTGAAGTACGACGCCGAGCGCATGAGCGCGCCGCGCCTGGTCGCCAAGGGCGTCGACCAGGTCGCCATGCGCATCCGCGCGGTCGCCGACGAGCACGAGGTGCCGATCGTGGAGAACCCGCCGCTCGCCCGCGCGCTCTACGCCGGCGTCGAGCTCGACCACGAGATCCCCGAGGAGCACTACCGCGCCGTGGCGCAGGTCATCAGCTACGTGATGAAGCTGAAGGGCCGCGTGCTGCCGGCCGCGGAGTAGGATGCTGCAAGAACAAGGGATGCATCCGGCTTTCTATCCGAGAAGCAGAGCCTCGTTCTTGATGTCCTCACAACTCTGGTTCATACGCAAATGTATGCGACCGCCATATGCAAGATCATTGATCGCTAGTATCGTATCGGCTGCGGCCTCTACGCACTGCAGGGCCACCCGAGAATCGATTCCATAGAGCTTTAGCGGGCGTCCGCCCGCTGCCAGTGCCTGGGCCTTTCGCTCAAACGGGGTGGTATGGTGAATCGCATCTCGGTAGGCCTTGCAGACACCTAGGAATGACTTGTAGGGCTCGTCGCGGGCGGAGTTGCGGCCCGACGAAATTGCAGTGGCTTTCATTCGCGTTTGCGCCGAAAAGGACATCAAACCGTCATAGCTCAAAGCGATGATGAAAGATCGTCATCGCGTGCGATCGACCGCCACTTGGTCGCTGGCCGGGACAAATCTATTTCGGTACAAGGCGGCCGTCCATCACCGCCCTGAGCAGCGCGTTGATGCGGGTCTGGTAGCCCTTTCCAGAGTCGCGAAGCCAAGCGACGATGTCCGCGTCGAGCCGAAGCGCAACCATCTGCTTCTTCGGCGGGATGACCACCTTCGCTCGCCGGAGCCAATCCTCGTCGAGCATGACCGCATCCGGGTCGCGCGCCACGGCGTCTCTGATCTGGGCGTCGCTGAGCTTCCGAACGCGGTCCCAGTCGCTCCTATCCTTCATTCGGGCGATTTGCGTCGTGGATCGTCTGGAAATACGCGTAGGTTTCATCGCTCGTTGCCCTTCTGGCGCTGATGAGGCGGCGGCGCCCGGCGCGCCACGTGTACACGACGACGAGGACATCGAGTCCGATCACGCCCAAGGCGACGACCCGCTCTTCGCCGTAGTCTTCCCGATCATCCGGAAACTCGAGCGTCGGACCGTCGAACACCGAAGCCGCGGCGACGAAATCGATACCATGGGCAGCGAGGTTCCTTCGCCGCTTGCGCTCGTCCCACTCGAATCCCATCACGAAGTCTAGTCGACTGTCTATACAGTCGTCAACTCTAAACGATCGGAAATCAGAAAATGGGTTGGACCGGACCCCGAATCCGCCGGGAAGTGCGCGACGAGAGCGAGCAGCAGGAAGGCGACCCGCACGTCAAGGGCAAGATCCGCGCGCTGCGCGCCGAGCGCGCGCGCAAGCGCATGATGCAGGCCGTGCCCGAGGCCGACGTGGTCGTCACCAACCCGACGCACTATGCCGTGGCGCTGAAG